>CAYOYW010000021.1:0-6704 GCA_964408305.1 uncultured Candidatus Saccharibacteria bacterium
ATTTTTCAGAGCAAACGCCGAGTACATCAAAAGCGCAATTTTGTGCTTACTTTTTCTCTTTCACTCCTTATACTTTCATCAACTTTTCTTCCATTTTTTTCTGCAAAGGTAGAAGCTACCGCAGGAGTTCCAAGCATTATCAACTTTCAAGGAAGGCTTCTTAACTCTTCAGGGAACTTACTTGGTGGGCCAAGTGGGACTAACTACTGTTATCGTTTTTCTCTTTACAACGCTTCAACAGGTGGATCAAAAGTTTGGCCAGCTGGTACGCCGAGCACGATGACTATCCTTACTCGTGAAGGAGTCTTTAATGCAAATGTTGGAGATATTGCTGCTGGAGGAGATGATTTGAGCAGTTATGGTTTTACTGACGATCAAGTATTCATCAATGTTGAAGTTGCAGCTCAGGTTTCTGGATCTTGTAGTGGGGTAAGTTTTGAAACACTCTCTCCAAGACAGCGAGTTGTTTCTTCTGGTTTTGCAATTAATGCTCGAACAGTTGGCGGCTTTACTCCAGCACAGAGTGCAACAGGAAATCAAATTCCAGTGCTTACCAGTGACGCACTTATTCTTGGTGGTACAACCCCTGGTCTTAAAGCAACAGGAACAACGGCGCTTACTTTTCAAAACGGTGTCACTGGTGACATTCAGTTTTTCTCTAGTTCAAACAAAATCACTTCAAGTGGTGCTCTCACCATTGCAGGACTTCTTACCTCGACAGGGCTTACGACAAGTGGTGCCACTGTTTCCATAAATAACAACTCAAACTTTGCAACAAATATAAACACGGGAACATCAAATGCGCTTGTGAGTATTGGTGGCGGATCAGGAACCTTTGCACTTGATACGACAAACATCGATATTTCTTCTGCGGGAGCTATCACTGGGGCAACAGGTATTACTTCTTCTGGAAATATAACCCTTTCAGGAGTATCGAATGCAACAGGAGACTTTGTCACAATAACTGGAGGAAATGTTCTTCGAAAGCGAACAGCAGCAGAAGTGCTCTCTGATATTGGGGCACAATCAGCACTTACTTTCTCAACAGGGCTTACTAACTCTTCTGGAACAATAACAGCAAATCTTTCAACAGGCGTATCTGGTGGACAGAGTGCTGTTGGAGGAACTGCTGCAGGGAACAATCTCACACTCTCTTCAACATCAAATGCAACAAAAGGGAAAATAATTTTTGGATCTCTTTCTGCGTATGATGAAGTAAATGATAGATTTGGTATTGGGCAAACAACTCCTTCTGCTCGCCTCGGCATAACAACAAACGCTCTTGGAACTACACAAACCGCAACTTCTGGTATATCTCTTGAGAATACAACTGCCGCAGCAAACGCAGCACAGCAAATTTCTCCAGCAGTTATTTGGACAGGACAAGGTTGGAAAACAGATGCTACTGCTGCAAGTCAAAGTGTTGCCTTCAGAAGTTATGTTTTGCCTGCCCAAGGGTCAGCTAATCCTTCTGGTTCATGGCTTCTTCAGTCATCTATAAACGGTGGAGCATATGAGACAAGACTCAGTGTCGGTTCTTCACTTAGTAACGACCTCATAAAGATTGGTGATGTTGCTGGTGGTGCAAACCTTGTCAGTGTCAGTGGTACAGGTGTCACACTTACTGGTTCAGGTGGGGTTGATCTCTCTGGGCCAACCATAAACTTTTTTTCAAATGGCTCTGATGGAATGTTAAGTTTTAACAGTGCGGCAGGAAATTATTCGTTTGGAGATCTTAGTGTTGCAGCGAATGGGTCATTAATTTATTTGGATGATACAAATGGTAGTGCTTATTATGATAAATCAACACATGATGGGTCTTTTGGTATTAATACTTCTACTCCAACAGCAGCGCTTGATGTGGTTGGAAATGGCCAGTTTACAACTCCATCAACTACAGCGCTTACTGTTGCTCGACTCGGAAGTAACTACGCTTTTCAAGTAGATACAAACACTGCATCAAGTGCAACAGGGCTTAAGGTTACTGCTGCAGCAGCAGGTGGAGGACTTGCCCTTTCAACTATTTCTTCTGGAACAGATGAAAATTTAACTATTGATGCAAAAAGTACGGGAACAGTCAGTATTGGAGCAACTTCAACAGGAAATATTTTACTTGGTGGGGGTTCAAGCTCTACTGGTTGTACGGTAACAAATTCAAATGGAAACTTTGCTTGTACAGGTACTGGAACATTCTCGAATCTCTCAGGTACCAACAGTGGAGATGTGACACTTGGAAGCTTCGGTTCTTCTCCAAATGGAAACGGTGCAAGCCTTTCAGGACAAGTATTAACACTGCAACCAGCTGATGGTTCAAACCCTGGCGGAGTTTCTACAACAACTCAAACATTTGCAGGAGCAAAAACATTCTCTTCTCTCATCACCGCAACTTCAGGCCTCACATCAAATGGAACACTTACGGTAGCTGCTAATCAGAATTTTACAATGGCCTCTGGTACAGGTACCTCAACGCAAACATTTACTGGTACTACAACTACTGCTAATGCTATCACTGCGAACTCTCTCACTTCTGGAAGTATTCTTTCTCTTACCTCAAACGGTAGTGGAGGCATTACAGGGCAAAAAGGATTAAATATATCTCTCGCTGGAGCTATTACGGGAGCTCAGACTACTTATGGTGGATATTTTTCTAACACACACACTGGTGCAACCGCTACAAATTACGGTATTTATGCAGAAGCACAAAACGGACTTACAAATTATGCAGCATGGCTTGCTGGAAGTGCAAAAATTGATGCAGGTGTAGATACCTATGCCGACTTTAATATAGGCACATCAACTTTTGTTATTTCTGCTGGCGATATAACAATAGGAGATCCGGCTGTTATTCAAAACGGAACGACACTTCACATAGACTCTACTAATTCCCAATTTGTTTTTTCAAACGGGAGTCTAAGTGTTGCGCTCCTTGGGGGTAGTGGTACCCGGTGTTTGCAAACCGATAATGTAGGGCTTATCTCTGTTGCAGCTGCTGCTTGTGGAAGTGGGGGTAGTGGCATTACTATTGGTACAACAGCTGTTACCTCTGGAACAGCAGGAAGAGTTCTGTTTGAAGGAGCGGGAAATGTTGTATCTGAAGATGCAGATTTTACTTTCTCAACAGACACACTTACTGTTACAAAGATTGCAGCTACTACATTTACAGGCAACCTCACAACTTCAGCAGTAAATATTGTTACAGACACCACCACTGGTACCAAGATCGGTACAGCGACAACACAAAAACTCGGTTTCTTCAACGCAACACCAGTAGTGCAACAAACGGGTGATATTTCAACAGCACTTTCAACTCTCGGTCTTGTAACATCTGGTACACTTTCTGCTGCTTCCATCACTTCAGGTGCAGCACTTACAAAATCAGACGACACCAATGTCACTCTTACCTTAGGAGGTAGTCCAACAACTTCGCTCCTTGCAGCAACATCTCTTACGCTCGGTTGGACCGGGACACTTTCTGGTACTCGTGGAGGTACGGGTGTTAACAATGGATCAAACACTATTACCCTTGGAGGCAACATTAGTACTGCTTCATCATTTACAACTTCTGGAGCAAATGCACTTACACTTACCACTACCGCATCAACAAATGTTACTCTTCCAACAACAGGGACACTTGCGACTTTGGCAGGTAGCGAAGCGCTAACCAATAAAACATACAACGGGCTCACTATTACTGCCAATGGAACAAATACACTTAGTATTGCGACAGGTAAAACCCTTACTGCTTCAAACTCACTAACACTTGCTGGTACTGATGGCACGACAATGACATTCCCTTCAACTTCGGCAACTATTGCCCGAACAGATGCAGGGCAGACATTTACTGGCACACAAACATTTGCTTCTGCGCCAACTTTTTCAAGCATCACTGGCTCTACACAATGTCTCCAGGTAAATAGTTCTGGTGTTGTTTCTGGAACAGGCTCTGCTTGTGGCGCAGGTGGATCTTCAACATGGAACGGTATTACAAATCCAACAGGAAGCCAAAGTCTTACTTTTGATGCTGGTGAGATAACGACTTGGGATGCGAGCGCCTATACTACCGAAAAGAATCTTAATATCACTATGGGTTCTTCTTTAACAACCGGAGGGGCTATCAATATAACAGCAGCTTCGTATAACCCAGGCGCTGGAAATACAGGAAACCTTGTTAATCTTGCATTTACTAATGCTTCAAGTTCTACTTCTGGCACTTCAGTCGTTACTGGTATTAATCTTGCTCCAACACTTACAGCTTCTGGTGCTTCTGGCACCCATGAGACTTACGGTATTCGTATCCAAGACCTTGCAGGCTCCCCAACAGGATCAGGAACACAGAACAATTACGGTGTTCGTATCGGCAACCAAGGAAAATCAAATACCGAAAGTGCATATGGACTCTATGTTGATGGTCAGTCAGGTTCGACAAATAACTATGCAGCAGCGTTTGTAGGGGGTAAGGTGCTTATGGGTGTTGCAACAGAAACAACTTCTGGTGCTCGTCTCTATATAGACAATACTGTTTCTGTGGACGGGGTTACCGGTGCTGGTGTTGGTGGTATTCATGAAGTAATGACCTTCTCTCCAAATAACTTGAGTAATAGTGTTCAGGTTGGAAATCGTATGGTGATTACAAATTCACCAGTAACCCAAGCAAATACTGCAGTTGGACAGATCATTCGTATGAGTGATTCTACAAGTCTTGCAAATACTGTCCGTGGTATAGAAGTTGTCGCAAGTGTTGGTTCAAATACTTCGGGTACAAATACCGGTGTTCGAGCAACGGGAGCGACTTTTGGAGTACAAGGTATCACTACGGGTCTTGCAGGTGGAGTTTCTGCACCTGCTGCACTTTATGGAGAAACCCAAGGAACAACACAAGGTGATGCACTTCGTCTTTATACCACGACGCTCACTTCAGCGCCTGCACTTGCAAATTTCTACCATGCAACATCTACTTTCTCAGGCGTAGGTTTGCTTATGGATTTTGCATCAGGAAGCGGAACTTTCAACGGAGATTTTATTAACTTGAAGAACAATACAACTTCGAAATTCAAAGTTACCAGTGCCGGAGATACGAGTGTCAACCTTGCGGTATCAACAAACGGATATGCTCTTTGTCATGAGACAAACGGTGCTGGTGTTGATCAGATAAAAGATTGTGGAGCAGCGCCACAAGCTGACTATGCAGAAAAATATCCGGTGAGTGAAGGTATTGAATTTGGAGATATTGTTGCTGTTGGTACAGAGTTAGTTAACACCTACGACACAGTTAATGGAGGTGTAGATTGGACAAAAATAAAAGGGAAGGTGACAAAGTTAGTTAAATCAACAAAGCGATACCAGAAAGATACTATTGGTATTGTTGTTGATAACTACGGAGATTTCACTTCTACCGGAAACAATATTAAAGAGGAAGATAACCCAATGCCGGTTGCGCTTAATGGTCGTGTGCCAGTCAAGGTTGCAAGTAATTCTGATCTTATTATGCCAGGAGACTATCTCACCACTTCTGCAAGTGAGCCAGGAAAAGCAGAAAGGGCGACCAAAGCAGGACAAGTGATTGGTAAAGCGCTCGAAGTATGGTCTCCAACATCAGGAGCAAAAACAGTCATGGTGTATGTTGAACAAGGCTTTTACAATGGTCTCGGAGTGAGTCAATTTGCTGGGATTGAACCTGGTCCAAACTTTGCAAACGCTGTTCTTGCAAAACTTATACAAAATCAGACAACAAACACAGACAGTGAACTTCTTGTTGATAGAATCGCTGCAGGACTTGAAATCATAACCCCTCGTCTTACAGCAGATACAGTAAGCACTCAAACACTCTCAGCAACCAATGCTGATATAGGTGTTGTTGTTGGGTCGACTGGTAAGTTTACCCTTTCGAGCGGATCACAAAACCCTGTTATTACTTTTGATGCGGCTGGAAATGCTTCTTTTGCTGGAAAAATTAGTGCCCATGAAATATCAGCAGATTCTGTTTCTGGTATGCAAGATATGGTGAATCAGCTTGCAGCACTTAGTAGTTCACAGCAAGGATTTTCGCTTGTTGCTTCTGCTGTTTCTGCACTTTCTGGGAATATCAGTACCGTTGAAGCATCTGTTGGTGGGCTAAGGACATCGGTTGATTCTCTTGCAGAAGAGATGCAAACAGTTCTTGATACACAAAACGCACTCCAGGAAAGAATCGCGACAATTGAATCACTGCTCAATGCTCGAGCCTTTGATAACCTTACTTCGGTTACAACAGGGACACTTACTGTTTCTGGTGCTGCAAACTTTGGCGGAGACGCAAATTTTGCAGGGCTTTCATTCTTTAAGAACAATACCACCTTTGATAGTGGGGTACTCTTTAATGCACCAACAGAATTTACACTTCCGCCACTCTTTAATAAGGATACAGCTGGCTTTGCACTCATTAAAGAAGGAGACAAAAAGGTACGAATTACTTTTGATCAGGCCTACGCGACAACACCAATTGTTAGCGCATCAATTACTTTTGAGGCAACAGATAATATTGATGAATCATCAAGCAGCGATCTCTTTAATCAGAATATCCAGTATATTGTTACAGCCAAAGATCAAACAGGTTTTACTATTTTAATCAACAAGAAAGCCCCTCGAAATATTCGATTCTCATGGATTGCGCTTGGTGTGAGAGATGCAAAAATTATTGAAAGTATTTATGAAGGTCTTACCATCGA
>CAYOYW010000021.1:6804-14646 GCA_964408305.1 uncultured Candidatus Saccharibacteria bacterium
TTGGTGTGAGAGATGCAAAAATTATTGAAAGTATTTATGAAGGTCTTACCATCGACCCTACTCCAACAGACACACCACCTGCAGAAACTCCTCCAGGAGATACTTCTTCCACACCAGGAGGCACTGACCCATCAGTAGAGCAAGGGGGAGACCCTGCTCCAACAGACACACCACCTGCAGAAACTCCTCCAGGAGATACTTCTTCCACACCAGGAGGCACTGACCCATCAGTAGAGCAAGGGGGAGACCCTGCTCCAACAGATCCTGTATTTTAGTATTTAAAAAATAAGTATGAAAAAAGAGTATTACATAAATGAGCAAAAAATTCGTCGGTATAAAATAGCAACTATTACCCTAGCTATACTTGTTCCTTTGGTTGGTTTTGGGGTTTTTTTCTTGGAAAGAAAACATATTATGTTAAATTCAAATTATTCACTCCTTGATCCATTGCGACGCTTTGTTCCAGCAGAGAACTATCTTATCAACATTCAAGATTTACGAGAATATTTAAGCAAGCTCGGTACTCAGTATCCTGACACGCTTTCTATCTATTATGAAACCATTAACTCTGGTGCTAATATTTCGGTTAATAAAGATTTGCATCTCTTTCCCGCATCTCTTTCAAAACTCGTACAAGCAATTCTTGTTGTGCATAAAATTGAAAAAGGAGAACTTGCTTGGGAGCAAACACTTACTGCTACGGCAGAAGACCTCTCTTCAGATTCAGGCACTCTTTATGAGAAAGGGGTAGGCACATATACAATAGAAACTCTTCTAAAGGAGCTTATTGTAAACTCTGATAATACTGCACAAAATGTATTTCGACGACTCCTTACTTTTTCTGACTATGTGCAGTTTCAAAATGAAACAGGACTTCAAGATCTTTATAATGAAAAAGGATTTATTTCTGCAAAAGAGTATACTCGTATTCTTCGAGTGCTGTACACTTCAAGTTTTTTGAAACCAGAAAATTCTGAAAAGATTTTAAAATACATGACCCGGGCAACATTTAAAGACTATCTTTCACAAGGTATTCCAGAATCTGTTCTCTTTGCACATAAATATGGCGAGAATGAAGTTGAAAAGATTTTTGCTGATTCGGGTATTGTCTATATCCCAGGGAAACCGTACATGCTTACTGTCATAATTAAGGGTAAAGATAGTTCTACTGAAACAAGAGCATGGGCGATGTCATTGATGAAAGATATTTCTGAGCAAGCCTACAAAGCAAGTATAAGAGCTAAATAATTTTTGGCCTTACTATTTTTTTTCGTCCGGTATTTATTTTTTGTAACTTTACGATAAGTACTCCATGAGAAAGTGTGGCTTCTGTCTTATCTATCTCTACTTCACTTGGAAGCTCTATCTTCCTTGAAAAATTTCCCCAGTACATCTCTTCAAAAAGATAGTTTTCATTTTTCTGAGGAGACACTCTTTTTCCTTTTATCAAGACTTCTTTATAAGTCACACTAATTGTCAAATCTTCAGGCGCTGTTCCTGCAACAAGTGCTTCAAGAAAAAAGAATGCTTCAACCTCATACAGATCAACAGGAAGCTCTATTGTCTCTATCTCAGTATCAAAATTATCCAAGAAAGCTTCCTGTGTGTGTGGACTAGAGAGCTCTATTTTTTCAAAATAGGAGAGAAGCGGTGCGACAAAATCTTCATTAATATTTTTAACAATAGCAAGAATAGTGTCACTTTCAGCAGTATCAGTAAGATAGTTTTTCCCGTCTCTAGAGGGCAGCTTCACCTGGTTACATTTTGTAACCAACTCAGAATTAGTCTTATGTAATCTACTTTTTAAGACTTTCCAGTAATTTCTTGGATCAGAGCTTTTTGTAACGAGTGCAACGGTATCGACAACAGAAAAAAGCCACCTTCTTTCTTTTTCATGAAAGACTTTTCGAATAGCGCTATCAGGGATATGTAAACCTAGTTCCTCACTCATAGTAGTTAGTTCATAAAGTGTATAACAAGAGTGTTATTAACACTATGCTTTATAGGTAGTTAGTATATACTTGTATACATAGAAAAGTTTGTGTAGATAAGAACCAGGTAGCACAGCAATAAAAATGAATATAAGACTTTCAAAAATCATCAAACTCGGAGCAGCGTTCTTTGTTGCTTTGTTTTTCTTTTTTGTTTTTAGTGCGAGTACTGCTCGTGCTGCAACAAGAACATGGACCGGGACAACAAGTGGTTCATGGTCAGTTGCAAGCAACTGGGGAGGTACTGCTCCGGTAACAGGAGATGATTTGGTTTTCCCAGCAGGAGCATCAAATCTTTCAAACACAAATGATTTTACAGAGAACACTATTTTCAACTCCATTACTATTTCCGGTAGTGGGTACACACTCTCTGGTAACCCTATTATTTTAGGAGCTGGACTTGCTGGTCTTACTGATAGTGCTTCCTCTGGAGGAAATACTATTGCGCTTGATATCCGTCTTGATGTGACTCGAGATATTGTTGTTACCAATGCAGCTGAAACACTTACTATTAGCGGAAGAATTTCTGGTGTCGGTGGTATCAATAAGGAAGGGCTTGGAAAGCTCGTGCTATCCGGCGCAAACACATTTGGTGGAACACTTAAGATCAATGTAGGTGTCGTGAATGCACAAAACAATACTGCACTTGGAACAATCGCGGCGGGAACTGAAATCGTTGGTGGGGCAGCACTTGAGCTCCAAGGAGGTATTGACATTAGTTACGAAGCACTTGCGCTTCGTGGCTATGGAGTATCAACGAGTGGTGCACTTCGCAATATAAGCGAAAATAATACTTTCCGTGGACTTATTACACTTTCTTCTGCAGGAGGAGCAGAGATCGCGTCTGACTCTGGAACACTAACACTTACTGGTGGCACGACAGGAAACTTCCCGTTGGTTTTAGATGGTGCAGGTAACATAACATTCTCCACTGCACCTATAGCAGGAAGCGGTGCTGTTACAAAAAATGGCGCTGGAACAGTGACTCTAAATTTTCCGAATACCAACACTGGCGCGTGGGTCATAAACCAAGGAACTCTGCTCTATGGGGTTGATAACGCACTCATGACAAATGCGATAACAGTTACCGGTGGAACCTTTGATATTGCAACCTTCTCAGATATGGTTGGTACTGTCACGCTCGGTACGCTTGATCTAGCAAGTGGCACTATTACTGGCTCTACTGGTGTTCTTAGTAGTGCAACATGGACACTCTATAACGGAACTATTAGCGCGATTATTGCAGGTGTTGGTGGCACGATGACAAAAAGTACGACAGGTACTGTCACTCTTACAAGGCCTAATTTGTATACCGGTGGTACTACAGTGAGTCTTGGTATTCTTAAGATTCAAAATAGTACTGCACTTGGAGTAATTGATGGTATTACAACAGTTACTGCTGGTGCAACGCTTGAAATAGACGGAAGCGGGCTTTCAATTCCTGAATATATTACTTTTTCTGGAACAGGGCATCTCTATACTGGCGCTATAAGAAATAGGACAGGTGATAATACGCTTACTGGACTATTAACGCTCGGTACCGCAGGCCTGATTGAAGCAGATACAGGAACAACGCTCACTATAGATGGAAAAGGTCTTTCTGCTGCAAACATTGGGCTTGTTATTGGAGGTGCTGGAAATGTTACTTTTACTGAGAACGCTCCTATTTATGGATCTGGTGCAACACTTACAAAGAACGATACCGGTACGCTCACACTCCAGGCATTTAATAACTTTACTGGTGCTACAAACCTAACCCGAGGTTCCATTGTTCTGAGCGGTGCTGGTGCAATGCCTAACTCTGCTATTACTGTTGGTAATAATGCAACGCTCACGCTTGATAACTCATCGACGAGTGTTATCAACCGCATTAGTGATACTGCTGCATTTACTATGAACGGGGGGACTCTTAATTTTATTGGTAACGCTACAAGCACCGCTCTTGAAACCGCGGGCGCACTCACTTTATCCTCGGGACACAATATTGTTACAGTTACCCCTGGTGCAGGGGGGCCGACGACGATGATTTTTGCTAGCTTATCGCGTACTGCTGGAGCAACAGCACTGTTCCGTGGGACCGATTTTGGATCGAACCCCGCCCCCAATATTTCTACACTTATGTTCAATACGGCACCAACCCTGACTGGTGGTGGCGGGTCGGCAAATTCTAGTACTATCAGCATTATCAAAGGCGTATTTGGGGATGGTGTTAGTGGAACGGGTTCTGATATGGTTACCTATAATATTGGTAATTCAAATGGAATCCGTTTGCTTAATGGAGCTGGTTTTAGTGGTGAGTATGTAGATACGCTTACTACAAATGCCAATGTTAAACTAAGTGCTAATACTCCCGCTAGTACAGCAAGTATTAACTCGCTCATTCTTAATGGTTTTGATATTACAAACCCTGGTAGCGCCGCTACACTTACGCTTACCTCTGCTTCTCTTTCTGGAAATATTTTAATGAATTCGGCTGATAGTATTGATGGGGCAAATACAACTCTCGGCATTACCACAAATGAGCTTCCAATACTGGCGACTGCAAGCGCTAGTATTTCGGCAGTTATTGGAACCGCAGTTGCGGGGTCGCTCACACTCAGTGGACCTGGTACTGTTACACTCTCAGCTGCCAGCGCATATACTGGTACAACTTCTATTAATGGAACAACTCTTTTTGCTGGAGCAAGCAATGTTTTATCTACCGGCGGACTAACCATAGTCGGTGGTACTTATGATATTGGAAATTTTAATGAAAGCTTAGGTGCTGTAATTTTGCAAAATGGAACAATCACTGGAGGTTCAGGTGTACTCACAAGCACTGCTTCTTATAGTTTTCGTGAAGGAACAGTTAGTGCAATTATTGCTGGGTCTGTTGCTGTGACTCGTATAGCAACAAGTGCTGCGGCTGATAGCGTCGTGACGATGACAAGAGATAATACTTATACAGGTGCTACAACTATTACAAGTGGTATCTTACGACTCGGCGGGGCGGGTGGAGGAACAAATACTCCACTTGGTACTACTGGTGGAGCAACTACTGTTGCAAACATTGCAGCGCTTGATTTAAATGGATATACACTGGGAACAGCAGAAGCTATTTCTATTGCAGGGCTTGGTTATGGTCTCGGATCAACTGTTGCAAACGGAAACAGTAACATGGGGGCTATTATGAATACCTCTAGTACTCCGGCGAGTTATAGTGGAGCTATTACGCTTACCGCTGCAGCCCGCATTAATGCTGATGCAGGAGCTCTTACTATTAGTAGTGCTATATCTGGAGCTTTTGGTCTTACAATAGGAGGGTTTAGTGATAGCACATTCTCTGGTGTTATTGGTACTGGTACTGGCACGATCACTAAAGATGGTATTGGAGTACTAACGCTCTCAAATAGCAATACTTACACTGGTGCAACTACGATAAGCGTTGGGACAGTCAAGCTTGGTGCTGCGGGTGGTGCGACAAATACTCCACTTGGGACAACTGGCGCTGGAACAACTGTTTCTACAGGAGCACGACTCGATCTTAACGGTTTTACTTTGGGTACCGCAGAAGGTCTTACACTAAATGGTGTAGGATATGGGCTCGGGGATTTTGCGAGTGGGGCACTTATTAATAGTTCCGGGTCATCTGTTTCTTATAGTGGTGCGGTAACACTTGGATCAACCGGAGTCCTTATTAAGGCTGACTCAGGAAATATGACTTTATCTGGAGCATTTTCTGGTGCAACCTTTGCGCTTACGATAGGGGGAACAGGTAGCGGAACAATATCAGGAGTTATTGGCACAACTACTGGTACTGTAACAAAGATTGGTACTGGTACTTGGACACTATCAAATGCTGCAAGCACTTATACAGGTGCAACAAGCGTAAACCTTGGGACGCTTAAACTTGGCGTATCAGGCGGAGCAACAAACACACCACTTGGGACAACAGGAGGAGGTACTTCTATTATGTCTGGGGCAGTACTTGATTTTAATGGTTTTACTGTTGGTACTGCTGAAGCATTAACGGTAAACGGTCGTGGTATTGATGATGGTGGCGCAATTATTGGTGCGAATGTAACTTTTGCTGGTACGATTGCTCAAGCTACCGATTCTCGAATTACAAATGCTTCTGGAACATTTACTGTTAGTGGCGCAGCAACTGGTGCATTTGCTCTTTATATTGGTGGTGCTGGTAATATTACCTTTAGTGCAGCTACTGGTACTGCAGGTCTCAGCTTAGTAAAACAAGGCGCAGGTACGCTAACACTTACTGGTACTAATACACACACAGGAGAAACTCGTGTTGATGCGGGGACACTTGCTTATGCAGCTACGACGACCCTTGCTGCCACAAATCTCCTGATGAAAGGGGGAACATTTAACAATGGAGCGAATGCTGACACTATTGGAACAGTGACACTTGTTGGTGGTACTATCACAAACTCAGCAGCGCTTACAGGAACAGCGTATACACTTGAAAGTGGAACAATCAGTGGAATTTTAGCTGGTGCGGTCGCCGTTACAAAAAATACAAATAATACAGTTACCTTAACAGGAGCAAATACAATCAGTAGTACGATAACAGTTAACGCAGGAACACTCGCTTTTAGCGGTGGAGGAACTGCTACTTCAGTGACCGGTGTTACTGTTAACTTGGGCGGTACGCTTACCCTTGATAATTCTACGACGGGTAATACCGACCGACTCAGTGGTACAAGTAATAACATTGTTATCACAATGAACGGTGGAAATTTGAATTTCATCGGCAACAGCGCTGGTACATCTTCTGAAACACTTGGTCAACTTGCGCTTGCTTCAGGTCACAACGTTGTAACTGTTACTCCAGGAGCTGGTGGTTCTACAACACTTACTTTTGGAAACAATCCAGGATTTAACAGAACTGCTGGTGCAACCGTACTCTTCCGCGGGACAAGTTTCGGTTCTACTCCTGCTGCTAATGTCTCAACACTTATGTTCACTACAGCTCCTACACTCACTGGTGGAGGTGGTGCAGCAAGTTCGACAACGCTCGATATTATCAAGGGTGCATTTGGAGATACTTCACTTTCCGGAACAGGATCTGATATGGTCACCTATAATAAGGGTAACACCAACGGTCTTCGACTGTTAAATGGAGCAGGTTTCTCTGGAGAATATGCAACAAACCTTGCAACAACAAATGGCAATGTGAAGCTCACTGCTGATGCTGCAGCAAGTACTGTAACAACAAACTCCATCATTCTAAATGGATTCAGTATTACTAATCCTGGTAGTGCGCAGACCATTACACTTTCAACAACAGGAAATATTTTAGCAAACTCCGCTACATCCATCGCTGGAGCAAATACTACGCTCGGTATTTCAACAAGTGAACTATGTGTACTTGCAACCGCAAACGCTACGATCTCTGCGGTTATCGGCACAGCAACAACAGGATCACTCACCCTTAGTGGTTCAGGAAATGTCACACTCTCTGCAGCTAATGCATACACCAGTACGACTACCGTCAACAATGCAACCTTCACTTATGGAGCAAGCAATGTAATTTCAAGCGGAGGTCTTACTGTTGTTGGAGGCACGGTAAATCTTAATGGTAATTCTGATACGGTTGGTACTATCTCTCTTAACGCAGGAACAATTACAACAGGCGCAGGTACACTTACTGGAAACGGAACTTTTTCTACTGTCGCAAATAACAATGTTGCCTCTATCATCACTGGTAATCTTGGTCTTGGAGCAAACGCAACATTTACTATAAATGATGGGCTCATGGATAATGATGCGCTTATCTCTGCGGTGATTAGTGGAGCGTTTACTTTTGCAAAAGCGGGGTCGGGAGTACTTGAGCTCTCTGGAAGTAACACCT
>CAYOYW010000022.1:0-14113 GCA_964408305.1 uncultured Candidatus Saccharibacteria bacterium
CCCTCGGCGGTGTCCAGCGCCGCCGCCTCCAGTTTGTCCGCATGGGCGGGGACGCACGTGGCCGCCGCCCGGAGCGCCAACGGCACCACCGTGCGAATCGTCATCTCCGCCACGCGCGCCGAGAATGCTTTCGCGTCCAGATGGCCCGCGCTACCCAACTGCGCCAGCGCCAGCCGACGCATCCCATCGGCACGCGCCTGTGGCGACGACCAGTTGGCGTCGTTCAGGCGAATCTTCAGGCGGCGCAGCGCCGGAGCCACACAGGACGGCTCATCACTGTGCGGTAAGCCCATCGCGTAGCACACCGCCGCCTCGACGCACATCTTCCCCGGCTCTGGCACGCCCATGCCGGCGACCAAGCCCGCATCCACGGTGGCCAGCACTTTCGCGGCAATCTCTCGCGTGATCTCCATGTCCCCTCCCTACAGCGCCCGCAGCAGCGCCACGATCCAGATCCCCACCACCAGCCCGATCACCACGGGCGAGCGTTCCCACCGCGCTACCACAGCACCGCCCCCACGAGCAGGCCCAGCGCGAACACCAGCGCCAGGAACGCCACCACCGCGATCACCGGCCCGCCGTCCGGTTCCGGGCTATCCGCCACCTGATGTCGATTCATGCCGACCTCCCCATGACGTGCGCCTTCACCGTGTCCCGATAGAAGCGAATGGGCTTCGCCACCAGTCCCCGCGCCGTCAGCACCGGCATCGGCCGCGCCGTTCCCTGACTCGCCCGCCGATACAACCCTTGCGCGCTCTGCCGCGTCAGAATCGCGACCTCGGCCACCGTCAGACTCACCGGCCACAGCGAGGGGTCGGTATACGCCGCCACGCGGCACCTCCCCTTGGTAAACGCCGGCTTCCTCATCGCGTCACCTTCGCGGTGATGACCCACTGCACCTCGAACACGTCGGGGCGCTGTAACGCCTTCGCGGTCGCCATCGGTGCGGCCAGCACGGCGTCATCCTCGAAGCGTTCGGTCTGGGGCCGTTCGACGCCGGCCACCCACGCCGCCAGTTGGTTCTCGCCCACACCGAGCCGGGCCGCGACTTCCTTGCGGGTCAGCCGCGAGAGCGCGCAGGCGACGGCCATCGCGTTGCCGTCGTGCTGCCACTTGGTGGCCTTCTGAAGATTCTTCAGGCCGGCTTTGATCGCCGGACGGCGCTCCTGAACGATGTCCAGTGGCGCGGCGGCGGCGGGGTTTGCGAAGGTGGACGCCATGACGAGCTCACACCACCAAGCCGCAGCACTCGCACTGCGCGCCGACCACACCAAGATCCAGCGGGAATCCCATGAAGGGCTTCCACTGATGGAATCCATTCGGCGACTCTCCGCACTTGCGCGTCTGGAGCGCCTGCGACACCGGCACCACGTCCGCCAGGCCAGACTGGCGCGCCGGAAGCTGATCCGCCTGGTGGAGCAACTGCGCGAGCAGATCGGGATGGCTCATGACGCGGCCTCCTGACCCGGGAAGATGTCGGACGCCGGCACCCCGAACACCCGCGCCAGCGCCTTGCGCTCGGCCTCGGTCGGCGCAATGCGCCCGTGTTCGAGCTTCC
Organism: uncultured Candidatus Saccharibacteria bacterium; assembly: GCA_964408305.1. Lineage (GTDB taxonomy): Bacteria > Patescibacteriota > Minisyncoccia > Phycocordibacterales > UBA9973 > UBA4124. Next base: position 1,559 of record CAYOYW010000022.1, read on the forward strand.
AGTACCGCCCTTCGGAGATCCGCGCCGCCTTCACGACGTCGTATTGCGTCACCCCACGCGACGTCCGCAGCACGCGCAGCGGCGTCGGGGGCGTTTTCGGCGTAAGCACCATACCGAGAGCCTACCGCGATTTGGCGTAGTCGTCAAGAAAAAATCTCACGACCTACGCAAAAAGTTCGTAACTCACTGAGCAGGTGTAAGATGCACGGCGATATGGCGAACGATCACAACCTCGATACGCTCGTCTGGCGGCGGCTCCGGCCCTACCTGGACCTGGCGAACCAGTCCGGACTGGCCGAGCGGATCGGCGTGCCGCAGCAGCGGATCTCCAGCTACAAACACCGGAAGTGGCAGCGGCCCCCGCTGGATGTGCTGGACGACCTCGCCCGCGCGTTCGGGCTGACCCTCGCGCAGATCCTCAGCGACCAGGCGCTGGACGAGACCGCGCCGTGGAAGCGGCGGCTGTACGCGGCCGTGGCCGGGCTGGACGAGGCGTCCGCCGAGGCATTACTGATGCTGTTGGAGCGGATGAACCCAGCAGATGCCGCACCACCGGCGCGAGGACGTCACGGTCAGAAACGGTCAGGCGCGAAACCAACGCGATAAACGCGACACGAGTCATCTCGGACCCCACACGAAGGGCTGCGTTAGTAGAGGGAGGCGGCACAGTGTTACACAAAAACGGTGACGAAATGCACACATCGCGCCAACCCCAACCATTCACGGGCCGACGATCTAGGACACACACGGAGAAACAACAGCGAAGGATCGCAGCGTTCTGCGACACGTGGGGTCGCGCGTGTCTCGCGGGCGTCTTCGCGCTCGCCCTCGCCGCTTGTACCGCCGAGCCGCCGCCGTTGGTCGCCGCGGCCGGGTTCGACCATCTCGACCTGATCGTGCTCAACCGGGCGGGCAGGCGTGGACCGAGTGCCGGTTCACCCTCGACCCCGGCGGCTACACCACCACCTACCCGGACGTGGCCGCAGGGGGACGCGCCCGCGTGCCGTCCAGCGATCTGGCCGATGCCACGGGGCGGCGGTTCAACCCCTACACCACCAAGCCCGGCCGGATCACCGTCACCGCCACCGTCGAGGGCCGCCCCTTGACGTGGACGAGTGAGCTGCGATGACCGTTCTCCGCTTCCCGACGCGCCAGCAAACGTTCGACGTCCAGATTGACATCGCCCGCGACCACGAGGGGCTCACCATCACCGCCTATGAATCGACGCGGCAAGCGCCACCCGGTGGCCACACAGGTGTACAAGGACGCGATCGGCTACGAGGTCCGGGTCAAGTACCGGGGCCGCAAACCGATCACGCGCCGCTTCCCCGCCGGCACCGCCCTCGCCGTGATGCAGGCGTGGCAGCGCCGCCAGAAAGCCCTGATTGATCTCGACCAGCCCACCGAGGCGAAAACCACGACCTTCGAGCAGGATGCCGCGCGCTACCTGGCCCTGCTCTCCGGCCGCACCAAGGACGACACCGAGGACTTACTGGCGCACTGGCTGCGGCTGTACGGCACGCAGCCCCGATCCGCCCTCACCGCCCCGTTGATCCACGGGCAGCTCTTGGAATGGCACCGGGACGGCGTAGCCGCGCAGACCTGCAACCATCGCCGCCGCGTGCTCGTCACGATGTGGAAGGTGTTGGATGGGGTGGAAGCCCCGAACCCGGCGAAGGCGTGCCCCAAGTTGCCACAACCCCGACCAGAACCGCGCGGACTCCCGTGGGAGACGGTGACGGCCTTGCTCGCCGCGATGCGCCCAAGCGCCACCAGGACGCGGCTGATGGTGCTCGCTCACACCGGCCTGCCCCATGCCGTCATCGCCCGCCTGGAGCCCCGCGATCTGTTCCTGACGGCGAAGCCGCCGTACATCCTCGTGCGCCCCCGCCGCAAGGGGGCCGGAGTGCCGGCCGCCGCCCTCCCGGTAACACCGGAGGGGAAACGCGCATTGCAGGCGTTCGCTCAGGCCAAGCTGTTCGGGCCGTTCTCGGCCTCCTCGATGCGCAAGGCGTTCCGGGTGGCGCTCGCGAAGATCAACGGCCCGAAGGACGCGAGGCCGTACGACCTACGGCACACCCACGCCGTCCGCCTCTACGCCGCCACGGGGGATCTTCGAGCCGTCGCCGGGGCCATGCTGCACGCCGACATCCGCACCACGGGGCACTATGCCGCGCAGGCCGTCGCCGGCAACGTCCAAGCGGCGATCAATGCGTTGGCGACACCTCGTCGGAAACGCTAGCGGATTTCCCGACATCCGCCCGCCACCGCGCCGGGCGCTTGCCATGATTGATGGGCTTGGACACGGTGGCAGGAACGGACATGGACTCCCACAAGAGCGCCACGGGATTGGAGCCAAGCTGAAGCTCCGCGATGAACGACATCACGTCTACGGTGGCGTGGAACCACTCCCCGTTGATGCGATCTGCGGCGAAACGCTTCAGCACGGCAGACTCCAACGACATGTGACACGGCACAGACACCAGTAGTGTCAACGGGAGGGGATGATGGGTTTGCAATTCTTTCAGCCGGGCCTCGGGGTCTGCCGACCGGCCGAATTTGATCATCTGGCCGGACTGCATCGCGTAGAGATAGCAGTAGCCAGAGACTTCAGACCGGCGGATGACCGGCGACAAAAGCGCCCGATGTCGGACATCGTGAATGCCTCGAAGCTGGCGGCGGGATGTTTCCCTCCACTGCCGGATCACTCCGATGGGCGTGTCAAGGGGGAACCGCTTGGCCCGCAACAGTCCAGCGGCACGCACTTGCGCCACGTAGCCTCCGAGCTTGATCCGGATACCTGTTTCAACCGGGGTGCTACGCTCGTCTCGTTTCTGTGCCACGGTAAATGGTGGCACTAGAGCCGCTCGCAGTCAAGTGGTATGATTGGTGGTAGGGCCACAAAACGCGCTAAATTGTTAGACAAATGAGACGTTACCATCGGCCTCCGGAGCCGAAGGTCGCAGGTTCGAATCCTGCCGGGCGCGCCAGTATTTCAGCGGTTTCCCACGGATCGTGCCACTCAGCGATGGTGTTGTTTTTTCGACCTTTTGCTACTCTCTTCGCCCCCGCGGAGTGGCACGGGTGGTAACACCTGATACCGCCACCGCCCCCAATGACGGACACGCGTGAATCGCTGGCCCGTCCGCCGCGCACGCCGCCGCGCGATGCGTCGATCTGAGAGCCCCGGACCAGCAAACGCAATAACCAAGGCGTCCAGGCTACCCACGAGCGCCCTGAGAGCATGGGCCATATCGTCGGCCACGGAACGACCGGCCGAGATCGAACGGCTCAACGTTCTGTTGAGATCGGATACGGAGTGGCGCATGCGGACCAATTCTACGACCGGCCGTCACCCGCCTGCGCCCCACAGTGCGGGTGATCCAGCGCGCAGCAGCGGCCCTCCGCGTGGCACTTCTCTGGATGCGTGAACCACCGCCCGCACGCACATGGCGGCTGCCCGGCGCGCCTCTCGTCGTAGGTCAGATGCGCCGGACTGGTAGCGAGCATGGTTTCGTGAACGTCGTTCGACATTCTCGAATCTCGCACGGCCTCGATCTCGGCCAGCATCCCCGCGTTCGCCAGGATCGCCCCGAGGTGGTCGTCGGACGTGTCCCCAGCCACGTAGGCGAGGATATGCCCGATTAGGTGGTTCTTCCGGTCGGCCACGAACGCGTCATCGTCCACGCCCTTGAGGTAGTTCCGCGGGCCGTGGCTCGCCGCGCCTGCGGCCATGCGGGCGGCCTGCCGCTGGATGGACGCCAACGGCACAAGGTCGTAGCGGGGGGCGGCTTCGCTGCTCCGCGCGCCGCTGCTGAACGTTTTCATCTACACTCCCTCTTGGCTGACAGGCGTCAGCGGCGCGGGACGCGGCGGGCTCCGTGAGGGGGTTCCCCGTCCCGCGTCTTCTATTCCTTCACCACCAGCAACAGCCCGCTCATGGCACGGGGCTTCCCCGTCGCGGTCTTGACCATCTGCCGCATCGTGGCCGTCCAGTCGTGCCAGGTGTAGACCAGATTGCGGTCCTGCACCCAGCCCTCCCGCAACACAGCCGCATGGGCCTCATGGTGGCCGCGCCACTGCACCACGACGATGCCGTAGGACTCGTCCGGGTCGAAGGCGCGCCGGATCGTCAAGGGCTGGCCGCAGAGCGCCGCAATCCGACGAATCGCGCGCACCGTCAAGCCCGCCTTGCCGCCGTCTGGCGTGACACGAGACGCCACCCGGATCACGTCCGTGTAGTCGATGCCGAGGTAGTTCGACAGCGACGTAATCGCGCAGTCGTTCGGCTCTGACGGGTGCCCCACTTCGAGATGATTGACGGAGGCAGGCATTATCGCGTAGCTCCTACGCTGAATCGTTGTAAAATAGGCCCATGCCTGTTGTAGCGACACCTCCCGAGATTCGCTTCTGGAAATACGTGGACAAGAGCGGTGATTGCTGGATTTGGACCGGAGCGATCAACCCGACGGGGTACGGCGCATTTGGCCCCAAGGGCACCGGGCAGATCGGCGCGCACCGCTACAGTTGGTTTTTGGCGAACGGACCCATTCCCCCCGGCATGTATGTGCTGCACACGTGCGACGACCGGGCATGCGTGAATCCGGCGCATCTGTTCATCGGCACCCAGCGAGATAATATCCGAGACATGATCGCCAAAGGCCGCGCCCGTGGCCGTCGCGCCCTCCCGCCAGTTCAGCAAGTGGTCCACCATCGCACGATCAAGCCGCGCATGCGCAATGGGGCCACAGTCTGCGCGTTCGGACACGCGATGACGCCAGAGAACACGATGTACACGCATCTCAAGCACCCGAATCGGAGGCGCTGCAAGATTTGCCGGAACGCGCGTCGTCGTCATCTCGCCCTTATGGCTCGTATGGCACGAGCGCCCCAGACACCCGCGCCGACCACTTCTTCGGCTTCCCGAGATACCCCAGCTCCAGCAGGCGACGGCGCATCTCCACGTGCTGTCTGACGTCGCCCTCCACGCGCTCGCGCGCCATCTTTAGCCCAGCCTTAGTGAGTCGGTTCGCTGACCGCCATCGGGCCTGATTCATCTGCACCTTGTCATGCTCAAGGCCGAGCATGGAGCCAAGGTTTTCCTGAGACGAGCTCATGCCGTGACGGCGCACGAGGTCGATCTTTGTATCCTGGGTCCACTTGTCACCCAGCATCGGCAGGCCGAACTCACTGAGCGCCCCACAGATCAGCGGGATGTCGAATCCCCGGATGAAGTGTCCGGTGACCATGTCGGCAGCGTCCCACGCTCGACGGAACGCCTCCAGCATCTCTGGCAGCTCTGACTCGCCCAAGAGCAGGCACGTCACGTCATCCGGCGCATCACACCACGCCCACGCAATCGCCGTGATCTCCTTGCTGACGTAGTCGCCGTAGAAGTGCAGCGGCCTGCACTCCAAGTCGAAATCAAGTACGTGGGCGGCGCGATTTCGCACGACGACGCGGGGTCGTGCGACGCGGATCGTGTGGTCGGGCGGTGGCGTCTGCGGCTTCGTGACGGACAGTCTGATCAGCATGGTCCACCTGGATGTCGAACATCGCCCCCGCCTCCAGCCCCAACACCGGACGCCCGGCCTTGAGGGCTTCGATCTCCGGATACAAGGTGTCCTCGCACCAGTCGATGTAATCCAGCGTTTGCTTGAGCCGAAACTGCGCCCGACGTAGCGCCTTCAGCTTTTTTTCCGTGCGGCTATCGCGGCTCAGCGGCATAGGCTCGACATCTCCCCCGGATGTGTGCGTTGATGATCCGCGCCTGCTCCACCGTGGCCGCGCGGGAGTGATACGTGTCCCCGACGAGAATGCGCTTCGCGTTGTCGCGCTGCATGACCGCCTTCCGCTTCGCGCTCTGGAAATAGCGGGCGTTGGACGCCTTCGCCGCTGGCGTGCTGTGTTGACAGCGGGCACAGCGATACCGTCGCAGCTTGAGGCGCGACGGCATCACGGGCCGCTCGCCACACTGCCGACACAGCGGTCTAGGGGCGGTCATGCGAGTCCGCCACCAGATCGCACCCACCCAGGTATTCGGGATGGGTGGGACCACACAGGGGCCGCTTGGGCGGCTCGAACGTCACACACGATGCCGCCAGCACCAGCAGACACCCCAGCAGGACCAGCACCCACCGCATACGTAGCCATTACGCCGAGTGACGTAGTCAGACCCCGCGCGGGAACACGCGAATCTGATCGGGCTTCCCGTTCGGGTGCCACGCCTTTTTCCCCGTGCCGTCAGTGAGCTGATACCGCACGCTGTACGGACTCTTGGACGCCACGAAGTCGGTGGCGTCCGGGTCGTAATACACCGTGCCGGAGCCGGCCGTAATCCAGCCGAAGTCCCCGGCCGTATCCACGACCGTCCCATCCGCGCCCACGATGTCGAGGGCCGACACGGTAATGCCGGTCCCATCCATCGCCGCGCCGTCCTCAAGGAGTTGGAACGACAGGCGGCTTGTCCAGCCTTCTACGATCTCGGTCAACAGCGCCATCTAGTCCTCCAGACACGCGAGACCACGCGCGGGGGTCATCCCAGACACGGCGCGGAGCGGCGTCACCGACCGCGCGCCGCGCTCTGGCGTCTCGCTCGCCATCCGACGCTCACAGGCGTGGGCAAATGACACCACGACGAGCGACGAATAGTCAGGGGCACGCCCCGGATACGCTTGCCCTGGGTAGTAGACGCCCAACATCACAGGCCCGCCTGATTCTTCGCGCGGAACCACAGCGCCGCGTGATCTGCTCCCGCGTAGTCGTCAAACCAGGGGCCACCGATGGTCCAATGAATGTTCCTCGGCGGCTCGTCTGGCTGGTTCGGCTCGCCCACAAGATAGTTCCATGTCAGCGGCAGCGCCCCGATCTGGTCATCGGGCACCCACGCCAGGCGGTGCAAGTCTGCGGCGCTAGCGGTGTTCACATAGTCGGGCGTCAGCGCCTGACACAGCTCGTTGCGGAACAGCAGAAACGACGACCAGTTCTTGCGCGGATACGCCTTTTGCTGGTTGCCGAGAAACTTCGTGGTCACGCTCGGCGTGTAGTCGTGCTGACAGCACCAGACCGCTTTTAAGGGGTCCGCGTCGGCCGTGGCGAACACCTCCGCGATATCGGACGTCACCAGCATGTCGCAGTCCATGAACAGCGCCAGCCCTCGGTAATTGCAGAGATACGGCACAAGAAACCGCGTGAAACTGAACTCCGTGGCTTCGGTGCCGGTGGACGGTCGAGCGTATTCCGCGAGCACGCTACGACGAATCGGCGTAATGGAGACAGGCCGCGAGCTGGTGTTGATCAGTGATTGCACCAACACGTGATAGGCCACCGCTTCGCGCGGGTCGTACCCGATGAAAATCGGCAGAGGTCGATGGTCCATCGCACGCGCCAACCGTTCGCGGGCCTCCCGCAAGGCGTTGGCCTCGTCCCAATTGTACCGATAACTCATCGTTTCGGCTCCACCAAGACGTGCAGCAGCGGCCCGGCGGTCATGATCTTGCCCACCCGAAACACCTTGGAGAGGTTCTTCCGCCACCACGTCTCCCCGCGCTGGATCAGGTGGGTATTGCGCCCGTCCGGGAGGGTCTTGCTCGCCGGCCCCGTATGGATGACAAAGTACCCAAGTTTCTTCGTCACCCGCTTCAGGTCCAACAGCACCGCCCCGAGGTGGTCGGGCTCGATGTGCTCCAGGACATCCGTGCAGACCACCAGATCGGCCGGGCGCGGCAATTCGTCTTTGCCGGGGATCGCGGGGTCGTATTCCCAGATCGGGAACTCTAGCGCCGACGCCAGCATCCCCTTCCCGCATCCGTAATCGAGCACGCTGGTGGCCTTGACCGACTCGCGGAGCTTCCGCACCGTGTCCGCGTGCTTGGCCCCGCCGACGCCATAGAAGTCGTTCGCCTCGTGGAGCTGCCGGTTCAGGCTCCGATAGTCCTCGGAGATCACCGAGGGGTGCGCGATGGCAATAGCGGGCCGGTCGGGCTTCGGCGTGGGGACGTAGTGCTTCCACATCTCCTGTACCAGCCCGTGGCCGTAGAAGGTCGCCGTGACGTCGCCCATCATGTCGAGTTCGTGCCACGTCTGGCGTGCCGACTCCAGCATCCCAGGCGTCGTGCGCCACATCTGCCCGGAGCCTTCCGGATACTCGCAGAGCCGGTGCCCAGTGCCATCCTGCAACGGATGCGCGCCCGCGTGCTTCCGGCCGACCTCGGCCCCCTCGCAGCCATCCATCCCGAAAATGTGCTGCTCCAGATAGCCGAAGAACCGGGCGATGGTCATGGCCCGCAGGCCCACGTTGGAGCCGCCCGTGATCGCCCACTCGCCCCTGGGGAGGATGCGCTCAGCCTCTTCCGCCGCGTCGAACACGTGCCACATTTTGACGTCGGCCCCGTGTGCGGCTAGATGGTCGTAGTACTTGGGATGGCAGCAGGACGCCGGCAGGTAGGTGATCCCAGCCTGTGGCGTGCCGAGCAGATCGATCTTGTGTTCGCGCGGGTCCACTTCGACGTGCCACCACGAGCGGCCCGCTGGCGTGATACCCTGTTCCAGTAGAAACTTGTGGGCCCCCGAGACGGTAATCAGCGCATCGAAGCCCGCGAGCTCCGGCCAGGTCTCCTTGAGGCTCGGTCCGTAGCACACAATGGCGATCTTCGCGCCGGGGCGGACGTCGTGCGCCTCGATGCGGCCCACCTCCGGCCGCTGGATGTTCTTCTTGATGTACGCATCCCTGAGAAAAATCGGGATACAGTACTGGACCTCTTGTTTTTCCGATGCTTTCAACGTCTGCGTCATGCCGCGCCCTCGGCTTCCCACACGCCGCCACGTTCTACGTATTCCAGCACCGATCTCAGCACGTCTCTGTGCTGGGCCAGCACATTGCACCGACTACACAGTAGCCCCCTGACCTTTCCGGTCTCGTGGCAGTGGTCCACTCTGAGGCGATACGTCTTCCTGGCTCGGCAGATGGCGCATGCTCCACCTTGATGCCTGACCATCTCCTGATACTGGCGCTCGTCGCATGCGATGCCTCGATACTTCCAGCTCAGGTTCCTACGCAACGTGACATACTTGTGCTTGGTTCTCGCCTTCCGTTCTTTGGCGCACCACGCACAGCGCCACGAATCAGACTGCACACCGTTACTGTTCGCTCTGTACCACCCGTCCCGCAGGCACTTGACACACGTCCGACCGAGTTGCCAGCCGCACTCGCCTTTAGCGATCTCAGTAACTGGCGGCAGCACTCTAAATCCCACTTACCCCTCCCACACCCCCTCCTAGTTCACGCGATACACGCGGAGATAGCCGCCGCGCACCGAGAGCGAATCCGCCGCGACGGACCCGCGCGCCATGAGTTGCATCGTGCCAGCCGCCGACGTATTGACAAACCCGTTGATTTCCATGAACCGGATCGTGTTGATCGCCGCCGCGCTGACGCTCGCCGTGACGCGCGTGCCCGCGGCCACCGCCGAGAGCGCCGCCATGCCGATCGGGAGACCCGCTCCCGTCTGCACTTCGGCGTTCGCGGCGCTCTGGATCCTCATGTAGAGGTAGCTGCCCGCGGCGCCGAGTGCCGGCATGGACATAACAAACGCCGCGCCACCAGACGTCGCCTTCTCAAACATCACCGCGCCCTGGACGACATAGGCCGCAGAGGCGGCCAGACTGGCGGAGAGACCGACGATATCGACGAGGCCGGTCCCAGAGATCACCGACGTCTGATTGCTGCGCGAGTTCGGCCGCGGCTCGAACGCTTCCGCCGACAGAATATTCGACACGGCCGACCAGATCGAGTCCGCGCGGAGGGACAGGTTTTGCGCCGTCACTGAACCCGCGCTAATGGCATTCGACAGCGCCGACGCCGCCTGCGCAGAGACGGCCGATACTTCCGTGGACGTCACCGAGCCACCGCCGCCTCCCGCTGCCGAAATGCGGTTGCTCAGGGCGTTGAGAATTGACTGGAGCCCGTGCGTCGAGACGTCGCCGGCCGACCTGGCGCTGTAACTGTTCAGGATCACCGACAGCTCGTTGCTGGTCACGGACGTGCCGCCGCCGCCTGCCGAGATAAGATTGCTCACCTGGTTTGACAGCGCGTTGTGAGCACTCAGGACGTTTGATATCGCGTTGCTGAGGGCATTATCCGCTGACGCGCGGTTGCTGATCTCGTTGCTCAGCGCGTTCGAGACGATGCTGGCCGCATTCGACGCCGCATTGGCCACCGACAGGGCGTTGCTGGCCGCATTCGAGGCCGCCGCGGCTGCCACTGAGACAATAGACGCGGCATTGCTGGCCGCATTCGCCACGCTGAGGGCATTCGAGGCGGCGTTGGAGACGGTCTGCACGTTCACGCTCAACGTGGAGACGTTCTGCGATAGCACCGAATGCAACTGGCTCAGCACGCTATGGAGCTGCGACAGGACGCTAATCGCCTGCGACTGCGTGTCGATCCGCACCGACAGCGCCGCCGCCTGCGACGACAGCGCCTGGCTCACCACCGAGGCGGCATTGCTCGCCGCGTTGCCCACGCTCAGAGCGTTTGACGCGGCATTACTAACCCTGTTATCGGCCGAGATTAGGCCAGACACCGACACGGCCCCGGTGAGCTGCGAGCTATACATCCGCAGCGACAGCACCGAGAGTTGGTTGCTCAGGGTGTTCACCCTGGCATCCACCGATGTGGCCGCCGCCGACGCCACCCCGGCATGCGTATCCGCCGCCGCTGCCGCGACCGACACAACCGAGGCCGCATTACTGGCCGTGTCAATCCGCGCCGAGAGGGCGGCGTCACCTGCCGACACCTCGTTGGATGTCACCGAGCCCGCACCACCGCCCGCCGCCGAGATGCGATTCGACAGCGCGTTGAGAATCGACTGGAGGCCATGCGTGGACACGCCACCGGCCGACCGTGCCGAGTAACTGTTCAGGATGACCGACAGCTCGTTCGACGTGACGGACGTGCCGCCGCCCCCTGCGCTGATCAGGTTGCTGACGGCATTGCTCAGGGCGTTATGGGCGCTGGTCAGATTAGACAGCGCGTTGCTCAACGCGTTCTGGGCGCTCTGCCGATTGCTGATTTCGTTGCTCAGCGCGTTCGAGACAATGGACGCGGCGTTGCTCGCGGCATTCGCCACCGAGAGGGCATTGCTCGCGGCGTTCGATGCGGCGGCAGCAGCCACCGACACGACACTCGCCGCGTTGCTGGCAGCATTGGCCACCGACAGCGCATTGCTGGCCGCATTGCTCACCGTCTGGACATTGACCGAGAGTGTCGAGACGTTCTGGCTCAGCACGCTGTGCAGATTGCTCAGGGTGTTGACCCTGGTATCCACGCTCGTCGCCGCGAGGGACGCCACCGACGCATGGGCGTCCGCCGCGCTGGCGGCATTGCTCGTGGTGTCAATTCTCGTGGAGAGCGCCGCCGCCTGAGACGAGACAGCCTGCGAGACCACCGAAATGGCGTTGCTCAGCGCGTCGTCCTTCGCTGCTCGGGACGCCGCCTCGACGCTGACGGCGTTCGACACCGTGGCGATGGACACAATCGCCACCGACAGCAGGTTCGACACGACGTTCACCGCCGCCGCCCGCGCCGACACCTCGTTACTGACGGTGTTGCTCACCGCCTGGATGGCCGATTCGATGTCGGTCAGCGTCTTTTCGGTGATCGTCGCGGCGCACTGGTCGCCCACCACAATGGTGCGGGCGCTCGTGCCTTCCTGCGCGCGGACAATCGTCAGTGCCCCAGAACTATTGTTCGTCACCCGAACAATTTCGGCGTTGGCACCATACGGCTCGGCGGCGGTCGCATAGACCGTCAGATTGAACGGGACGGTCGGTAGGACGGTCCCATCAGAGACCGTCATCGACGTACCAGACGCCGCAGGCGACGGGGCAACCGTGACGGTGATTTGCCCGGCGAAGTTTTTGTGATCGTCGAATGTGGCCATAAGTGGCTACGCCAGAGGCGTGGACAGAATGATCTTGGGCGTGCTGCTCAGCTCCCACGCGCCGATATAGGGCACCGTGGCGTTTCGAGTGAAATTGGAGATATCTACCGTGGCGTAGGACGTGGCCGGGGTGCCGTTTTTCAGGTCACTACCGGACGACGCCGCGCGGAAGTCGGTGGCGGTGTTGACGAACTGGCTTGAGAACGTCTTGGAGACCTGGTTGTTACTGCCTGGCGCAGACGCCAGATCGGTGCAGTTGTAGCCCCCTGACAACGATCCGCCAGTGCCAGCCGTAAATCCCGTCGTGAAGTTGAAAATCGCGCAGTTTTCGACGGCCACGCTGGCATACGAAATAGTCGCGGCCGTGCCGCCGCTGCTCGTGCGGACCATCGTGCAGAACTCGAACCGGCCGCTACTGTCACCGCCTGAGTAGATTGCGCCACCGCGCGACACCAGCAGGCAGTTCACGGCAAGGAAGTTGGTGAGCCCGCCGGTGTCACGGACGCAGTCACGCGCGTAGATGATGCAATTCCGCAGCGTGACGTTGTTGGCGGCGAAGATGACGCCGCGCGCCGCCGACGCATCCGGGGCAGCGATTTGCAACCCGTCGAAT
>CAYOYW010000023.1:0-11964 GCA_964408305.1 uncultured Candidatus Saccharibacteria bacterium
TGAGGATTTATTTTCAATATTCTTCTAAGATACCACTACTATGAAAAGTCTTTTTCTGTATACCTATAAACATAAATACAAAACTCTCATAGCACTTATGGGGGCATGATTTTATATTTTAGTGCCTTTGATTACCGAACGAACAAGTACGGATTTTCTTGAATGATTGTGATGGATATATCTTTTTGGAAATATACCATTTGGCTCAGTCGTAGTAATGATAATTACTTTTGTTCTTCGGACCATAGAAACTATTGAGCTACATATGGGTTGGAATATGAAATGTAGCATAATTACACCGAATGGAGATGAATATTGTGACATTCATTCTTTCTGAAATGAGTGGGAATTACCTGTTATGTGAATAACTTGATTTATTAATTTATTCATTTTATTCTTCTTGATCTTACTTGGTATGGAAAGAATGAGTTTGTATATTTACAGGAAAATTCGATAGATTTTCTGCAGAAAATCTATTTTTTTAAGACTCATCATCAGGAAGCTTATAATGGGTCTGCAATGCTTCTATATATCGTGTATCACCGGATCTTTGCCATTCTCTCCAAGTTGTATAGGCAAGTTTGATTGTATGATCATCGGAGGATTCACAGGCAAGTTTTTTCTGAAAAGAAAAATATTCATCACCATCAATCATTCCCTGTTTTGGTACATATGCTGAATATATTTCGCCTGTTGTTATATATGCCGCAAGAAATGCGATCCAAAAATATTCAAGCACCCTTTCTTTGTTTCCGGAAAATGGCAGAATGGAGCGAAGAGCATGAGTGGCTGTAACACCATGCAAGAGAGTAAAGTTATTATGACTCGCAAGGTATGCGTCGAGAGTGATACTTGCGATATTATCTATGGAAATATCAATTGGTATAGTAAGAAATGGACGAAAGAAAGTAGAATGGCTCACTTGATGTATCCGATCAACAATAATCCCCGATAGATCAATATCGATTTTTCATACAATATCATTAGCACGATTCATACAATCTTCAAGGGTGTCATTACTCAAGCCTGAAGGCTCACCAACGGATTGATATTCTGTTGTTAAATATGCCAGTCACATCGCAACCTCATTGGAAGATTGAGTTTCTACTCCATAAGAAAGTCGAATAAGCGCATGAAAAGCTGATGCACTGATACCGGGAACCAATAAATCGATATTTTCCGTAAGTACAGCATCAATACTAGAACTATGAATTCGCTGGAGAAAGAAGAAAGCAGCTATTCCAAAAGAGTCGTTCTTTCATAATATATCAGATATATGAGATATGCTGTGAACAACTTTCATATCTCTGATTTCTAATCGTTTCTGATAGAATTGTGTGAATGATCGAAGTTGTCATTCTGTTGCCCCCATCGCATCAAGAGCGATAAGTGACATGGGAAGATGATTTGCTAGTCGATCGCCATAGAGATTGGAGAACTTAGATGTATTATTAATGAGAAACTTGCAAAAAGATGAAGGATGGTAATATGATGTGTAATTCATAGAAAAAATGTTTGTTACATTAACAAATTTTATAAATATGTCAAATATTACCAACTACTGACTGTCAAAAACACATAAAATCAGCTCATTCTATATTCATATTCCCTTCTGCCACGAACGGTGTCATTTTTGTAAGTTTGCTATGACGCATCGCTACACGGATCTTGCAAAAAAACAATATCTAGCAGCTCTGATCGCAGAAATTCAAGCATCCGAAGAATCAAAAAACAAAGCATCAACAATTTATTTTGGTGGTGGTACTCCATCGGTATTGATGAAAGAAGAAATCAAAATAATTCTTGATTGTCTTGAGAGAGATGAAGAGACAGAGATATCATTTGAATGTAACCCCGAAGATATTAGCGAATCATATCTTCAAGATCTTAGGAAACTCGGGATTAATCGGATCTCAGTAGGCATACAAAGTCTGCGAGATGATATTTTACAAAAAATTGGTCGCGCTCACACTAACAAAGATGATATTGTTCGTGGACTGACACTTGTGAAGAAGTATTTTTCCAATTTTTCCATTGATCTGATTATCGGACTCCCCCTCATGCAACCACGATATATCATGCATGATGTAGAGTTACTTACTCAAATTTTTGATCTTCCACATATCAGTGTCTATATGCTTGAATCTGGGGTCTACCCAAAGGCATGGGAGACTGTTTCTCCAGATACTAAAGTCATATCAGATGAGTATATTCACGTGTCTCAGACATTGGAGAATCTTGGATATGAACATTATGAGGTCTCAAACTGGGCAAAGCCATGATATCAGTGTAAGCACAATCAGAATTATTGGACACATCACGGATATCGTTGATATGGACTATCAGCCGCAAGTCTCATTGACAGGGATCGTATCGTCAACTCGTCTTCTTTTCGAGGATACTATCGCCATGAATATGAAAGTGAATATCTCTCAGAGGAAAATATTCAACAAGAGAAAATCATATTTGGATTTCGCACCTTTCATCTTGATGGTAGCATTTGTGACCACGAACATATTATTGAACTCTCTCAAGCCTGACTTATCGAGCAAAAAAATGGGATTATCTCCCCTACTTTGTCTTGAATTCTCCAGGAAAACCATATACTGTGACTGCTTTAAGAGACGAATCATGATGATTCTTGGGATACTCTCCCTTACGCTTCTTGCAATCATCGCAGCATTCCCTCTCGAGACAGAAATGAAGAGAAAATTCCTCATAGCTGGATGTATCATCATTATAGCATTCTTCATTGTTACGCTCACGCCGATATGGCTCAGTGGTAGAGCAATCCCATGGTAAGGGATAGGTCGCGGGTTCAATTCCCGCTATCGGCTCCAGTTTTCATCTAAAGTATGGTATAAATCAATTCAGATGTTCATTAACATCTTCGTATTTCATACCATTTTTTTTATGTCTCTTCTTTTTTCGCAATTTCTCGATTATAAAGTATATAACCAAGGTATATCTACTAAAACACATAAACATTATCTTTCATCTCTGGAACTTGCTAATCAAGTTCTCATTGATCTCGATGATGTATCAATATATAACGATCATAAACAATTTACTACCCTTCTTGCGAAGGCAAAACATATAAGAGAATGGTCACCAGTTACGTACAACACGTACAGAAAATTGTATTCTACCTTTTGTGCTTGGTTACTCTCCGAAGGGGTTATATCCAAAAATCCCTTCGATAAGATTCCAAAAATGAAAGAGCCCAGGAAAATCCCAAAGTTCTACTCTCGAAATCAAATTCATTCTATAAAACAAGCGGTGTTGAAAGTGTATGGATCTCAATCCTTTCTGGATATGAGAAATATGTGCATTATCTACACTCTTTTTTATACCTGAATTCGACTCAATGAGATGCTAGAATTAGAGCTGCATCATGTAGATCTCTTTCAACGAACTATCTTTGTTCAAGAATGAAAGGGATGAAAGGATCGTATTGTTCCTATCCATGATGCCTTGTATCCGTATATCGAGAGATATATGTTGTTACGTGCTCAATGTTATTTCACTAAGAATACAAACTCTTTCTTCTCGTCCGTTAACGGTGCAAAACTTACCTACAAAAATATGTATTCGGTATTCAATCGCCTATCTGAACAGACAGGCTTTCATATACGAACACATAATTTTCGTCACACCTTTGCTACCGAGCTGATCCGAAACAATATCGACGTATACAACGTATCACAGGTATTGGGTCACTCAAGCATAAGAACGACACAGATATATTTGAGTGCTAATATGAATTCGATTGCTCAATCAATCAATTCTGCCTCACTGTATCAGTAAGATTTGTCTCTTAAGCCCGAACCCGAATAACTTCGGGCTTAAAACCCCACTCCAAACCCCCTTCCGCCAGCACCCAGTATATTCTACTGCTTCCTGGCAGCTTCATTGCAGGTAGGGTATTTAATAATTCCTTAAATACCTTGTTATGGTTTCAATTCTACCTGATGTTTTGTATTTCTGAGTCGACCAAGTCGAATTCGATATGGTCACTCCTGCCTTTGATTTTGAACGTAAGCTTGATCATGACAATACACCATCGTGATACTGCTCTATCTTTATAAACGGTGGCTTCTACGATTTTGAGTATCGCTTGATTTATGCCCGTGGCTTTGGTAATTCTTATCAGTTTACAACCGTTGTTCAAAATCAGTCCGTTGTTTGCTTTTCCATACTCTATGGCACTGCTGCTTCTCGTGTAAAAACTCCATGACGTATTGTTATTCATTCCACGTTCTTAGTGATTACCTCAAATGGTATGCTTCCATATACCATGATTGATTTTGTTTCATCTGCATTTCCTTCTGTTACTTATCGTATCACTCGTCTTGATATTGCTCTCGATGTATCCACTCCTCTTCCAAAATTGATCTCCTATTGGGATAAAATCCCACGCTTTCATTCTGAAATGTGAGTTGATCTCAAATACGAGTGATACGCTCAGACTTACTACACCTCTGCTCTTCAAAAGAAAGATAATAGATACCGTCTTTTCCGTATCTATGACAAAGTCTTGGATTCTTTCCGAAAAGGGAAAGTCTGGCTTTTTCCTCATCTTCAATGACCTGAAGTACGACGTATTGAATTAGAACTTCGAGAACGTGCTCTCACTTCTCTTCCTTACTCCCTCTTCCAAATTCTCTCGAATGGATCGACTGTTGTTACTTCTATCTTTGCTTCTCATCTTTCACAGTATTCCTCTCTCTTCGAGAGAGACCCGGATATATACACACTCTGTACTCGTCAATATTCAAAAGCCTCTCTTCTGGATGCTTCAATCATTTTTGATAATCGTATTGATGCTCTTCAACTTCCTCCGAAATACGTTCAAGTATTTCTTGGGTATGCAAAAAAGATTGTTGCTGCTGTCTGAGAGAAGGCATTTCTCCAGATCCTACGAGAGAATAAAATCCTTCATACTGCTTGTCTCATGAAACGATCCACCCGTAAGAAGCGTAAATCTTAAGATGTATCTCATATTTTCCACAACTCATAATTTTTTCTCACTTTTTTGTATGCGTTATTCTCCTTCTGTTACTCAAGAGATGAAGGATTGTATTAATATTCGTATTCAGAAAGTTGCTCAACTCCATCATCTCTCACCTCGTAAAATCAAATATTTTCTTCAATCCTATACTCTCACTGAAATAGAGCTCGGAAGTTGGCAAAATGGCCACTTCATTCCTTGCTCTGGCTATCTCTCCAAGCGAAATTTTTGATTCTATTCTTTTTTCCTTTCTTCTAAAAAATAACTTTTCTTTTTATGTCTGATTTCGTTTTTCTTTTTATTTGAATACTTACTTCACTCCCTCTTTCATTTCTTCTTTTTCAACTTTATAAAGATATTAAAGGTATTGAAAGAACTTCTTGCGAATTTTCTTCCCCTGACTCAAAAGACTTCAAAATAGACGATCCAGTTGTTTATAATGATCATGGTGATGATTATTTCACACATATAAATGGTGTGTATTCTTGAGAAGAAAAACTTTGTTATTCTCTTGAGGCTGTTGAGTTTGTTGTATGGTCTTCAAAACTCCGCCACCCCACTTCTGAAGAATTAGAAAAATATTTTCGTAAATAATTTTCTCGTGTTTCGAGTTACCCCCCGGTTAATATTTTGATTAGTATAGAGGTGTTACAACCTCTTTTTTTATTGTATTCTTTATGAAAACTATTTTCTCTCCTGCTATTCTCTCTCGTGACTTCGTTAATGAAGCTGGTTACTTTACACGAAATATATCCATTAAACCGGTAATATTTCAAGATACTGTCGATGAACAAGGGACTGTCAAAGAATATCCCTCTTTTGCCGTGTCTGTCACAAAGCTTTCTTGAAAAGAGGATAATCGCTCGATTGTTCAAAAGGCTTATATGGATAAGGAAGGGAAGCCTGCTTCTCGTCCTGATTCTAATACTTTATATCTTCCGCCTGATGTTATTGAGGCTTTGAAAGACGATCTCCAAGATATTGATTTTTCAAAAGTTCAATTCAAGACGGCTTAGTTTTTTCTGTTATGTTTGATTTTTTCAAAAAATCTCGTCGATACGAATGAGATGCATGGGAACCATCTTGGTTTGAACTGATTTTCATTGAGCCATTTAGAAAAGATGGAATGGACGACGATTGGCGTTCTTCTTCTGGTTCTTATGATTCGTCTGTTTCTAGTTTTCTTTCTTGATCTCCTCGAAAATCTCGCTCTTTTCGTAAAACTACTCCTTCTCGTAATTTCATCACTTGAAAGAGAAAGACTCACACTCATAGGCAATATCGAAAGGTTAATTCTCGTAGATATAAAACCTATCAATCTGTGAAATATGGATCATTTAATAAAAATGTCCAAAGGTAAATAGAAAGGTCGCTAGCCTTTCGCCTGTGTCACTATTTCTACTTACGTCATAAGGTTTATGGTGGCACAATCGAGGTGCTAGCCCTCCTGATCTCCTCCTCTTTTATTTCCTGCATTTCTTCCTATGTCTGCAATTCTCACTGGTAGCGTTGTTGATTCTGGGGACGTTACCGCTGTATCTGGACTCCTTGAAAGCACTCTCGGTGCTTTGGTAAAGGTTGCCTTCTCCATGATTAATACCATGGTAAGCGTCTTTACTGATAATGGCGTTATCGGATACATTGTTCTCCTCGCAATCATCGGCTTCATTTCGGGCTTTCTCTATAAAAAGCTCGTCCGTCGTGTCTAATTGTGCTTTTGTATTCTCTCTCAAACATAATCGAATGAGAGAGACTAACAAGATCATAATTCTCTTATTATGGATTCATCGCTCTTCGTTCAATTGATTGAAATGTTCCGCACCTCTGTCCTTTCTCAATTTATGGCGGTGCTTTTCTTCGTGATTGTTCTCAACTATTTGTTTCGGATCATTACGTATTTTCTCTCTCATATCTTACTTGTTAATAAGAAAAGATAATGACAATCGCCGATCTCATATACGCCTCTCTCATGATTGCTCTGACAATCTGGCTCTTCTCTTTCATCATTCGTTATCTCCTTGCAATTCTTAATCTCTAGGATCATGAAAAAAATCATTCTTCTCGCCCTGCCTTTCATTCTTTGTGTCTCGAATGTTCAAGCGAAAGTTTCTTTCAATCCTTTGGTTATAACAAGTCCGGAAGATGGGGAGAATATCATTTTTTCCGGTCATTCTGATTGACCTGTTGATTTTGGATATTTGACCGGTGTAACTCTTCCAAATGGTGATATTCTCTCTTGTCCTGATGCGTGAGAATATCCTCCGTATACAAGTAGTGCGGGAGACTTCTCGTATCAAATCCAGAATAAGCCAACGGCGTGAGAATATGGCTGTATGATGACGGCTACAGAGTATCCACTTGTAAATACTGGCACGGTATCCCATAAATATCAATGGAAAGTCAAGCCACCGTTCGAGTCTCTCTTCGATCCTGCACCTGCTACCGTGGAAGTTGAAAAAAATATTCGCCTCATTCTCCGCGTATCCGATCCGATACAACCTCTGCCAAATACTCCAAAATCTGAACAAATAGAATTATATGATACATATGGGGATAAAATCGAAATTACTGATAGTTATAATCCTATCGTTAATATTGCCTATTTTTCTACCCCTTCCGATCCGAGAGTTGTTTATGACCTTAAATTCTCAAGTTCATACACTTGAACAATCACGATACAACCTCACGAAACAAATATTGTGAGACAAGACGGTGCAACACTATTAAATCCTGTTCCATACGTTGCTTTTGAGCTTGTCAATCCTCCTGCTGTACTCGACGGATCTGGAAATGTTATAGGATACCAAGCGAGTGAAGTACCACTATTAGAACAATATCTCACGGGTGCAATGATTGATCCAAATATTACTGCTTCATCTCCTCAAACTCTGTGAGGCACTCTTTTAGATATTCGCTCAATGATGATTTATTTCATGATTGCTTTGTGAGTCTTTGCTTTCCTCTCTTTCTTTACTTGATTATTTAGACGGTAGTATGAACAAATTTCTCTCTCGTTTCATTCTCTGACTCACTGCTCTTTCTGCGGTGTTTTTTTCGAGTCCTTTGTTTGCTTCGATTGCTTCTGACGGTACAGTCTACACTATAGGTCATACAAATAATTCTCGTGTTTTTGATTGATCTGGACAAGCTATATATTGTGCATCTGCTAATTTTTCCTTTTCACCGCTCAATCCTTGATCTCTTTGTACTTCTAATGTTAATGCTTCAAATGATTTTGGTGCTTGACCTCTGAAGTCCTATGATTCTTTTTATACTCAAAGATATGTTCTCAATGGTTCTACTTATAAGTTTCATTTAAATTGTAATGTTTCAAGTTGATCTTGGCAATATTACACTTTTATTGATGCTATAAAAGTTTGAGTTGATCCGACTATTAATATGTATGGTTCATATTTGAAAATCCATTTTCAAAATAAATATGATAATAATTTCTATGATCAATATTATCGTGCTTCTGATTGTGCTATAATCACTCAAGCACAAGCCCTTGCCCTTCCTCCTTATACTCCGCCTTGATCTTGTAATTCGGATAGTATTTCTTCTGGTGGCAATTGTTCTTGTAAGAAAACTGGCTCATATTCCTCGACTGCTTCTTGATCCGTTCCTATGGTTTGGCGTGCTAATGGTGTTGATGTTTCTGGCTCTATTACTACTGCTACCACTAATGATGCTTTTTCGTCAAAATTTAATAGCTACTATATAAAATATCCTTCTGGCGTTAGTTACAAGCCTGATCTTATACTTGGCACTATAGATGCTTCTTCTATTGGTGGGGCTCGTTCTGTCCAAACTATATGAGCTTCTACTTGAATGATTTATTCAGATTCTCGTACTCTTGTCTCAACTGTTTCTTGAAATTATTATCTCTTTTATACTGGTGACGCTACATGGTCTTCTAATAGTCTTCTTTCTTCTGCAAACCCTCTTTTTACAAATAGTTCAACGAATGATGATAATACTTTTAATTCCTTTGTTATAAACTCTTCTTCTGGTGGTTTTTTACCTATTGCCTACAACCGTTTTTCTGTTTATTATCAGCCCTCCTCTTGATTGAGCTCTGCAAATGTTTTTGATAATTACACCTACTTGGGTGATTATCTTGCGAATAAAATGATAACTCTCCCATATGGGCAAAAGACAAGAAGAGTTAAAATTGTTCCGCTCTCTTCTACGGTCTATGTTTCATGAGTTTCCCCATTTAATACTCCATTTACAGAAGATCAAGTTT
Source organism: uncultured Candidatus Saccharibacteria bacterium (assembly GCA_964408305.1). Lineage (GTDB taxonomy): Bacteria > Patescibacteriota > Minisyncoccia > Phycocordibacterales > UBA9973 > UBA4124. The sequence goes on from CAYOYW010000023.1 coordinate 9,261, forward strand.
GTACTATTCTTGATGGCTCTGCCCTTACTGCTGAGCTTACTTCCCGTTCCTCTCTTTCTGGATCGAGTATATCAAATGTTAATTTCTGTGGCTCTGCCTTCGATGTTCCATATATAGGTTCTGCCCTTGGTGCCATGTGTAATTTTGTTCAACCACTCATCAAGCCTCTTGTTTGAGGCTTTCAAACTACAGTCGATATGATAAATATCGTACCTCCTGCAACTGCTCCGACGACTTTCGATTACTACCCAAGTTTCACATTTTCATGAATGACTATGCACATATCCACCCAAACGGGTGCAATTCCTGTGTATAGTTCCTGATCTGACGTAAACCCCTTGAATATCACAACTGATGAATCAAGTTCAAATATGAAAATCTGAATCCTTGCTTTGATTTCTATACTTCTTTATCTCGTTGTTTATGCTCTTCATTTTTGAATCGTTGCTGGTCTTGTTTGGCTTTTACTGCATATATCACGGTTTTTCACTGGATTTCTATGAAAACACTCTGGCACTGGCAATATATGGTCTCTTGCTCCTTTTCTGGTGTATGCTTGAGTATTCTTCACGGCACTCCTCTCGATTATAGCCTCTGTGAGTTTTCTTCTTCCATTGCTTCAGGTTGTTCGTGCTTATGCTCTTTTCTTGATTACTTGGCTAACTTCTTTCGCCCCGGGATCCTATGCTCTCTTCTCTGGCTTCTATATTGTTGTCTTTAGCTCAATATTTTTGGTCGGTACGTTCTATCTGATTTATGTACTCTTTGAGAAGCATTCTCGTCTTAACTAATTTTTATGATTTACTGAATTGAATGACTCTATGGGTCGGGAAAAACCTCGTATGCCACTTATCTTATGATGAATGAGTTTAAGCATCATACTATATGGACAAATATACAGGTAGATCAAAAGACTATTCCGAATGCTATCATATTTCCAGATAGAGATATTCTTGAGGTAATGAGAACCATCAATATCTTGAATGATCTGGAGAGATGAAAGTACTCCATACAAAGAGAGTGATCGAATATTATGGATCATGACCGATCTTCTTTCTCGAATCATGTGATCTTCTTTGATGAATGATCTTCTCATATAAATGCGAGAGACTGGAAAGCTTCACAAACTGCTCTCTTTCAATATCTGGATCAAGAGAGAAAGCTTTTCTTAGATATTTATATCATGACTCCAAGCTCTCAAACGATCGATATATCTTACAGAAGAATGATACAATCATGGATCACTCTGGAACAGTTCGCAAGTCTCCCCATACTCCGCAATATCCGTACTGCGAGGGCTATATATAAAGATGTGAACGGAAATCCTCTGACCGAGACCTTTTTGGATAAAGATGAGATGTGAACACCTATTATGAAGCAGAGGCCTATCATTGAGTCAATGGGCTGGTTCTATGCTCCCAAGTACTGGAAACACTACGATGATCTTCATAAGAATATCTCTGATGATTTCCGCCCTGATTGATTTTACAAATCCATTGTCAATGATTGGAAAACTCAACTTGAGGAAGAAGAAAGACAAGCAAATGCTCCCAAAAACTCGAAATATCTTGAAAAATTCCGATGACTGTTTTCAAAAGAAGATACCACAAAAAATGAGACTCATAGTCTGCAAGAACTGGAAGCAACATATCCAGAAGAGCAAAATCAAAAAGGCGATCCTGCATAGGTCGCCTTTTTTTGCGTTCTGGATATTGCGATTGTGTCAAGAATCAGTTTTGTGAGGCACGAGCAAAAAGCGAAGCGTCTGTTATTCTTTACACAAAGAGCAATTTCAAACCTGATAGTCGGAAGGAAAGGAAAGAGCGGAGCGTGTCGTTAGACCTTGGCTTTCCTTCCTTAGAGGCTTGTATTTATTGTATTGTTGTATTTAAAAACACCACGTTTAGTGGTGTGATGCTTTATATGCTTCGTATACATCCATAACTCACATATAATTTTCAAGATGTATCTCATATTTTTCTGCTAGTTCGTATGCCCTTTGCGTAAAGTAACTTGATGTTATAAAAATGAGTCTTGATCAGTGTTTAACTGCTTCTTGTGTTTTAGGTTTTCCATAAAACTTTGCGATCTCATTTTCTCATATTGGATCAAATCTCCATTTTTTACATTGTACAGCTATATATTCTGGTTTTTCTTTTGTTCCTTTCGTTCCTTTTATATCAATTCACCCATCTTCATATCCATCTGTTATTACAGTTTCATATCAGTCTTGTTGAAATCACCATGCAACCATATTATTAAATTCATCATTACTCATGTTTCCAATATCCCACATATATGATACTTCTTTCCACTTTTGATCATCTGGCATATTGTGACAATTTTTCATTAAATGAGCAAGAAATTTTTTTGCTGCGTAACTTCCTATTTTATTATCTTCTGTTCGTTCTCTTTCTCGTATTTTTTGATTTACATAAATATTATATCCTTTATTTGCATCACCAATTTGAGCAAATGTATCCTTAATAGCAGTAAGAAACATATTAGTATTGTTATTTGTAAAACTGCTAGTATATAAAGCCATATATTTATTTTTCTGTCAAATATTCATATTGATTTGCTTATTTCTGAAATTCCTTTATTTTATTGTTGTTATCTGTGTTGATTAACCCACCCAGATGAAAAATAAGCAATCCCATGGTAAGGGATAGGTCGCGGGTTCAATTCCCGCTATCGGCTCCAT
>CAYOYW010000024.1:0-11519 GCA_964408305.1 uncultured Candidatus Saccharibacteria bacterium
AGCTGCAGGCGTTATCGGACATCTGAAGCAAAAGTTCGGAAGTGCGCCGCTCCACGCGAGGTCTCGGTCAGCCCCTGCGAACCAGTAGGCTCGGGTCACTGTGCCTGGACTTTGGGCGGCCGATCTAACGCATTGCGAACAGTCTGGGAGGGTCCCCAGAGAACCCCGTTATCAGGATGATGGGACGCTGGCTCGAGATCCGGCGCGACTAGAAGCGCACCACGTCCAAGACCTGCAATACGAACACCCAGAACATCGCGCTCAGGAGGAGCAAGCCACCGAAGCATGCCCTCGCCGAGAGGCGCTCGGTCCGCACCTCTTCTTGTAGGATTGCGCCTGCCAAACTTGTTTGCAGTTCGGCGACCGGGTTCGACTTTGCCCCGTCGGTAGGGCGAAGCTTCCTGGGACGTGTGCGACGCTTGGCCGGCTCGAGCCCGACGTCTGCGAGGACTTTGCGTCTGGAGTACATAGCCGCCGTTCCCTTGAACAAGGAATGTCTAGGCGAATTCGTACCGTTCAGAGAGCTAACATATCGTCACAGGCCCTGGAGGCCGTAAGGCGCTCCTCCCCGCCAAAGCCTGACGAACTCAGACAGCGCCCGCACGCCGCTCCCGGTCCTCGATCAGCTCTGAGACCGCCCCCACGATGTGGTAGAGGGATGTCGCTGGTGACGGCTCCTGGAGAAAGTCGCCCCGCGCCTGCCACTTGTCGCGCCACAAACCCGATATCGGCGTCTCCAGGTAGCTTCTTAGAGACGATGCCGCCATCAAGGCTTGTCTTTCAGTCCCAAACGCCAACGCCGCTCTCAGGTATTCGGCCTGGGGCCAGAGCCGTGCAACCGCGTCCCGGGGTGAGTGGTCGGGCCACATCTCATTGATCGCGCATCCCCGCGAAGGGTCCACGCCATTCAGACCGCAGGCATACAGGCCGGCCGCAGCGACACGCGCGTCCTCACGGTCCCGACGAACGCTCCACTGGCCCAGGAGCCAGGCCCACTCGAACTGGTGCCCGACATCTATTCGCTGGCCGTCTTCTCCAGACTGCGGGCGCCAATCCGCGTCGAAGAACTCCCTTAGGGATCCCTCCACGATGAAGGACTTCAGCGCGAGCTCACCGAGCTCGTCACTGAGAGCTTCCCATGGCCCGCCAGGCGCAGTCGCCTCCCATGCCAAGGCAGCCTCAAACAGGTGCATGTTGGCGTTAGCCTGGAAAGGATAGGGGCCGAATTCCCGCATACCGCCCTTTGGATGGCGAAGCGCATCCAGCCCCCTAAGCAGCTTGAGCGCGAGGGCTTCAGCCTCGTCACCTCCCTGCCCCGCGCGGTGCAGGGTCGCGAGCCCGAGCAATGTGAAGGCTTGGTCGTATAGCGCCGGGGTGTCATCGAGCACTGCGCCATCCCGCCCAACCAGCGTACGCAGCAGGCCGTCTTCGCGCAGGAAGTGAGCCGTCACATAAGAAAGCTCGTGTTGGACAATCGCCCTCCACGGTCCCTGCCAGCCCAACAAACCAGCACTCGCGAAGGAGAACAACTGGCGCCCCTGCAGGCGGCCACGACGTGGAGCCAGCACCGGCCGCCCCCCGGCGTCGAGGGCTTCGAAGACGCCGCCGCCCTCATAGTCCACGCCCAACGAACTCCATAGCGGCAAGGCCGAGGTCATCAGCCAACGCCGGAACCAAGCCTCGGCCTCGGACAAACCAGCGAAATACTGGACAGGCTCAAGCCGCCCGACAGCCGCCTTCAGGCCCTGGTCGCGGGTCGTTCCCATCACCAGAAGGTCGCGGCCGGACTCCACCACCGCAACGTCCGAAACCCCGACGAGCACCACTCGGCGGCCCGGCTCGACCCGGACCAGGCTGCGCTTGACGTCCTGCAGTACCGTCTGGCCGCGGACAGCGTTGCCCTCGCTATCACGGACGCCGACATCCAGCACCGCGCCCCAGCTGCCGACGTCGGACCAGTCGAAGGCCACCTCCAGCACCTTGGCGTGGCGGGTCTTCTCCATGACGGCGAAGTCGAACGAAATCTTGCGGACCTGTCGGAACGCCTCGCCGAGGCGCTGACCGCCGGGGACCGGCTGGGCCTCGTCCATGGCCCGCTCTACATCGGCTAGGATGTCGGGCGCGTGCGCGCGGAAGGCCTCGATCAACCCGGAGGCGGTGGCGATGAAGTTGCCGCTGTTCCAAAGGTAGCCGTCGGCGACATAGGCCCTGGCCGTCTCGAGGTCGGGCTTTTCAACAAACTGCTCGACGTCGCGCACGCCCGCGCCGGCCGCGGGGCGGATGTAGCCATAGGCTGTCGCCGGCTCGGTCGGCCGGATGCCCAAGGTGACGATCCCCCCCTCTCGCGCAGCGGCCTCGGCCTGACGGCAGGCGACGCGGAAAGCCTCTTCGTCGGGGACGTGGTGATCGGCTGAGACCACCACCAGGACGGCGGACGGATCGCGTCGCGCCGACCAGACGGCGGCGGCGGCCAGGGCGGCGGCCGAGTCGCGCCCCTCCGGCTCCAGCAAGAGCGCCGCGGGAGCCTGCATCTGGGCCAGGATCTGGTCGGCGTGACCAACGCCCGACACGACCAGCAGGTCGCCGCCATCCGCCAGGCTGGCGACGCGCGCGACCGTCTCCTGGAAGGTTGAACGGCCGCCTACAAGCTTTAGAAACTGCTTTGGCTGAGCAGCCCTGGACTCGGGCCAAAGGCGCACCCCGGCGCCGCCGCACATGACAACTGGAAAGACCGCCACTCGGTGCCGCCAACCTCTATTCCTGAGGACGCAACCGCGACCTCGTCAGCGCCGACCGGCATCCCCCTGGCCCCAGCGCCACGCTGACTCGAGGATACCCTTTAGGCCAAATCGGGGCGTCCAGCCCAGGATTTGTTTCGAAGCCCAGCGACGAACATCGGCTGCAAAAGCCCAACAAGGGCTTTTGCAGCGCGCGAACGACATCGAGCGCACAGATCGTGGTTTGTTTTAGAAGAACCGCTCAGCGATACGGATGGTGTCGCCAGGCGCGACCATAGTCGTCGGGTCCAGTTTGAACTCTTCTTCTTTGTCGCTGTCCTGGCGCTTCACATAGACCCGCTTCTTATCCGCGCGGTAGGTGAACCCGCCCGCCGTTGCAACGGCGTTCATAACGTTCAGATCCGTCGTGTAGGGGTACGTGCCCGGCTTTTCGACCTCGCCGAGAATGAAGAAGGGCCGATAGTTCAGCACTTCGACCGAGACCCTGGGCTCCTTCAGGTAGCCATCCTTCAGGGCTGCCTCCACCACGGTTTGAAACTCACGCGCCGTGAGACCGAGCGCAGACAGTTCCCCCAACAGCGGGATTGAGACTTTGCCCGATCCCCCGACAAAGAATTCACCGCTCAGCGACTCTTCGCCAAAGGTCGTGACGCGGACCTTGTCTCCTGAACCCAGACGGTACTCCGGGACGATGCGGGTCGCCGAAGGCGGATCCTCCGCAGCGAACGCCGGCTTGGCGCCACCGTTGAGGCCAAGCACCACGCAGACCGCAAATGCGGCCCACAAAATCCATCTCTTCATGAACTCTAAGCTCCGAGCGTGGGGCATCCCTCAGCCGCGCTTCTAGCGGAATGATGCGCCGCAAGGAATAGGAATAGAGGGTTAATCGCGCCGAGTGGCCAAATGTCATGTTCCGGACATCACCGAGGCCGGAATGGTTAGTGGAGAACGCGAACACTCAACTGAGTAAGCTACGCAAGCATCTGTTGCTGTCGCAGACAATCTGCACCGGACACAGCACATGATGCGAAGCTGGCCAGGCGTCGCGGACGCTTGGCCCTCGCTATTGCTGTCGTGAAGTTGTTGCCCTAGTCGCACATGAAAGGCGCTGATAGCGGGACGGCCAATGAGCGAGCAGACTTCAGGATTCGATGACGGCACGATCCGAGGGCGTAGGCACGGCGGCTCGGGGATGAGCTTCCGCCTACACACCGCCGGCTGGGGACTTCCCGCCGTCTGCGTTATCCTGATCCACGCCGGACACTATATCTATGGCGGGCTGGTCGCCTCAACGGCGCTGGCCCTCAGCGCCATGGCGGCCGCCATTCTACTTGGATGCCTCGTTCACCCCGGCCTGCGCCAGGACTTCGGACGCATCAAGGGCCTCACCGCTCCCGCCGCCCTCTTTGCTGTAACGCTCCTTCTGGCGCTGCTCAGCCTGACCCCCTACGCGCCCGGCGGCCCTTCGCCAGTCTGGGACTATCTGCGCATCCAGGAGGCCGCGACGAGCATCAACAAGACCGCGACCGTCATCGAGATCATCAAGTTGCTTGGCCTGGCCTGTTTCTTCGGCCTCGGCGCCCTTGTCGGGGTCTCGGATGATCGCGGCCGAAAGGCGTTCAACCTGTTCGTTCTGGCCAGCGGGCTCTTCGGCCTGTGGGCCTTCTTCACACACACGATGGGCCTGAAGCTGACGGACACGCCGCGCCTGGAGGCCCACTTCGTGGCGGCCAACACGGCCGGAGGCTATTTTGCGTTTGTCCCCATCCTGGCCTTGGGGGCGCTGATCGGCACCTTCCGCGCCTCGCCGCGCAAGGATCGGCTATACAATATACTTCCCTATGCGGTGACGGTCTTCGTGACCCTGATCTGCCTCGTTATGACGGGGTCACGTGGAGGGTCCATCGCCTTAGCCGTCGGGCTCGGCGTTTTCGCCTTGCTGCAGATCTATGTGGGCAAACTGAAACTGAGCCGCGCGCTCGTTTTCGGCAGCGTGGGCTTCGTCGCCCTTGCAGCGGTGCTGCTGGTCGCCGGCGATCTGCTGCTGAGCCGCTTCGCGGAGGGCGCCGCGAATAGTGACGCCAGGCTCCAGCAGGCGGTTGCCCACTTCGGCGCCTTCAAGGCCGCGCCTTGGATGGGTTACGGCCTCGGAACCTTCGACGCCATCAATCGCAGCATCATGACGCCGGAGAACGTCGAGGCGCTCTGGTCGACCCGATCCCTGCACAACGTCTATCTGCAATGGCTGGAAGAGGCCGGATTCCTGGGCACGGCGCCTATGTTCGCCTGCATAGCCCTGCTCATCATCACGACGGCGCGCCAAGCCGCAAGGCGAAGCCGAATGACCAGCGCCCTCTTCGCCCTGCTTGCCACCGATGCGGTTGTGCTGTTCCACAGCATCAGCGATTTCGACCTGCAGACTTGGTCGTTCGCCGCCGCCTGGGCTTGGCTCCTGGGCCTGCAGTTCACCCTCTCGCGCGGGAGCCGAAACTAATGCAACCCGCTCGGCACAACCAACTCATCGCAGCCGCCCTGGCGCTGGTCACCATCCTGGCCGCCACGCTGGGGCTTGGGGAACTCGCTAGAACCTCCCCCGATCAACCCGCCCGAGGCCTCAACTTCGATGTCGCCGAGGACGCGCTCGCCGTCGCACTGGTTGAAGGGGCCAAGTCACCCGCCGATCTCGAGCGCGCCGCCATCCACGCCCGCCGCGCGCTTTCCCTATCGCCCTACAATAACAATGCGAGGCTGAGACTGGCCTTCATCGACGCCAAATTGCACGGTGACAGCCTTTCGGCGGACGGTGCGAAATACCTGGCCCAATCCTACGACCTTGCGCCCTACGACCCGACGCTGGCCGCCTGGCGCGCACGCTTCGCCCTGGAGCATTGGCAGGAGCTAGACCTGGAAACCCGCAGGGCGGCGCAAGCCGAAGTTCGGGCCCTGGGTTCAAAGACCGCCGTCTCCACGAAGATCCGAGATCAGCTCCAGTCCGTGCAGAACCCGATCGGGAGAGTGCCGGCGCAACTTTGGCTGCTCCTCCAAAAGCTTACTCCCAAGCCCTAGGCGAGGCCCCAGCGCCAAGCCTGCGCGGGCCTGGCGACAGGGAAGCTCTCCCCGGTGAAAGCTCAGCCGATCCGCTGACCTCCTGTCCGAGCGATCGGATCGCTCCAGTGCGCAGTTCTGTCGTCTTGCGCGGCCAAGCTTGACCTTAGGAGGCCGCGCTTTTGACAGAACGCGAATCTCTGGACGGTTACTTCACGTCATGACGACAACTATTGACGCATAAATGCCACTTTCACCCCCTCGCGCGAGTCGCGCGAAAACTGGGCGCCAGCGGAGAATCCGCTTGAGGGACTCTTCGGATCTGCCCGAATGCCATCGTCAGCGCGCTGACCGGCCGGCCGTTACTCGCCAGCGTTCCAAATATTATCGCCATACGGGAATCGACTTGTGCGCCGCAATCCAGTATGTGCTTAGGAATACTAACTGGATGACCCGCCGCCATCGCTGATCGGTCGGCTACAGCAATGGAGCAAGCTATGAAGATCAAGTCCTCTGCGATGAGCCTGGCGTTCAAGGCCGTCGCGGCCACGGCCGCTATCGGCGTTACCGGCTTCGTCGCCACCTCCGCCTTCGCCGCGCTCACGCAAGCGGAACGCGCCGATGTCGCGCAGGTAGCTGCGGATATCCAGGCGGCGGTAACTACCCTGGTCTCGCAAAACCCGAACGCCACGCCCGCTGACGTTCAGGCGGCGATTGAGAGTGTTATCGCCAACACGGACCCCGAAGTCGCCAACGCCGCCTTGGCGCAAGCGGCTCCGGCCCTAGTCCAGACGCTCGCAAATACGCCGGCTGCTGCCGCGGTGGCGGCCGCTGTGGCGACCGTGCAAGAAACCGTTCTGGCCCAAGCGATCGTGGCCGCGGTGAACGACGCCGGTGGCGCGTCTGCGAGCGAAACCGCGGTCGCCGAAGCCATTTCCAACACCGTCGCCACCGCCGGCCTGCCGCCTGCGGCCGCGGCGCAGGCCGTCCAAACCGCCGCGGCGTCGCTGCCGCCCTCGCCGGCCATCAGTAGCGCCGTGAGCACCGTGTCGACCACGATCGCCACGGCCGCGACGAATCCGTCTCAGGGGGCCACCCAGGTTCAAGCTCCCGCTACCACGACGGTCCCGAGTATCTACGTCGCCGGCAACTAGGCCCGCAATGCAGTAGCGGCCCTGATTCTACGGTTTGGGCCGCTCTTTTTCGCCGCCTCGATGAGCATGCTCATCGAGAAGCCAGATAATAACGATGCGTGGGGATAGCCATCGTGACTTCCAATAAGACCTTCCTGCTCGCCGGCGCCGCGCTCTTGTTCGCCGCAGGTGTTTCGACTGCCGCCGAGGCGCAGAGCAACTTCTCGCGCGACCGCAACGTCTCGGTCGCCGCCCGTCCTCGCGCGGACTATCAGGCTGCCGGCATCCGCGCGGGCGGCTTCATGATCTATCCGAAGCTGACGACGACCCTAGAGCACAATGACAACATCTACATTTCCCGGACCGGGAAGCAGGATGACAATGTCTGGCACGTGAACCCGGAATTGTCGGCTGTCTCCAACTGGAACCGCCACTCTCTGACGGCCTATGTGCGTGGCGGCTTCAATCGTTTCTCGGATAGCAGCTCCGAGAACACGGATGACTACGGTGTCGGCGCCGACGGCCGGATCGACATCACCCGCAACACCCTGGTGAACACCGGCGCCTCGTTCAGCCGCAGCACTGAACCGCGCACCTCGCCCAACGCCCCGGCGGCGGCCAAGGAGCCGACACAGTTCGACACCAGCAACGCCTATCTGGGCGCGAGCCAGGAATTTAACCGCCTGAAGCTGGCGACCCGCCTGGACCTGACCAAGTTCAACTACGACGACACCCCGAACAAGGCCGGGGGCGTGGTTGACCAGGACTATCGCGACCGTACGGTCACGAGCCTGATGGCCCGCGCCGATTATGCGGTCAGCCCGGACACCGCCCTGTTCCTGGAAGTCACCGGCAACAAGCGCGACTACCGTCAGAGCAAGCCGGTCGTGGCGCTGAACCGCGACTCCGACGGCGTGCAAGTACTGGCCGGCGCCAACTTCGAGCTGGGCGCGCTGACCCGCGGCGAACTGGGTTTCGGCTACATTAAGCAGAACTATGACGACGTGGCTGCCAAGGATATCGATGGCTTTGCGGCTCGTGCGCAAGTGGAATGGTTCCCAACCCAGCTGACCACGGTCACCCTGGGCGGATCCCGGACGATCGAGGAAAGTGGCGACCCGACGATTGCCGGCTATCTTTCGACGAATGCGAGCCTACGCATCGACCACGAACTGCTGCGCAATGTGCTGTTGTCGGCTAACGTCTCGTCCGGCAAAGACGAATACAACACAATTGATCGCGACGACAAGAACACCGGCGCGGGCGTTTCCGCCACCTATCTGCTGAACCGCAATGTTGGCGTCGCGCTCAACTATTCCTATCAGAAGCGCGCGTCCTCGGGCGTGAAAGCCGGTCCGGAATTTGAAGCAAATAAGGTCGGTGCAACGCTTACTTTGCAATTCTAAGATATCGCCAGCTCGACGCTGAGCTGGCGCCATCTTTGAAAGGCCGTAGATGACGGTCTTGCTTTGGGCCAGCCGTCCAGCCGGGCGACTGGCCCTAATCTTTTTGAGGCGTGTGTATGAACCAGATGTCCCCTCCATTGCCTGGCATCGAACCGACGCAGCATTCGCCAGGGCAGGAGGTCGCAGGCGGCATCGCCGCCCAGCTGGATCTGCGGCGCTTGGTCAACGTGTTCCGCCGGCGGCTGCGCCTGTTCTCCGCCGTAGCGTCGGCGGTGTTCGTCGCGGTGGCGCTCGTGACCTTCCAGACCACGCCGAAGTACACGGCGACGGCCAACGTAATGCTGGACACCCGCAAGGAAAAGGTAGCCAACGTCGAGGAAGTGCTGTCCGGCCTGCCCGCGGATTCCGCGGCCGTCGACACCGAGGCGGAAGTGCTGAAATCACGTCAGCTCGCCGAGCGGGTTACCAAGGACCTCAAGCTTGAAAAAGATCCTGAATTCAATCCAGAGCTTGCCAAGCCAACCGGCGTAAAGGCCATGCTCCGCGGTGCCTTCGGCATGATAGCGGGCCCGCCGGAAGACATCCGACAAAGCGACCTGGCGCAGCAGAAAGCACACGAGCAGATTGTGGACCGGGTGCTTTCCGGCCTGTCGGTCAAGCGCTCAGGGCTGACCTATGTGATCAAAGTGTCCTACGAGTCGGCGAGCGCTCAGAAGGCCGCCGTCATCGCCAACAAGTTTGCCGAGCTCTACCTGCTTGAGCAACTTGAAGCAAAGTTTGACGCCACGCAGCAGGCGACCAGGTGGCTGAACAGCCGCCTTGAGGAAATGCGTGGCCAGGTACTGGCCGACGAAGCCGCTGTACAGCAGTACAAGATCGCCAACAACCTGCTCAGCGCTTCCGGCACCAACCTCACTGAGGCGGAAATTTCAAGCTACAATCAGACCTTGGCCCAGGCCCGAGCCCAGGTAGCGGAAGATCAGGCGCGCCTGGCCACGGCTCGCGCGCAGATGTCTCGCGGGTCTTCCGGTGACGACGTCGGTGAAGCGCTGGATTCGCCCGTGATCCAGCAACTTCGCGCCCAACGCGCCCAGGTCTCCGGGCAAGTGGCCGACCTTGCAGGCCGCTACGGCGAACGCCACCCCGAAATGCTAAAGGCCAAGCGCCAACTTTCTGACATTGACGCCCAGATCCAAGCTGAGATCCAGCGCATCGTCTCCAATCTCCAGGCCAAGGCCCAGGTCTCGTCCCAGCGCGCCGGCGCGATCGCCGGCAGCCTGGGCGGCGCCAAGGGCACCCTCGCGGCCAACAACCGGGCGATGGTTCGCCTCAACGAGCTTCAGCGCAACGCTGACGCTTCGCGGACCCTCTATGAGAGCTATCTGAACCGGTTCAAGGAAACGAGCAGCCAGCAAGGCATCGAGCAGTCTGACGCGCGCATCGTGTCGAAGGCCAAGATCCCGACGCGCCAGAGCTCCCCGAAAGTCTCGCTGAACCTTGCGCTGGGCCTGATCCTCGCGCTGGGCGCGGGTATCGGCGCGATCTTCATCGCCGAGATGCTGGATGCCGGCTTGGCGACCGCCGAGGATGTCGAGCGTCGTCTGGACACCTCGTATCTCGGCGCCGTCCCCCTGCTGGCCTCCGTGGCTGAGGGGCGAAGCGAAGCACCGATCGACTACGTCGTCAGCAAGCCCCTTTCCAGCTTCTCCGAGGCGTTCCGAAATCTCCGCACCTCGATCCTCTATTCCAGGATCGGCGAGCCGGTGAAGGTCGTGGCCATCACCTCTTCCCTGCCTGGTGAGGGCAAGACGACCACCTCGGTCTGCCTTGCGCGCTCGTCGGCCATTCAGGGCGTCAGGACGATCATCGTGGACTGCGACCTGCGTCGCCGCACCGTCAACCGCATGCTGGGCGCCGAACCCTCGATCGGTTTGCTTGAGGTCCTGAGCGGCGAAGTCACCCTGGATCAAGCGCTCATCAGCGACGAAGCCACCGGCGCTTCATTCCTCCCCCTGGCCAAGACCAATTTCACACCGAAGGACGTCTTTGGCACCCAGGCAATGGACAAGCTGCTGGTCGAACTGCGCGCCCGCTATGACCTGGTCATTCTGGACACCGCGCCGCTTCTGCCGGTCGCTGACACCCGAGTGCTGGCGCCCAAGGCCGACGCGGTGGTCTTCTTGACCCGCTGGCGCAAGACGCCGCAGCACGCCGTGGAAGCCGCCTTCCGCATGCTCGCCGGCACGGGGGCCCACATCGCTGGCGTCGCCCTCACGCAGATGGACATGAAAGCCCAAACCAAATACGGCTACGGCGATCCTGGATATTATTATGCCGAATACAAGAAGTACTATGTTAGCTAGGATCGACCTCTGGTAAATTTCCGGCGGTTCTTAGTCGCCTCTGCGCCGTTTACATATGACGGGGGCATTTGAAATGGAGAGGCCGGTATCCCGAAGGACTCTGGGACCGGCCTTGAAATGGCATGTTGATGAACGCGAGCACCAATACAGACTCGATGCGCTTCGCCTCAGGTGATCTCGAGTCCGTCCCGGTCGAATCCCCCGCGCCAGCCCTGGTGGCTGTTCTGGCGGTATTTGCTTGGTCGGCGGCCATGGCGGCGCTTTTCGGCGGCCTGGAATTCTGGATCGCTTCTCCTCCGAACTTCGCGCACCTCGCCATCGATACGGTCTGCGCCGCGATCGTAGTCTTCTATGCCGGACAGGCCCGCGGCGGCCTGGAGTTTAAGCTTGGCCAGGCGGTCTCCATCACGGTCGCGGTCTTCGGGCTCTACGCCGTTGCGATCCTGGCGGGCCGCCTGTTCTTCTCGCGCTGGATGTTCCTGTCAGCCGCCCTCGGCGCCTGGTTCATCGCCAGCCTGCTCATCTGGGTCCGGCACCGGCTCGCCCCGACGCGCGTTGCGATCATCGCCCCGCTGGTTGGCGAGGCCAGCGCCCTGCCCCATCTCGGCAAGATCATCAGCGACCCGAACGCAGACCTGCGGCGCTTTGATATCGTCCTCGTATCGTTGACCGAGACCGTCAGCGCCGACTGGGCGCGCGCCCTGTCGCGCGCCATGCTGGCCGGCTGCAAGGTGCGCCACATCGGCGAGTATATCGAGGAACTGAGCGGCGCGGTTTCCCTTGAGCATTTCGAGGTCGACCACCTGTCGCCCAGTGGCATCGCGTCCTACAGGC
>CAYOYW010000025.1:0-6979 GCA_964408305.1 uncultured Candidatus Saccharibacteria bacterium
AAAACGGGAGTTCCGCCGCAGAACGGGCACGGCTTCAGTGTCAGCGAGCGCGATTCGCGGCTCATGCGAACCTCACGGCATACTTCGGCACGGTGGTCTGCTCCCCGGTCTGGAGGATGCGGCGGGGCAGTTTCGTCCCGTTCTGTAGCGCCTTGACGAGATACTTGGTCGGCGTCTCCCCGACGACCAGCACCGGGATCTGCCCGCGACCGGCCCAGCCGTCCACGCAGACGAAGGCTCGCCGTTCTTTGGATGCGCTCGGACGTTTCATTGTTTCCTCCAGCAGCCGCTGGTGCGGCAGTCGTTTGGGGCTTCGCAATAGCCGCACGGGGTCCAGTAACCGCACTCCGGGCAGCGTTCATACTCCGGGGCATTGCCGTCCTCTTCCTTGCCGCTAAAGCCAATGAAAGCCAGCCCGGTCCCGTTGCAGGTCATGCACTTCGGGACCTCGCCCTCCTTGTCTTGGCGCTCTGCGGTTGACTGGCTCATGAGAAGCTCACCGCGTACTTAGGGACCAGGGCCTCTTGACCAGCCATGATTCGCCGCCTCGGCAGTGGCGTGTTGTCCATGACGGCGCGGATGCGGTATCGCTTCGGCGTCTCACCGACGACGAGCACGGCCCATTGCCTTAGCCCCGCCCAACCGTCAAGGTGCAGGTATGCTTGGCGTGCTGTGGCAGACCGGCTCATGCAATCGCGGCCCGCAAGGCTTGCAGCCGGGTGAAGGCGTCCGCGCAGCGGGCGATGCAAAGCTGCTCGTCCTTGCTTCCCTCCTCGGTCGTCCGGAGTTCCGCCCGCGCCTGCACGTAGGCGTCGAACTGCTCAAGGAAGGCGCTCACTTCGCCGTCTGGGGTATACGGTTGCGTCACTTCGTCCTCCAGATCCGGTAGCCGCCTGCCACCTTCCGCTCGGTGAATTCCTTGGGCAGCAGCCGGTCCCGCGTCTTGCGGTTCAGCCGCCCGCCCGCCGGGTTCACGAAGCACTCCCCGACCTCCAGGGCGTTCAGTGCCATCGTCAGCTTCCCCTTCAGGCGTCCCTTGTTCGCGGGCGGAAGCGGCAGGCGCTCGATGACGTAGCCGCCGATCCGCTTGACCTCGGTAGGCCGCTCGTCGTCGTCCGTCAGCTTCCTGACGGTGCGGATGGGCAGGGCGTGAAGAAGGGCGCTCATTCGGGTTTCGATGTGGCAGTGGGCGCAGAGAAAAGATCGTCCAGAACATCGTTCCTCCCTCCCTTGCGCCACGTTTCGATCATGTCCAGCCATTCGCCTTCGCACCTTTCGCAGCGGACCTCGTAATACTCAATCTCTTCGTCGGTCATGGCCGCGCCGCAGGTGTTGCATTTCTCCGCCGTATAGCTGTTCGCTGCGCTCATCTTCAGCACCTATCGCACTTGGTCACTTCGCCGCGCTCCAGTTGCCCGCGCTTGCAGTAGAAGGCCCTGTTCCCGCAGGCGCACTCGCAGCGGACCTTGTTGCCGCGGTGCTTGGACTTGATGACCTTCTTCACGGTCAGGAGGCCGTAGCGGTCGCCTTGAACGATGGTCATGCCACGCTCACGATCCCGTCCCTAAACCACCAGGACACGGTCACGCAGTACGCCCGGTGCCACATGGCGTGCTTCTCCTCACGCGAAAGCTTGAAGCGCCGCCCGTCCACAGCGTCGTGGCATTCGTGGCACAGGTAGGCCACCATGTAGTCTGGCGTCTTGTGGGCGAAGCCACGTCCCAACGCGAGTTCGTTGCAGTGGGCAGCGACGATGGTCCCGTCCTGCCGGTTGCAGTGGGCGCAGGGGTAGTTCCTCGCGGACTGCAGCAGCTTCGCGGTCTTGGGCACTGCGGGATGCTTGAGCAGGGAGCCGGGGACGTGGCGGTCCATCAGAGCCCCGCCTCCATCGCCTGAATCATGGCTTCCGTCTTGGTCACGCCGAGGGTCCGCATTTGCCGCTTAATGCGTTCGTGCAGGCTTTCTGGCACCCGGAGGGCAACCAGCTTGGTGCGCTCCCTGCGTTGTGCCTGCGCCCCGTAGGCGCGGCCGTGGACGGTGCGGACGCCGAGGATCACGCAGCCTGCTCCGCGGTGGCGAGGAACGCCTGCACCTCGCCCTTGATCTTGGCGAACTCCGGGCGGTCTCCGGCCACGCGGACGAAGGACTGCAGGAACTGGTAGGCGTCCTGACGCTCCATCTCCTTGCGCCGGGCCTCGCGCTCGGCGGTTTCCTTGGCCTCGCGTTCCTTGCGCTGGCGCTCTTCCTCGGCGAGGCGGGCGGCGCGTTCCTGGGCCTCCTTCTCTTCCCTGGCCTTGCGTTCGGCGGCTTCCGCCTCCCGGCGCTTCGCCTCCAGCTTCTCGCGCTCGGCGCGGAGGCGGTCCTCCTCGGCCTGCCGCTCCTTGCGGGCCTGCTCTTCGGCGGCGCGGATGCGGGCCTGCGCGGCGCGTTCCTCGTCCTCGATCTTGCGGCGCCGCTCCCGCTCCTCGGCCTCGGCCTTCTCGCGGGCGGCTTTCTGCTCGGCCTCCAGCTTCGCCCGCTCCTCAGCGATCTTGGCCCGCTCCTCGGCAAGCTTGCGTTCCTCGGCGGCCTTGCGCTCGGCCTCCTCGCGTGCGATGCGCTCCTGCTCGGCGCGGATGGCGGCCTGCCTGGCTTCCTCGGCCCGGC
The DNA here is from genome assembly GCA_964408305.1 of uncultured Candidatus Saccharibacteria bacterium. Taxonomy (GTDB): domain Bacteria; phylum Patescibacteriota; class Minisyncoccia; order Phycocordibacterales; family UBA9973; genus UBA4124. Next base: position 2,647 of record CAYOYW010000025.1, read on the forward strand.
GCTCCTCGGCCTCGATCTGAGCCTTGATCGGCTCCTCGATGGCGGCGATCTGGCTGGCGATGCGCTTCGCCTCGCCGTCGATCAGCCGGCCACGCTCCAGCACGTCCTCCTTCAGTTGCTTGCGGGCCTTCTCCAGGGCGATCCGGGGCGCGGCGACCTCGCGGTGGATGGCCTTCGCCTCCTTCATGCCCTTGTCGGTGGTCACGTCCAGCACCACGCCCCGGTACTTCTCGATACCGGCCAGCGCGGCGGTGATTGGGTTGTACTCGGTGATCTGGTTCATGGTCAGCCTGCCTTTCGTTCGTTGATCCGGGCCACCATCTCGTCCACCTCGCGGAGGAACACGATGACCTCGGCGGTCATTTCCTGGATGCGCTTCTCGTCCCGCTGGAACTGCACGACGAACAGTTGAAGGTCCGCCGGCAGCCGCGGATCGAATGACACGAAGTCCACCGCCTCGGTCCCCATGCAGGCCATCTGCCAGAGCATCTGCGGCTGGTACTTAGCCGGCGGAACCCCGTCCATGAGGTACTGCAGGTGCGTGGCCGTCTTCGGGCACTTGATCTCCAGCCCGACCTTCCCGGTGTATCCGTCCGGGGAGGCGCCGGCACGATCGATGGTGGGGTGCAGGACGAGGCCGCACTGGTCGACCAGGACGTCCATCTTCATCTCGTAGGCGCTGCGGGCCAGGGGTTCCTGCTCTACGCCCCACTGCATCTCGGGGCTCATGTAGCCGTCCTCCTGGGGCTTGCCGGTCAGGATCTCGGCCACGATCTGCGCCCGGTAGTCCCGGCGGGCAGCGGCTTCCCCGGACTTGATCTTCGCCATCACATCCGATATGCGGGAGGCAGTGACCTTGCCAGCCCTCGCGGCCAGCCATTCGGTGCTTCCCTGGGGGATGTCGAGGATCTTCACTTCGCACCCCCGATGGCCTTCTTCCGGGCGTCCTTGTGCCGCGTGAACAGGCCGAGGGCCCCTTTGTCCTTCGCCGCATCGGCGTCGGTGTACGCGGCCCTGAATGCGTTCTTGAGGGCATCCTGATCGGCGGCAGCGTCGATGGCCGCGAGGTGGTCGGCGACCTTGCCCTCGTCCAGCCCGCCGGCGCCGTTGCCGTCGTTGTCCTCCCCGCCCTCGGCCAGCCCGCAGACCGCCTTCAGGGTGTACCGCTCCAAGTAGCTGATCGTGGAGGCGCGGGCCTGGATGGCGTTCTTCGCCCCGCCGGCATCCGGGGGCCCGGACATCGACACCGACTCGGAGTGACCGAGAACGTGGGTCAGGGTGCAGGTGACCTCGATCCAGTCCTTCTCGTCCTTCGTCAGCTTCCACGAATGCGAGAGGCCGTGCTTGGACAGGGCCGGGGTGACCGCCTTCACGACGGAGAACAGTTCGGCGTAGGACTTGCCCTTCAGCGGGCCGTCCGTCACCTGCTTGTTCTTCAGGATCGTGATGGCCTCGGCCTTGAACGCGGAGAACGCGGCGTGGTACGCCTTCTTGGCCTCCTGGGCGTCCCACCGTTCCTTGACGGCGAGAAGCTGCTCCAGCTTCGCCACGTCGTAGGACGTGTCGGACGCGGCCCGCTCGATGATCTTCATCAGGGCGCTGGAGTCCGCCTGCACGGCGGGGAGTTGCGGGGGTTCGATCTTCACGACTGCGCTCATGCGGTCCTCCGGGAAAGGTTCATCAGGGATTGCGGAGAGGCGGCGGCGATCTGCTGGCGCTGCACCTTCTCCAGTTCCAAGGCGTAGGCCATTGCCTGGCGCCGGTACTTCGCGGCCTTCTCGTCGGCGTTGCGGGCCAAGGATTCTTCGTTCAGCACCTGCGCCAGGAGCATTTCCTCGCGGTGGCGCAGCCAGAGCATTCGGAGCCACCTCACCCGAACACCCGCTGCACGATGGTGTCGAGCGCCCAGTAGGCGAGGATGGCGGCGGCGACGTAGCCGACGATGGAGTCCGCGCAGATCATGGAGATCAGGCGGAAGGCGTCGTTCTCCCTCACTGCGGCACCATGTCGAGTTCGTTGAGGGCGTCCTCGAACGCCTTCGCCTGATCGGCGGCATCCGCGACGTAGTCGTCCTCGTACTTCCGCTTCAGTGACGCGGTGATAGCCGCGAAGATTTCTCCCGCCTCGTTCGCGTCCGGGGAGAAGTCCACGATGGCCTTCTCGATGGCTTGCTGAAGCTGGAAGCGCCGCTCGACCTTGCTGACCTCGGGGTCCAGCATGAACCGCTTTCCATCCGGCCCGCACTCACCGAGCCGAACCGCGAAGGCGGTGAAGTGGCCGGTCTCCCCGGTGACCGCATCGACCTTCGGGGAGCGCAGGCAAAGGCCGTCGCTGAAGTGAGCGCAGTCGGCGCAGATCTTCGCCGTTGCGTTGTGGATGCTTACCGGAGCCCTGTCCATCGCTGCCTCCTGAAAATGCGTTGATGTGGAGGCATCGTAAACGATCATTTACCGCTTGTCAACGACTATTTACGACAAGGGCGAAAGGCGGCAAGTGGCCTAGATTTCAGCTACTTAGAGGACTTGTTTTCTAGGTGGTACAGGATCGACCTGGCTTCGGACGCGAAAAGGGCGGATTGGTACTTCTCCTGCCAGAGGTCCGCCCTCAGATCCTCAATGCCCGAGCGAACGTACAAGGCGGTAGAGGCGACAAACGGCCAGAGAAAAATGGTTTTGTCTTCTAGGAGGAATGCCAGAACGACGGAGCCCCAGCCAACAATGAGGGCGGCTTTCTTGGTCTTGCGGGCAGCGTTCCGGTATCTCTCTTCAGCCTCCAGGAGCCCGCTTAAGCGGTCATCTTTCCCGCTCACTCAGCACCTTCTTGGGTACGGTTGCGCCTCGGAATGGGTCCGCCGGAGTGGCAATCAGGGACGGCTGGCGCCTGCACAGCTCCTCGCCCTGCGAAACCCAGAAGTCACCCAACTCCGGGGACAGCGTTGCCAGCCGGTCGAAGGTGTTGAGGGCCCGTCCCTGATCCGGGGACAAGCTGGCAGGGCGTCCCATCTGCCCTCGATTGCGTAAGAGCCAATCCGGCGATACATCCAGTTTGTCCGCAATCTCGAAGAGCAGCAACGCTTCGATGGTCTTGCTCGTACCTCCAAGGTACTTGTGCAGCACGGCCCGCGTGCAACCCACCGCCGCAGCAAGGGCCGGAACGTCCATTCCTGGCATGTGCGCAAGCGCGGCCTTGAAGCGGAGAGCGAACTGGTCGTCTAGCTGACGTTTGGCGGGCTTGGGCTGCCCCTTCGGTGAGCCCGGACGGCGGCGCTTTGGGGTCATGCGACACCCTATTCCGGGGCTGGTAAATAGGTGTTGACTCGTCGTAAATGATCGTTTACGATTGGGCCGCATGACCTACAAAGAACTTCTCCGCCACTTCAAGACCGAGGCCGAAGCAGCCCGCGCCAGGGGGATTGATCGTCAGCGAGTCCACGGCTGGAAACACCGTGATCGCATCCCAACCGACGATCAGATCGCCTACGAAGTCCTTACCGGTGGGGCGCTGAAGGCGGACATCCCGAAAGAACTGCGGTTCTCGAAGGCCGCATGACGCTACTGTTCCTGCCAGTACCAGCCTTTGCCCTGCATACAGCCGGAGAACACGGCCGCAACTTGCATGGCCGGGGCGAACGGCACGGAACTCGCCTGCGCGACGCACGCGCCGCGGTCTCGATAGAAGTCCTCCTGCGATGCGCCTTGACGGACCCAGTAGCCCTCTTTGGCACATCCAGCAAGAGCCAGAACCACAAGAACGCCTTTTCGCATCTGCAACCTCCAATCGCAGGGTGGGAAACGGGAGTTTAGCCATGTACGCCGATCCTTCGCTTATCCGAGACAACGTTGTGAAGATCCGCCTGAACGACCTGGAGGACGATCTTGTGACGCCCCTCGTCAACTACCGCGGCGGTCAGAAGGCCACCCTCCTGCGGGAACTTCTCATCGAGGCCGTGAAGCGTGACCTCGGAGTGGATGCTGCCGGGAATGCGTTGCGCAACGAAGTGCCACAACTGGCCCTGCTGGGCGCTTAAGGAGGCCCTGAAAAGTGGCCGTTGAGGGGCTCCCCTTGTCCGCAGCCGAGCGCGAGTTGGTGGCGCGAGTGGCAAAGCGCGACGGGATCACCGAGGACGAGGCGGCGACGAACCTTGTCAAGCAAGCCCTCGCCTACCGGGCAGGAAAGCGCGGCCAGCGCACCGCCCGGATTCTCCCCATCCGTCAGAGGAAAGCATGAACGCTCCGGAGCACCGCCTCATCTTTCAGCAGCACCCCCTCTCTGCGGCCTTCCCGGCGATGCCGGAGTCCGAGATCGAAGCCCTGGCCGAGGACATCGAGAAGGG
>CAYOYW010000025.1:7079-10560 GCA_964408305.1 uncultured Candidatus Saccharibacteria bacterium
AAGCAAAACTCCGCACCCGGTGCGGAGTTATCCGCCAAGCAGATGGCGAAGGTGGCCGAAGTCAGTCCCCGGACCATCGAACACGCGAAGGCAGCCCAAGCAGCCGGCCTTGGCGAGAAGGTGAAGGACGGCGAGGTTTCCGCCAAGCGGGCAGCCGAGGTCGCCAAGCTTCCCCCGAAGGAGCGCGAGAAGGCCCTGAAAGAACCCGCGCCCACCGAGAAAAAGGGCCGCTCCGAAGACGCCGGGAAGCAGGCCGTCCGTATCGCGGAACTGGAATCCGAACTGGCCGAGATGAAGGATGTCCTGGCCGAGATGCGCGACCTTGCCGCCTCGGCCAAGGCGTTCGAGGACAAGGCCGAGTTCAAGGAGATGCAGGTGCTTCGCGTGGAACTGCGCGGGGCGAGGCGGCGCCGCGACGAGCTCATGCGCGAGAACGCCGAACTGAAAAAAGAAGTCGCCCGCTGGCGCAAGAAGGCTGAGAAGAAGTGATCCCGGTCAACCTTCGCCCCTATCAGGCGGCGTCCATTGACGCGCTGCGCGAGGGCATTCGTGCGGGGCACAGGAAGCAGCTTCTCGTCGCGCCAACAGGGGCGGGAAAGACCGAGATGGCGATGGCGCTGGTGCAAGAGGCGGACAGGAAACTATCCCGCACCGCGTTTCTGGTTGATCGCGTCTCCCTGTGCGACCAGACCTCCAGCCGCTACGACACGCACGAAATCCCGCACGGGGTCATCCAGGCGAATCACTGGCGGTGGAGGCCCTACGAGCGGCATCAGATATGCAGCATCCAGACCCTGCAACGCAGGGGGCTGGCTGAAGGGACATCCCTGCTCATCGTGGACGAAGCGCACACGATGTACCGCATGACCACGGAGTTCCTGAAGCGCCATGACGTCGTGACCGTGGGGCTCACGGCGACTCCGTTTCACAAGGGGCTCGGGCAGATCTTCACCAACGTGGTGAACGTAACCACTACAGACCAACTGATCATCGACGGCTTCCTCGTCCCGGTGAAAGCCTACGCAGGGAAGGCCGCGGACATGACCGGGGCAAAGACGAAGTTCGACGGGGAATGGGCGGACTCGGAGATCGAGCAGCGGGGCCTGACCATCATCGGGGACATCGTTTCGGAGTGGCAGGCGAAGACTCTGCAGCACTTCGGCGGTCCGGTGAAGACCATTGTTTTCTCCGCAACCGTGACGCACGGCGAGGAGTTGTGCCGGCGCTTTCAGGATGCCGGCTTCAACTTCCAGCAGGTGTCCTACAAGGACGGCAACGACGAATCCAGGAAGGCCATGATCGAGGAGTTCAGGAAGGCCGACTCCGAAATCATGGGCCTTGTGTCCTGCGAGGCGCTTGCCAAGGGCTTTGATGTTCCGGACATCCTCTGCGGGGTATCGGCTCGGCCGTATCGGAAGTCTCTCTCGGGGCACATTCAGCAGCTTGGCCGGGTGATGCGTCCTTTCCCTGGCAAGGAGTTCGCGTTGTGGCTGGATCACTCGGGGAACTTCCTGCGGTTCATCGCAGACACGCAGGAGGTGTTTTCGTCCGGGGTCAAGAGCCTTGACGAGAGTCAGTACGACTCCAAGGTCAGGAAGGATCCGGAGCCCGCCGAGAAATCTCCGTTTGCCTGCGGCGCCTGCAAGTTCGTGATGGGGATGGCGTCTCACTGTCCCGCCTGTGGATGGGAGAGGCCGAAGTCGCGGAGTGACGTTCGGGAAATCGGCGGGGAGATGGTCGAAGTCACCATGAAAGGGGATTCGACCAAGCATCCCGAATGGGCTCGGGATCGGGATGCGGTCTGGCGGCAACTGAGCCACTACGCGCTTGATCGAAAGCATGGGGACATTGATGCCGCGAGGAAGTTCGCCCTCGCGCAATACAAGAACCTTTACCGGGCGTGGCCGAAGAGCGAGTTCGATCCGTCGAACGTCGAGCCTCCGCATCCGAAGCTGGTGTCGAAGGTCAAGAGCCAACTCATCGCCTGGGCTAACAGGAGGGCGGCATGAACTTTGTCCAGTTTGCCCAAGCCCACGGCCTTGTCATCGACAGGCTTGTGGAGGGCCAGTGGAAGCGGGTCAGGACGACAGACCATCCGAAAAAGCGCAACGGGGCCTACAAGTTCCTTGGGGACGTCGGGTTCGTGCAAAACCACGCCACGATGGAGAAGGTCGCGGTCTGGAAGCCGGAAGGCACCGCGCAGGTGGATCGGCAGGAAATGCGGCGCATGGCACTCAAGGCCGCTCAGATCGAGCGCAGGCGGCAGGCAGAGGCCAGGGACATCGCGGAGTGCATGTTGCGCGATGCGTCACTGGAAACGCATCCATACCTCGCGGCGAAGGGGTTCCCGCATGAAAAGGGCCTCGTCTTGAACGGGGAACTTCTGATCCCGATGCGCGAGTTCAGCCTCTATCGGCAGGTGAACAGCGTCCAGCGGATCGCCGCGGACGGATCGAAGCTGTTCCTTCCCGGAGGTAAGGCGAAGGGCTCGGTGTTTTTCATCGGCCCAATGGTGCCGAGGGAGCGGTGGCTGGTTGAGGGGTACGCGACGGGGCTTTCTGTCCGGGCTGCAATCCGCTCCATGTACCGGGACGCGCAGGTGATCGTTTGCTTCTCCGCCGGGAACCTCTCGCATATCGGGCGGCTGGTGGCTGAGTTGCGCTGCCCGGCCTACGTCATGGCCGACAACGACAAGTCCGAGGCCGGGGCAAAGGCCGCGCAGGAGAGCGGGCTTCCGTGGGTCATGCCTCCGGAAGTCGGAACGGACGCGAACGATATGCATCAGGCGCACGGGGTCCGGGCGCTGGCGAACCTTATCCGCAGCGTGGAGGTGAAGCAGGCGGCGTAGATCCGAGTGGCGTCCCCGCGCCGGTCGGGCAGCCAGCAGCGGCGCGGGGCGAAAGCGAACTGCGGGGAAGGTGCTGAGAGATCGCGCAAGTGGCCGGCGAAGGAAGCAGCCACGCACCGAAAGGCTTCCGGGTGTCAGCGGCTCCAAGCGGGCAGATGACTGAAGGCGCACCTGGGTTGGGCTAGGTGCGCCCACCAAGGGGCAGTAAGGGAGAAGGTCGTAGCAGTAGACGGGGTGGATGGTTGAACAGAGGAGATGGTGGATATGGAGACAGGCTGCCTCGGCTGCGAACGGATCGAATACCAGCCCATCCGGCTGAGAACGGGGAAGGTGGTCTGCTCGAGTTGCGAATCGTGGCGCCTTGAATGCGAGGCGCGGTACGTCCTGGCGATGCCGACGAAGGAAGCGCGGCAGGCGTACCTGGCGGAATTGAAGGACCGGGCAGAACCGCTCAAGGCGGAAATGATGGCGATCTACGAAGGAGGTAAACGTGGAAGCGCGGAAGTTCATCCTGAGAAGTGAGTTCGTGAGGAATCACCTGATCGAGTTCCTTCAGCGGCTCGACATCTCCACGCTCATGGAAGTGACGGTGAAGGCGTTCGAGGAGAAGCGGAGCAACCCGCAGAACAACCG
>CAYOYW010000026.1:0-10476 GCA_964408305.1 uncultured Candidatus Saccharibacteria bacterium
GCAGCTGTGCCGGGTCGGCGGCGACGCCATGAAAGCGCGCCAGCATCACCAGGCAGGCGAGTCCGGAATCGATCTGGCGCGATGGTGGGGTATCAAGGGTATCGGGAGTGGTCATAAAGCAAATACCGACTCCCTGCCGCAGCGGGCCGGGAATCGGTGGGCGTTTCCATTAATGAGGCATTGTGATTGCATCGACGAGAACCGCCCCACCCTAAGGCGAGGCGGTGTCACGCTTAATGCCAGTTGGCGGCCAGCACCGGGTTCAACGTGGTCTGGTAGTTCGACGGCAAGGTGGTCTGACCGGCTGCTGGTGGCGCAAATGCCGCCATCGCGTCGACCAGTTTTTGCACGTCGGTATCTAGCAACAACTTGCCATCGGCAGTCTTGAACTGCTCAACGTGGTACTGGTTACCCAGATACCAGCTCTTCAGCGTCAGCTTGTCGGAAGTACCGATCACGCTGACTTCCAGGTCGTTGGTGTTGACCTTGCGGAACCAGATCTGGTCGGTGGCAATACCGGCCATGAACGATGCCACGTCGGTGTTACCGGCAGTGGTATCGTTTTCCGTTACGGTTTCTGCGCCATAGCCACGGCCCAATACATAGGTGTCGTTGCCAGTACCGCCGACCAGACTGTCGTTACCCGCTGCACCGTCCAGGGTGTCGTTGCCGGCGCCGCCGGTGAGTACGTTGACGCCGCTATTGCCGATCAGGGCGTTGGCCGATGCATTGCCGGTGGCGTTGATGGCAGTGCTGCCAGTCAGGGTGATGTTTTCCAGATTGGTCAGCGAGGCGATGGTGTAGGTGATGCTGCTTTCTACGGTATCGTTGCCTTCGTTGAGGTTTTCTGTCACCACATCAGTGCTGACGTTGACGACGTAGGTATCGTTGCCAGTACCGCCAACCATGGTGTCGTTGCCAGCACCGCCATCAAGGCGATCGTTACCGGCGCCACCGGTCAGGGTGTTGTTGGCGCTATTGCCCAGCAGGACATTGTCCAGCGTGTTACCGGTGGCATTGATGGCCGATGTACCCGTGAGAGTGATGTTCTCGACATTGGCGACGCTGGCAATTGACAGCGTGACACCGGTTTCGATGGTATCGATACCTTCGTTGGCATTCTCGGTCACCACGTCGGTGGCGACGTTGAACACATAGGTATCGTTACCAGCGCCACCGATCATGGTGTCGTTACCGCTGCCGCCGTCGATACGGTTGTTGCCGCTGTTGCCGGTCAGTACATTGGCCAAGGTATTGCCCGTCGCATTGATCGCAGCGCTACCGGTCAGGGTCAGGTTCTCGACATTGGTCAGGCTGGCAATCGTGTAGGTCAGGTTGGCCTGAATCGTGTCAGTGCCGGCGCTGGAGGCTTCGGTCACCACATCACTGAGACTGTCGACGATATAGGTATCGTTACCAGCCCCACCCACCATCGTGTCATTGCCTGCACCGCCATCCAGTACGTTGTTGCCGCTGTTACCAGTGAGGGTGTTGGCCAAGGCATTGCCGGTGGCGTTGATGGCACTGGTGCCAGTCAGGGTGAGGTTTTCGACATTGGCGAAATTGGCCAACGAGAAGGTAACGCTGGCGTTGACCAGATCGGTGCCTTCGCTGGCGTTTTCGGTGATGACATCACCGGCATTGTCGACCACGTAGGTGTCATTCCCAGCACCGCCCACCAGGGTGTCTGCACCTGCACCGCCATCCAGCGTGTTGGCCGCGCTGTTGCCGGTCAGCACGTTGGCGGCAGCGTTACCAGTGGCATTCACCGCATTGCTACCCGTCAGCGTGACATTCTCGATATTGGCCAGCGCGGCAATCGACAAGGTGACACCAATCTCGATGGTATCGGTGCCTTCGTTGGCGTTCTCGGTAGCCACATCAGTCGCCACGTCGAACACGTAGGTGTCGTTACCCGCGCCACCGATCATTGTGTCGTTGCCGGTACCACCATCGAGACGGTTGTTGCCGCTGTTGCCGGTCAATTTGTTGGCCAAGCTATTGCCGGTTGCATTGATCGATGCAGAAGCAATGAGGGTAAGATTTTCGATATTGGTCAGGCTGACGATGCTGTATGTCACACTTGCTTGCACGGTATCGGTGCCGGCGCTCGCAGCTTCGGTCACTACGTCACCCAAGCTATCAACAATGTAGGTATCGTTGCCAGTGCCGCCGACCAAAGTATCGTTGCCCAGGCCGCCATCCAAGGTATCGTTGCCAGCATCACCCGTCAGTGTATTGGCACCACTATTGCCTATCAACAAATTGGCGCTGGCATTGCCAGTCCCGGTCAAATTCAGCGATCCAGTCAATGTGAGATTTTCGATCGAACTACCCAAGACATAATCAATACTACTGATAACGGTGTCTTTTGACCCGTTATAGTCTTCAACCACATCGCCAATGTTATCCACGATAAAGGTATCGTCGCCATCGTCTCCATTCAGGGTGTCGGCACCTGCACCGCCATCCAAAGTATCGTTACCGCCAGAGCCAGTAATGAAATCTGCGCCAAGCCCACCTTCCAGGTAGTCATTCCCGATATTTCCGCCCATTGAGTTCGCGAAGCTGTTACCGACAAGGTGCACGCCATTACTACCCCAAACACTGAGGACTTCAATATTAGAATCATCGGCAAGGGTGTAATCGGTTGACGCGAAAATAGCGTCGGTTCCCTCGTCAGCATTTTCGACAATGAGCGTCGGTCTGGAGATGTAGTACACATCATCACCGAGCCCGCCCGTCAGAGTCGAAGAAGCATTAGGGTTACCATATAGTTCATTCGCAAATTCATTTCCTATACCGATCGAAGCAGAGTCGACAAGCTTTAATGTCCAAAAGTGCGCTGGCAAAGCATAATCGACGGATGTAATAATCGTATTAAGCTGATATGCCGGAGTATCAACAACTATGTCACCCACATTATCGACATAAAAAACATCCTGCCCATACGGATTGTAGGTTCCATCCATCGTATCGGCACCGAGCCCGCCATCAATCGTATCTGAGGAATATGATCCATAAATAACATTATTGGAGCTATTGCCTACTAATACGCCATTAGTCCCGGCAAAGATCAGATTTTCTACATTTGCCGATAAGGTATAACTTGTGGAAACCTTGACCGTATCGATGCCTTCGCCGGCATTTTCGTTAACTTGGTCTCCAGCATCAACGAGATACAGGTCGTCACCTTCGCCTCCAAACAATAGATCCGCGCCACTGCCACCATCCAACGTGTCATTGCCGCCTAATCCATTAAGCGTATCATTGCCCGCCTTGCCAGAAATCAGATCATTGCCAGCACTACCATCCAGGCTATCGGCGCCGTCAGTACCTTTTGGAATGCGCGCCAGAATGGCATTGAGGTCCCAGCTGACGCCGTCGCTAAATCCATCAAAGATATCAATCTTTCCAGCGCCGGGAACGCTTCCATTAAAGAAGGAAAGGATAGTTATTTGGGCTCCCGAGCGGGTATTTTTGACGATCAAATCCTCAACAGATCGATCCAGCGCAATATCGCCTGATGCTGTGACAGAGAACGTTAACTTGCTTTGTCCAGAAAGCGTATCAGCGCCTCGGTTGTCGATGACATCGATACCATCGTACGCGCTCATGGCATAGGTATTAGCCCCAGCGCCGCCCACAAGGGTGTCGTTACCACGATCACCAATCAATGTGTCATTTCCATCACCGCCGACAACAGAGTCGTTGCCGTTGTCGCCGTCGAGCACATCGTTGCCAAGGCCACCGATCAGAATATCGTTGTCATCATTGCCATTGAGGGTATCGTTCCCGGCTCCGCCGTCTATCGAATCGCCTCCCAAACCACCGGCAAGATTATCATTGCCGCCCTCGCCCAGAATGGTGTCATTACCACCGCTGGCCCAAATCACGTCGCCAATTGATGTACCTTTGATTAAGTCGGCACCACTGGTATCGATTAAGGACTCCTGGCGCGCCTGGATTGCAACGCTATCCCAGCTGCTGCCATCCGCAAACTGTATTTTTCCGGGAGTACCTCCGCCGGTTTTGAGCGTGGAATTATCTCCGTCGTTGAAAGTAACAATTAATTGATTATCTCGGGTCTTAACCAAGCGAACTTGTGATTGCAGGACATCACTATTCAGAAAAATCTCATCCGAGCTGGTGAGCGCATCGGTAATGTCGGCGCCATATCCATGGCCAAACTGATAACGGTCAGCGCCTGCGCCACCGGAAAGGGTATCATCCCCGATGCCACCATCTAATGTGTCGTTACCGTCATTGCCGATCAGCGAATCATTTCCGGCCAGGCCTTGCAAAAGATCATTGGTCGCATAGGCAGTCAACGTATCGTTGGCTGCGGAGCCGACCAAGGTTTTATTCTGCGACATTTTTGCCTGCAGCGTAGGCAGATCCCAGATAGTGCCATCCGAGAATTTCAACTGGATGCGTTCGCGAGTTGAATTTGCGCTTTGGTAATCAGTACGACCGAGGCCTAGCACATACAAATGATCACCTGTCAGGAACAGATCAATGACCAGATTGTTGCTGTACTGCTGGTCAATCACTACATCGCTTATGCCAATGCCGGCACCCAGTTCAATCGTATCAATGCCAGCCGAACCATAAGTGCCCGTCTCGGTCTCGATTGTGTCATTTCCATACCCTGACGCAAACACGTAGGTATCGTTACCTAAATTTCCCCCCAGCCAATCATTTCCGATACCGCCATCCAGCGTTTCATCTCCACCCATGCCACGCAGTTCGTCATCACCGGCCTGGCCATACATCGTTATGCTGCCATTGGCGCCAGACATATAGTCGTTTGCCGCTGTGCCATAGTTAAATTGTGATTTGGCTAAAAGCGTCGCAATATCCCATACCGTGCCATCAGCGAAAGATACGTGAGATACATCGTTGTCAGCAATCGTGTCAAAGAAGCCGTTTACCTTAATGGCGTTGTTCCCCGATTGGATGGTCAACTGATCGGTCGCCGCTCTCTGACTTGAAGTCATATAGGTATAAATATATGTTCCGGTTCGTTTGACCTGAACACTGGTCGATGCGACAGACAGGCCAAATTCAATTCGGGAGTTACCCTTGTAGCCACTGAGTGTGTCGTAGCCCCAATTTCCATCAAATCGAAACACCGTATTCGATCCACTCATCGAGTCATTGCCCGCACCACCTTCTACCGTATCAAACCCGGTAGAGGCATCAATGGTATCGTTGCCATTGCCACCCAATAGAGAATCGTTACCTGCTCCGCCGATAATGGAATCCTGGCCTTCTCCGCCATCAATGGTGTCGTCTCCACCATTGCCATAAATCGTATCGTTGCCTTGTGCCGCAGAAATTATGTCTCCCGTAGCATAACCGCTCAAATACTGATGACGTGCATCCCCGGTCAAGGCCAGTTGTTTCACATAGGCAACATCCCACACAGTACCATCGGCAAATTTGATCTGACTGGCGCTATACTGGCTCTGCGCATCGTTGGTGAAATACTTCCCGACCTTAATAGAATCACTGGTTCCGTTTATCGCCAAGGTCAGATACTGATATTGATCCATTGACACGATGATGTCTGATGGCGCCACTCCTTCCTTGAATTGAATCACATCATCGATACCTGCCCCGCTGTCATAGAACCATGCAATATCCTGGCCATCGCTACGTCCGAACAAAATGGTGTCAGCGCCATTACCCCCACTTACCGTATCATTGCCGGCACCGCCATCAAGCGTATCGTTTCCCTTGCCACCGGCAAGCTGGTCATTTCCACCTGCGCCGTTGATACTGTCATTGCTGGCATAACCAGCAAGCTGTTGGTCTGTTTCATCGCCAGCAATCGCCATACGCTTGATATCGGCTTCCTGCCAAATGGTGCCGTCGGCAAACTCAATCCAGGCGATTTCCTTGGTATCCATGCCCTCGCCGGAAAAATAGTCATCAACAAACAACTCATCACTGGTTCCGGCGATGGTTAAACGTAAGTCAGTCCCCCATCTCCCAACTTGGACTTCGGCAGGTATTACATTGTCCTTGAACCGGATGACATCTTGCCCGTTGATCGCCGGGTCATAACCCCAGCGGTAAATCTTGACAATCCGGTCCTGGCCGTCGCCTTTGCCAAACAGGAATGTATCGCTCCCCGACGTGCCGATTCCACCCGCCTCGCCGTAGATACTATCGTTACCAGCGCCAGCGTCGATCAGGTCGCCGCCATCTCCGCCAAAAATTAAATCATTACCGTCGCCAGCATAAATCCGGTCATTGCCACTTCCGCCATCAACGGTGTCGTTCCCCGAGCCACTGGAGAGGAAGTCCACGCCGCTGTTGCCGTTGATGACATCGTTGCTGTTACCCGACCAGATAAAATCAGAGTCATCCCCCGATGACACCGAAAGCGGATTGTCTCCAGCAATGACAATATCGACCTTGCCAGTCAAAGAGGCAGGGATCACGCCCGAATAGATATTAAAGTCAGGCTGGAGTGCGGCAATCAACGTCGCATCGGCGGTCGATACCCACTGTTTGAGCTTGTCCAGCCCATTCCAGTTTTTGCTTAACTCACCAATGGAAGGTACATACTTCAGCAGCTCGATCAGATCCTGCGTAGCGGCTAGGGAATCTGTCGAATGCTTGTTGTTTAACATGCCATCCAGCGCGGCCAGATCAAAGCTCAAACCGTCCGAATTGATTTGCAGTTGAATCTGGTCCAGGTAGGGTTTGAGTCTGGTTTGGGCAACCAGCGCCCCGTATACACTGTCTTTCAGTGCAGAATACGCAGCTGTCAAATCTGCATATTGTGCCGCAGACAGGGCAATAGGTACGGATTGCGGACCTGCTATAGCTCCACTTCCACCACCACCTCCACCACTAGGAAGGCCAGATGGTGAATTTGGGTCAGGCGGCGCAATGTGCAAAAAGGTTGTGCCATTGAACTTCTCCAGCGTGCCAATCCAACCTTGCGCATCGATGTCTCCAGATTGCCAGGGCTCTATGGTATAGACCAGCGTCGGCACACCGTCCCTGAATTCCAATCGGCCATTTCGTTGCTGCTCATTACTGAACCGGCTCCAAGCCTGAATCAGATCATCCAGCGCCGACATCTGATCAGCGCGGCTGGTCAATTTGCTGTAGGCATCAAGCTTCGCCGCAAAAGCCTGACCTTCGGCCGTTTGCATACTTGCGACCTCGCGCATGTCGCGCACCAAGCCGCTGCCCATCATATTGGGCAGCGCTTTGGCTTGTTCGGTCAGGGGGATGCTGTCGGTAAAGCGGCGATAAAACGGGTTATCCTGCAATGCCAGATTGTAGGCATGGCCAACGCTGCCATCGGCGCGCAAGAATGTTCCACTCCCGATACGTGCATTGCCGTTACCCAGATCCACCCGCTCCTGGTCATGCGCCAAATTGATGGCGGTGATGTTCAAATCGGCCAGCGACGCCAGCTCATTGGCCTGCGACACACCGTCCTGATTCAGATCGCGCCAGACCCGTACATTGGCAAACTGCGCATCGCTGCTGTTGAACACGCCGTCGCTATTGTCATCCAGCGCCGACAATGCGTCGAAGCCGCTGGTCGCCAGCACGCCGGGGGCTTTTTGGGTGTTAACGCCAAACAGCTCGCTACCATCGTCAATCGTGCCATTGCCGTTGCGGTCAAACACCAGCCAGCCATCGTCTGGCTTCAGCCAGCCGGTGCCATTGGCGGTATTGTCGCCATTGTGGTTGAACAGGATGGTAGTCGCATCCGCCGCGCCTAGGGTTTCGATGCCGTCGCCGTCGAGGTCAAGGGCGAGAGGGTCTTTTGGGTAGGCATTGTTGCGGGCACGGGAAAAGCCTTGATTGGCAAAGGGGCTAACATGCGAAATGTCATATACCCAACCTCCAATATTTTTATCATTTATCCAGTCAATGGTTCTGCCAACGATTGTCCCCGAACCATACCCCGCCACATAGCATAATGCCTCCCATTTATACATAGTTCCGCTGATTGCAAATCCAAGTCGTAACAAGGGAAATAGTGTGCGAAGATATGCAGTTGTAGCTCCAGCGACGGCTAGTTCAGCAATAAATTGGGACGCAGCAGCAGTCTGGTCTAGCGTATTATCGGCATCAATGAATTTTTGTAGCGCCTCTGCCGCACCACTCATACCTTCAATTTTCTCTGTCACCTCAACGGCTTTATGTAATAAGCTCATACCCAACAAACCTTAGAAATTAATTTTTAAAAACAAATAAATACAAATAACCGTCCTAGCAACACTCATAAGAAAACTGCCAGAAAATGGCATCTGCCTTAGGCGAACAAGAACAAAAAATAAAATTATTGGCGTAAAAAAAAGAAGACCTAAAGCCTTACTTGGCTTGTCAGCATTTCTAATGGGGAATATCCCTATTTCGAGTGATACGTCAACCATGCAAAAAAGACACAAAATGCAAACGATGAGCCATGCAGCTCCATCTATTTTTTTAACAAAAAATGTCAGATAAGAAATAACATTGGAGTTTTCATCTGTATACATAGAATCTCAACGACTCAATTAAATTGAAAATATTCAGAAAATCGCACGCAACGGGGTCACACGCAACGCGCAACGGGGTCTTGCAATCAAGCACAAGCCCCCAACATTTTCAATCACGCTTTGCTAGGCCAGGTGCAAAGCCACCACGATTTCATTGCCTGCCATTTGCGATCTGCCAATACGTTCGCACCGCATCGCTGCAGCCTACTCTGCGATTGACTTGCAGGTCAGCTTGTCACCAATACCAGCGCCGGCTACAGCCCCGCTGTTATTCACGCTGGCCAACACAGTCACCATGTAACAGTCTTGCTCTCGGGCAGCCGCCCATATTGGGCGTCAGCTCAGACACATGCGTTACAACATATAACAATGTCAATTCAATGAATTGCCGTTGCGGCCCCGCAACTGGCAAACGCGCGTTTATACCATGTAGATAATTATATTTCACTAGGCATATGCCTAGTACGTGACCGGCAAAGCTGATCTGAATCAACGCCGTCGCAAAATCTGGAACAGAGACGGTTGGATGGGGTGACGTTGGGTGATTTATTGGCGAATCAGCCGCAGATACGCCGCCAGACCATGTTTGTGCGAATACAGCAGATGCGTTTGTTGGCAAGCGGTGTGGCGCAGGCTTTGATATTGCCCGGGATGTTGCAGGGCGTGGGTAATGGCGTTGGCCAAGGAGCTTGTATCGAAAAAATCCGCCAGCAGCCCGTTTTCCTTATGGCGGATGACTTCCCGCACCGGCGGCGTGGCCGAGCCGATCACCAGACAGCCGCTGGCCATCGCTTCCAGCATCGACCAGGAGAGCACAAACGGGTACGTCAGATAGACGTGGGAGGCGGAGATTTGCAGCACCTTGCGGTAACTATCGTAGGGAATGCGGCCGAGGAAATGCACGCGCATCGGGTCGAGGGATACTTCGGCTTGCAGCTTCTCACGCCAGTTGTTTGCGTCTTTCGGTTTGCTGCCGTAGCTGACATCGTCACCACCAACGATCAGCACCTGGCAGTCGGGGTGTTGTTGCAATAGTTGCGGCAGGCAACGCATGAAACTGTGAAAGCCGCGATACGGTTCCAGATTACGCGCGACGTAGGTGACAACCGGTTGACCGGCATGCAATGTGACGCCATTGGGCAAGGTGAAGCAGGCTTCTGGATCGGGACGCAGGGTGTCGGTATCGATACCTTCGTGGATCACTTCAATTTTAGATTGATAGGCCTGCGGGTGCAGGCTCTTTTGCCATTGCGTCGGCGAGACGCCAAGGTCGCAGGCTTCCAGATTCATCAGGTGCAGCGCGTTTTTGCTGCGAATACGGGTACGGTCATCAAAGCTGACCGGGAACTCCGGATCAAAACCACAATCCGCACCTTCCGGGTGGTAGAAAAATTCGAAGAAGCTGATCAGCCGGGTGTGCGGGAACACGTCTTTGACATACAAGGCCTCGCCCCAGCCCGGATGCGCAATCACCACATCCGGCACAAAACCCTGCGCCTTTAACTTCAGCAACACCCGCGCCACCGCCTGCCCATGCAACACCCCGGTTTCCAATGGCCGCACGTAATGATGCGCCTGCGGCGACGGCTCGCGGTGCAAGTCGTAGCGAATCAACCTCACTCCATCCAGACCCGGCGCGGTTTTCTTGCCAATCGCCAACACCTGATACCCCGGCTGCTTGGCCAGATAGGCGGCGATATGGCGGAACTGGCCGGGGAAGTTCTGGTGAAGGAAGAGGATGTTCATGCCGGAAAGCGAAAATACAATGTTGCTGGCAATGATAGCGCATGACACCGAAAGTTTTGGCACTGCACTGCCAACCCCGTCCGCGACTGGTCAAGTTGCATGAAATCAGCTGGTCAAGTGCAATGCAATTGACTGGTCAAGTTGATGAAATTCCGCAATCGCTGACGAAACACCGACTCATTCTCCAACGACATCGAGTCCAGCTCGCCCA
>CAYOYW010000027.1:0-10166 GCA_964408305.1 uncultured Candidatus Saccharibacteria bacterium
AATTTTATAAAATCAGGTAACATCAAAATCTACCCAATTAGACCATGTTCTTTCTTATTTACAAACCTCGCTGAATTTCATCACATACTGCGGTCAATCGACTCAAAAAGAAGCTCTGACTCTCTCGAGTTGGCCATGCTGGAACTCTCGATCAGGAAGCAGAATGACTTCTCTTGATTGCAGCAGAGTGAGCCACTCCCCTGCTCAACTACCTCGTTGGACAAGATAAAACCTACGAATACACTATTGATCTTTCTCGAACATCGCCATCGTATGACCTCTCTACTGATACCTCTGAAGTGGATTGTTCATTTCCAAGTTATGAAAAAATACAAGAAATAATAACCACCAATTTTCTTGGGAATATCGAACAAATCCCGCCCTCCTATTCTGCTATATGGGTAGATGGCAAGAGAGCTTATGAGCTCATTCTGAGAGGAAAAGAAGTGAATCTCAAAGCAAGACCCATCGAGATATATTCACATGAGTTTCTCTCATATGACCCACCATTTGTCCGATTGCGTGCACAAGTTTCATCATGAACCTATATTCGATCTATAGCACGCGACCTTAGCATCGCTCTTTGAACTGGTGGTGTTATCACTGATCTCAAGAGAACTAAAATTGGTCATATCGAAGAGAATCATGCTACACTCTTATGAGATATAGAACATCGGGATCAAAGAGATATTGGAGAATTTTTTACACTCCAAGAACGAAGGGCCATTCAGCATAATGACATCATACTTCTCAAAAATGGAGATCTCTCTTTTTTAGATCCAATCAAAGAAGGTTATACGCTCCTTGTAGATCAAGATGGAAATTATCTTTCTCTCCTTGTCTGCAATGCTTCAAAAAATAGCGCTGATAACAAGCAATATGATGCCTCAGAAAAAATTGGGCTACGAATCTTAGCTCAACTCTATCCCCGTGAGGGCAAACGAGGTACTATCGGAGCGACTCGTTCAGGTCTTGAGTAGTATCTGCTCTTGCATATCTCCTCGATTGAAGCCATTTGCAATTCCTTCCATATACTCAATAGCGACAACAGATCTCGGAGGGTCCTCAATAAGATAAGAAGCAAAAGCTATTATGCAGTGTTTCTCATGTAACATGAAGTAAAGAAAAATATGAGCAGAATTTGCATGCCAATCACTCACTCATGGTGAGCCTGTATTTTCGTGACAGCATTCTTTTTTCTGATATAATCCACACAAATTCCCTATGAAGCGAAAAATTTGAATTGATGAAGCATGAAGGGGGCCTTGGTATGGTCCTGTTGTTGCGTGTGCACTGAGTTTTGTACATGGAGCAGATCTTAGTGAAATATCCCAACTTATTGCTGATAGCAAATCACTTGCCGAGAAAAAAAGAAAGAAAGCATTTGAATTTCTCATCTCTCATTCGCATAAAATTCAAGACAAACCACTTCTTCATTTTGGGGTCGGACAAGCATCAAATGAAGAGATTGATATACTTGGTATCAAAGAGGCAAATCGAATCGCTATGGAGCGAGCACTCAGGCAACTCGCATTTCTCATTGAGAAAAATGGGGATACTATTGATAGTGTGCTTATTGATGGAAATGACCAATATCGATTTGATAGCATCCTCACAAAAGCACCACTCTCAATTATTAAGGGTGATGCCAAAATCAAAGAAATACAAGCTGCATCTATTATCGCAAAAGTCTGGCGAGATGAGCTTATGAAAGTTTACAATCTCATTGATCCACTCCTTGGGCTCGATACCAATCAATGATATGGTACACAAAAGCATCAATCTAATATAGATACTCCATTCAAAATATCCGAATTTCACCGGAGCAGCTATAAGCCAATTCGAGAAAAATTAGCAAAAAAACCACGACTTCTTCTCCATGTCTGTTGCGGTCCCGATGCAACTGTACCAATTATGGATCTCAAGAAAGATTATGAACTTCTCTGCTTCTGGTATGATCCGAATATTCAACCAAAATCAGAATATGATAAGCGATTAGAGGCGTTCAAAAAAGTATGCGAAATAGAAAAAGTTGCATATATCGAGGGAGAGTATGATATCACTCGTTTTTTTGAAGTGATCAAGGGATATGAACATACGCCTGAGAGAGGTGAAAAATGTACTCTCTGCTATGATATGCGACTCGAGAGATCAGCAAGACTAGGAAAAGAACTTGGGTATACTCATTACACATCCACACTCAATACATCACCACATAAAGATCTCGAGAAAATGTTCTCTCTCGGAGAGAAGCACGGTACAAAATATGGACTCGAATTCTTGAAAATTGCCTTCCGAAAAAATAATGGATTTCAGCGGAGTGTTGACTATACTCGTGAACATGACATCTACCGCCAAGATTATTGTGGTTGTGTATATTCTGACACTTTTCCCCTTCGTGTTCGGAATGCAAAAGAAAAGATTGTGAAGAGGGGGTTTAGTGGGTAAAAATATTTGATTTCAGTGAGGAAAAATTCTATGTTTGAAATCTTGGTAGAATTACGTATAATTTTACCAAGATTTTATTATACATATATTTTATATGATTCGAGAAAATAACTTTGTTTCGATCTCTGATCTCAGAGATCGAACCTCACAGATTATGAAAGATATATCAAGAGATGGAACAAAAATCATCCTCTCTCAAAATAAACCTATCTGAGTTTTTCTGAGCATCGAGCAATACAATGCTATGAGAAAAATCGCATTTGAAAAAGAAAATGCGACTCCTGAGGATATCAAAGCCTACCAAAAAAGCTCTCATGGACAGGACGGAGTTGAAGCGTTTCATTTTTTAAAATCACTCCAATAGATGTATCAAGTTATATTAGAAAAATCCGTCCAGAAATTTCTCGAAAAGCATCGAGGAGAGGATCTGATACAAAAATTTGAGAAAGCTTTGACTATTCTTGCTCTTGACCCATATGAGAATAATCTCGATATAAAAGTGCTTGTATGACTTCCATATTCCTATAGGCTTAGAATCGGAAACTATAGATTTCTCTACGAAATTATCGATGAGACACTCATAATCAGTTTCTTTGATGCAGGAAAAAGAGGAAGTATCTACAAAAATATTGGATAATAGAACTTATTAGCTATCTCTTTTGTTGTTATTTGCTTTTAGATATATATCCTATGATACAAGTCTCTAATACACTCAGATATTCCCTCTGGGAATACAAATTTGATCAGCTTAGCTATGATGATGACATCGTTGTGGTACGTGCACTGATTTTTGGGGAAATACAAGACATACAAAATATACAAAAACATATTTGATACACCAAAATGAGAGAAATTTTTCAAAAACATATCAATGATATGGATGTGAAGTCAAAAAATTTCTGGGAAAAATATTTCCAATTAGCGAGCAATACACCTAATATCTCTATGTATGACAAACTCAACACTCCTCTTTTTTCACGAAGTTTTGGACACAACAAGACAATCTCTCCTCAAGAGATTAGCAATATTTAAAGAATGAGGGTTTGTGCTCTGATGATGAACTTGACTTGCATTGATGCTATGACATCGTGAAAGTATTGACTTTGACTTTTTCATCTGAGAAGACTTCAATACTCTTTCACTCTTTGAGATGTGTTTAGAGGCATTTGATGGTCTTGAAATCATGAAAACATATGAAGAAAAAAACACACTCTATATACTCGTAAATCATGTAAAAATAAGCTTCTTTTCCTACAAATATCCCAAGATAGAAGCTCTCCAAGATACTCCATATTTCTCTATCTATTCGATACAAGATATCGCTGCTATGAAACTCTGGGCTATCCAAAATCGAGCAACCAACAAGGATTATGTGGATCTTTATTATATCATCAAGACAATTGGGCTCAATGCTACTCTTGAGAGCTTCTCAAGAAAATTTGGAAATATTGTGACAGATAGTCACCTTCTCAAGTCATTAACATATTTTGATGATATCGAGGAAGAGAAATTAATGTTGCAAGATGTGAATCTTGACTTTAACACTATCAAAACATACCTCGAAGATGAATGCAGCAGATATGTAACTTGATAAATTTTTATGATATTAGCTAAGCAATTACAGGTATTCCTGACACTTTTCCCCTTCGTGTTAGGAATGCGAAAGAGAAAATTGTGAAGAAGGGGTTTAGTGGGTAATAAGTGACCATGAAAAATCCTATCGTATCTATACTTATAGTCACCTATAATCCTGGGAACTATCTTACCAACACTCTCATAAGTTGTCTCAATCAATCTTATAAAAATACTGAAATATTACTTCTCGATAATAATTCAAGCGAAGATATTCAACAATACATAGATCAGGCTGAAAAAATAACTCAGAATATATGAAAAATTAAATGCTTCTATGAGAAAAAGAATTATGGGCCTTACGGTGGGTTAAATCTCCTTCTTGAAAAAGCACATGGAAAATATATCGCCATTCAAGATCACGATGATATTTGGCATCCTGAGAAAGTCAAAAAACAGGTGAATTTTCTCGAGAATCATTCTGACTATGTAGGTTGTGGTACAAAAACAATTATGTATTATGAGGCTGATAAGAAATATTTTGAATATTTTTTGGGTGAAAGAAATTATTATACCATTCATCCATCACTCATGTTTCGAAATAAGCCAAAACTTAGGTACCCGACGGAAACGGGTGACTATTTTACTGATGCTCTTTTTATGAAAGAATCTCTTTGCGGTGGAGATAAATCGATCAAAAACATTAATGAATCACTTACCCTGCATGTCATTAAAAATACTAGTAAAAACTATAGCTACAAATGGTATAAAATAAATTATAAAAACATTAAAAAAGCATATCAAATTCATAGCCTTTGATATGCTACACTTACAATTGGTTGGGAACTCATGAGAAAAATTATCTATCCTATACTCAATAGCATGGGATCCACGGGAATAATTAATTCGATTGAGCGACTACCCTTTCAAATTCTTGGGAATACTATTAAAAAAACAAAAAAAGACGATTGGTGGAAAAAATATACTACTTAACCATCATTTTTCTATACAACTGAATATAGCCATCTTGCATATTTTGCATTGAAAAACGCAAATCATGTTCACGAATAATATTCACCTCATTTTGCAGCATCCAAGAAAATCAATTCATAAGAGAATTCATATTTTTATACTCAGCTAAATATCCATTATTTTTATGATTAACCAATTCACGTATGGCACCCACTGAGAAGCTAAGAACAGGACATCCGCATGCTAGCGCCTCAGCAACCACAAGACCGAAGCTATCCGCAAGAGTTGGATAGAGAAAAAAACTTGCTCGATTAAACAAATCCCTCATATCTTCCTGGGAGACAAAGGGAAGCTCTAGAAAGTTATCATCTATTAATTTTCTTGCACTATTTCAAACACTTATAAAGAAAATATCTGGATTATTTTTATAGATCTCTCGGATTTTTAAGCTATATTTGAGTCATTTAAGTTCAGATTTTTTTCCTGCACCAGCAAGAAAGAGTACTAATTGTTTATCTCGCGGAATTCAAAATCTCCCTCAGAGTACCATCCTATTATCTATAGGGTGAAAAAAATCTGTATCAATACCATTATAAATAGTATGAATATTTTCTATCGGGAAGAGTCATGATTTTTTTGCCTTTTCTGTCATCCATTGAGAGACTCATACCACCTCAATCTCTGAAGATTGGAGTATTTTTTTTCTTGCAAGAAATGATCTTTTTGTTTTATAAGGAAACATGTTTGGTGGCATTGGGTCTCCTCACGCCACAAACCAATCATCATGAAGTGTCCAAACAACTTTTTTTTCTTGAGTGATTTTTGGGAGATCATGATAGTCTATGTATCCTCATTGCATCACATGTATATGAATAATATCAGCTGATTGGTATTCAGAGGTTTCTTTTAATGTTGTATAATTGATCTTTCCTGGACGAAATATTTCAAAGAAAAAATTCAGTCCTACCCAGAAATAATACAACAAACTCATCGGTTTTTCAGAGAAAATAGCGATCTTAAGGGTGTTAGATGTATATCATATCTTTTCAGATATTACGAATCAGTATTTCTCTATTCATTGTATAATATTTTTGGCTACTTGTGCACATCCAGTTCGACCAGAAAGAAGGTTTAATACAAAAATATTTATTGGACGATTGTTCATAATTCATGCATTTGATTATTATCACAGAATATGGTCTTTTAACTTGTGTAAAGACTGCTTGATTTTCATTAAGAATAAAATCAATTTCATGGGTAAATAAATTACCAACATATTGAGAAAAGTAAATAGAAGGGCCTTTCTATGGTTTGGGTAATCATGTTGATACAGAGAGCAAAGTTGAAAACACATCAATCTTTGTTTTCTTCTATTTTGCATGGAAGTTCAAGAAGGGTTCACTCTAAAATCAACGCAACAGTCCTGAAGGTTATAAAATTTATAGTTCTTTCAGATTCTCAACCATAGCTCATGATCTTCTACTAAATTCCATTCTGGCCTATAGGATCAAACTATATCAATGCATGCTTTTCTAAAAAGCACACTTACATGTAAAAACTGTGTCCCAAAAAGCATTTTTTTGCGTATATCACCATCTCATCTTTGCAGTAAAGTTTTAAACAACTCTTTCTTATCATTATCGATAGCCCGTGCATTTGTTCAACACAATCAATAGTCCAAATGCTTCTCTAGGAATGCTACTTGTTTCTTTAATTTATCTCTATCAGTCCAAATATCTTCATCATCAATTCGAGCTATATATATTCACTTTGACATATCGATTCATTCATTCAAAGTTCTTGTAAGTTTTAGGTTTATTTCATTTTTACTATATCGGATCCTTTTATCTCATAGAACATATCTTACAATAACTGATTCAACATCATTTGTGGATGCGTCATTGATGATTATTAGCTCGAAATTAGCATAACTCTGACTAAGTACGGATTCAATTGCCTCTGAAATCCATTGAGGATTTCAATTGTAGGTTGGCAAGATTATGGACACAAGAGGATTTCTATTGTTTTGCATAACACATAATTATATTTTTCCTTCTATGAAGGAAATGCAATATTTCGCATAATTGACACAATATTCTTTAGAGATTTATCATGAGTATAGTATTGCATATACTTCTGAAATGCATGTTCTGCATTATTTTTCAAATCGATAACAGACTTAGAAAGAATTTGTTCTGCTATCTGCAGATAAGATTGATCTTTCAAAAAAATCAACGCATCATTTTTATCCCAAATCGTTTCTGATCCCCCATTTTCAATAAAAGCAAATGGGACTCATAGCATCGCTGCTTCAAGAAGGATCATTGGAAAATTTTCAGAGTAAGAAGCTAGCAATAGTAAATCAGATTCAATAAATTTTTCATATAGTTCTTCACGAGGACATCATGGCAATACCTCAACATTAACCTTCAAATTGTTTTTAGTAATAAAATTATCAAGATCGGTTAAATCGCCAGTACATACAATAGTCAATTTTAAATCCTTATCCATTTTATTTAACTCATGTTGAATATACAAAAGACGTTTAATGCCTTTGAGTTCACTTTTATTTCCAGCCCAAATAATATTTTTTATATCAGAATTAAAAAAAGATTTCTTTTTTTTATATGTTCGTAATCAGAGTGGAGTTAGAGAGTATGGCTTCTGTTCTCAAAGCAATCAGGTAATTATATCAAGAGCATACATGGTTGGGGTAAATACATGGTCCGCTTTTTTAATGGAAACATATTCAACACATGAAAAGTATAAATAAGAAAGCTTCGTAAGAATTCTAGGATTCAAAGAATAACATATTTTCTGAATATGTTGAATAGTTGTATGAGCAAATACAATCTTTATATATTTTGTAACCTTGTTAAAAAAAAATAAATTCCCTCAAAAATCGTCAGTTATAAGAATATCAAAATCATGCCCCTTAAGTAGCTTAGAAGCAGAATAGGCAAATAATAAATTGCGAAGAAGTGGAATATTTGGGATGTTTTCTAAAAAAATCCATCATTCATGAGGAGGCATTCATGTATGATTGATCGTTATAACCCTTACACCTACTGACTCCGCCTCAAGTGCCTGTGCAAGTTCACTATTAAAACTACCAGCACCACCACCCTTACAATAAGGTGATATCTCATTTGTTAAAATTACAACTTTCACTTTTTACATATTAATAATATAGTGTCGCTATTAAATTTTAATATTTTATGCAAAGGGAATTCTAAAGCATAACGCAGTTTTCCAAAAAAATTCAAATTTTCCCAGTTATACCAATCCAATGTAGTAAAATATCCCTTGAGCACTGAAATTTGATTAAATTTAAGCAAGTTTTCCAAATAGCCATAACTAAATAAAACTTTATGATCATCATGAAATCATTCTCTTCCAAATATTGATGAAATAAACGCTGTTACAAAGTAAGCATTTGGTGTACTTATAATCAATAATGTTTCGTCATCCATGATGCTTTTTAAGTTTGTAAGGGCATTTTCAAGATTCATTAAATGCTCTATAGTTTCTCAAAAAATAATCACATCTGGCTGAAAGTCTAGATCTTTGATGTTGTTCATATCAAAGAATATTATTTTAGAATGAGAAAACATATCTCATTGCATATTTAACATATTGATAGCTTCTACATCTAAATCAAGCCCTAATTGCTCCCTGCAAACATCATTGACTTGCTTGTACAAAAGAGGTCAGTAGTTTCCGATAAGTTTTCAAGCAGTATAGGGTGCATCTGCAGCACCTATATGTAAAACTTTCTTTCCTGCGCAATATTCCAAAATAACAGCATTTCTTGATTCGGAAAAATTTCTCGGATACAGTACTTTCATAATAAAAGATATTAATTATTAATAGAATCAATAAGACATTTGCCATACTCATTTTTCACCATTGGACTTGCTAATTTTTCTATCTGCACTTTATCAATCCACTTCATTCTATATGCCACCTCCTCTGGAGATCCAATCAATATCCCCTGCCTCTTTTGGATGATCTGAATGAAATTAGCCGCATCCATCATGCTCTCATGCGTCCCAGTATCAAGCCAGGCATATCATCGGTTCAGAAGCTCTACCTTTAGTTCTCATTGAGATAAATACTGAGCATTGACAGAGCTGATTTCAAGCTCACCCCGATCTGAGGGGACTACACCCTTGGCTATCTGAATGACACTATTGGGATAAAAATAAAGCCCTACAACCGCATAGTTGGATTTTGGAATTTTCGGCTTTTCCTCTATAGAGAGTGCATTTCGATCATCATCAAACTCTACTACTCAATATCGCTCTGAATCAGATACCTCATATCCAAAAATAACCGCTTTTCACTCTTCTTCTACGAATCTAGCACTTGACTGCAAAAGAGTGGCAAGACCATTTCCATAAAAAAGATTATCTCCGAGCACCAAACACGCATCATCACCACCGATGAACTCTTCACCAATTATAAAAGCCTGAGCGAGCCCATCTGGTGATGGTTGCACTGCATAGGTAATCGAGATACCAAACTGCGATCCATCACCAAGAAGTCGAATAAACCCAGATTGATCCTCAGGAGTAGTAATGATGAGTATATCACGAATCCCTGCAAGCATCAAAGTGGTAAGTGGATAGTAAATCATCGGCTTATCATAGATTGGCATCAGTTGTTTGGATATCGCCATGGTTATCGGATAGAGACGAGTACCCGATCCTCATGCAAGAATAATTCCTTTCATACAAATTTAGATATACGATGAGATTGTTTTTTTGATACCTTCTTCAAATCAAAATTTTGGATTCCATCAAAGCTCATTTCTGATTTTCGTTGCATCAATTGCATACCTTTTATCATGCCCTGGTCGATCAGGGACAAACGATATCAGATCTTCAGATTTTCCCAGAGATTGTAAAAGTATTTTTGTGATTTCCAAATTCGTATATTCATTATTTCCTCAGACATTGTAAATACTCTTTGATTCTGATCGAATAAATACCTCCCAGATCGCATCACAATGATCTTCTACATAAAGCCAATCACGAATGTTCGATCCATCACCATAGAGTGGAACTTGCTCATTCTTCTGTATTTTGGAAATAAACAATGGTATGAGCGAGATGAAATTCTGATTTGGCCCATAATTATTGGAACATCGAGTAATCGTATAATCAAGGCTG
>CAYOYW010000028.1:0-3654 GCA_964408305.1 uncultured Candidatus Saccharibacteria bacterium
GCATCTTCTGCTTTTTGTCTTTTGCCTGGAGCACTTTTTTTGTGAGAGATCCACTCTTCAAGTGAAGTGATTACAAATCCTTCCTTTTTGAAGGCCTTCATATACCACTGGAGTGATCGATGGTAGGTTATTGTTTCAGCAGCATTTTTAGATTTAAAAGGGTTTTGTTTTATTTCTATTGCTACCTCTGAAAGGTATTTTTCTACCCGACGATACTGCAGAGATTTTTTCATATCAAAACCCCAGTCACTATGCTGCGGGATACGGAATGCGGGGTGTAGTAAAACCAAAACAAATCTCCCTTCCTTTTTAAGAACTCTTTTAATTTCAGTAACAACTGGAGGAATGTTTTTTATGTTCTCAAATGCAAGCACCGTAAAGGCACTATCAAAGCTTTCTTTTGTTAGTTTTGTCTGTGCTGCTGGGGCAACCTTATATGAAATATCTTTTGAAAGTGCCTGTGCTTTTTGTATGAGAGCACTAGAAAGATCAAGGCCTGTTACCTGTGCGCCTCTTTTCTTCACGAGACGAGAAAAGTAGCCTTCTCCACAAGCAAGATCGAGTACTAAGTGGCCATTAACCTCTCCAAGCATTCGAAGAAGGTTTGGAGCAATCACCTTTTCTTGGTAGGTATCAACACTTTTGAGGTACTCGCTATACCAAGCGGCAACATTGTCCCATGCAGTATTCATACATTAACACTCACCTCTTCTATATTTTGCACCCTGTCGAAAGACTTCAAGCACATACCATGGAGAGACGATGCTTGTAAAATACTTAAAATCAACCGCACTTCGAAGAAGCCATGCAAGAAAACCAGAAATAATTATTTTTTTGTAAGTGAAGATTGCCCAGCCATGACCAACAGGAACAACATATCCTGTTGTTTTGCCTTTAAATGGTGCTGGTGGAAGCTGGTAGACCCTGTTAAGAATGGTATGCCCAACATATTTTCCGTGAGCAATAGCCCCTTGCGCAAGACCAGCACCTTTGGCACTCGCCCCATCGCCAATAACAAAGACAGATGTATCATCAGGAAGAGAGAAATCGTTTTCAACCATAACTCGGAACTTACTATCAAGTGGTAATGTTTCAAATGACTGGCTAATCTTTGTTCCTGCTGTCCAAATGACTGTTCCTGAAGCCATGGTCATACCACTCGCAGTAATACCATCGAGATCCTGAGCCTTAATTGTTCTATTGGTATAAATGTTTACTTTGAGACGGCGAAGGCGAGCTTCTACTCTCTGAGATACTTTTTCTGGAAGCATAGCAAGCACTCGAGCATTTGATTCAAAAAGATCAACAGAAACAAAGCTTGGGTCAATATGATAGCGTTTTGCCATCTTTCGAAGGTATGTTGTGATATCACCTGCAAGCTCAACCCCCGATGGTCCACCGCCAACAACAGTAACACTAAATCGTTTTGCAAGTTCTTCTTTTGAAACATCTTTTGATTCTTGGAGAAGGTTCAAAAAATGCTGTTTGAGCGCAAGTGCTTCTGCTGCTGATTTGAAAGAAAAAGCAAACTCTTTGATACCAGGAATGTTGAAATAGTTTGTCTCACTTCCCATTGCAAGAACAAGGTAGTCATAGGAAAACGATCTTCCGTCAGAAAGGGTGACTTCTTTTTTTTCTTTTGAATAGCCAGTATAAAGACCCTCAACAAAAGAAACTCTTCCATTTCTAAATATCTTTTCATAAGGAACACACACCTCAATAGCGAGTGCTCCGGTTACAAGCTTGTAGAGTGCTGGATAGTATTCAAAAAAAGGATTTTTTGAGATAAGCGTGACAGAGATGCCTGTATGTCTTGAAAGCTTCTTTGCAACCTCAATACCAGCAAACCCCCCGCCGACAATAACAACCTTTTTTTCTATATCCATAAGTGGCTCAAGTATAACATTTCGGAGCTTTATTTTATAAAAATTGACAAAAAGTGTTTGCATGTTATTATATTTAAAAAGAAAAATGATTACTTTTGTTATCAGACATACACTCCCTACTGGAGAAGTTGCCGGGTATATCCGAGAAATGAACATCCTCGGAAGAAATAAGGGGTGTGCTAAAGTTTTTGAAGCTCTTTCTCAAGAAGAAGTCGTGAAAAAAGTTTCTGAAGTAAAGAAGCTCCACGAAACCACATGGCTAAAGAAACATCCCGTGATCGGTAAGCCATATAGTAAATGGCACCAATGGAAGGGTTTTTCACTAAAAGAGATTGTGACAGAAGCGGAAATTCTTTAAGACTAAAGCTCCCCTGGTAAGGGAGCTTTTTATTTATGTATTTTTTAATGTATACTCTTGTAATATAAGGCCATTTTGGTCGTCACACATAATGAATCGTTCCATGAATACCGAAAACGATAAACAAGCCTTATTTTCCAAGCTTTTTGAAGAGTATCAAGATAACATTTTTCGCTTTGTTTTCTTTCGTGTTGGGAATCGTTCCATAGCCCTCGATATAACTCAAGACACTTTTATAAAACTCTGGGGGCATATTAGTAAAGGCGGAACGATAGAACACGAGCAAGCATTTGTATACAGAGTTGCGAAAAACGCAGTTATTGACTATTACAAAAAGTCAAAAAGTAGCTCTCTCGACGAACTCCTTGAGGGTGGTTATGACCCTGAAGCAAAGGTGTACACTGACGAACTTTTTAGAAATGACGACCTTCGTCTTGTACAAAACCTTCTCGAGGATCTCGATGAAGAAAGTAGGCAAATTATTTTCTTGCGATACACAGAAGAAAAACCTATTGAAGAAATTGCTCTTCTGTACGGAAAAACAGCAAACGCAATGACTGTTCGGATTCATCGAATTATCCAAAAATTAAAAAGTCGATACAACGAACTCTATGATTGATAAAAAAATTGAACAACTAAAGATGCTCAAACAAGTATCCCTCACTCATGAAGAAAAAGGGCTTCTTCGAGCGTCTGTTGCTCGAGGCATACAACTCATGGAGTCAAAACCCCAAAAATCATACTTCTATCGAGGTGTTGAGCACGGTCTTCGTATTGGACTTTCTACTTTTCTCTTTATTGTTTTTGTTGGAGGAAGCGTCTCTGTTGTGGCAGATAATTCCCTTCCAGGAGACCCGCTCTACTCATTTAAGATAAATGTAAATGAAGAAGTAAAAGGTGCTTTTCTTAAGACACCAGAAGACAAGCTTTCATGGCAAAAGAGTCGTATCGACAAGAGACTGAGTGAAATCAAAACACTTGCTGCATCAAAAACACTCACAAAAGAAAAGCAACAAACGGCACAACGAGCACTCGACACACATATCAATGAACTTTCAAAAGAACTAGGAACATTGAGTGATACAAAGCCAGCAGAAGCACTCAAGGTAACAGCTTCTCTTGAGCAGAGCCTAACAACACAAAAAGAAGATCTCAAAAAAATCATCTCCCCTGAGGAGGCAACAGACACAACAGGTGCACTCAGCGCAGTTGATACAACACTCAAAAAAGTATCTGCACAAGAAGTGAAGATTATTTCAAAAGAAGTAGATCAACTTGTTACTGATGCAAAAAACCTCCCTGATACAAGCGCAGTGAAAGATCTCGAAGGTGTTACTCCTCTTCCACTCCCTGCTGCGAAGCAGCTACCTGCTTCTCAATAACAAAGAAAAGTGCTCCAACAATAACAAG
>CAYOYW010000028.1:3754-9593 GCA_964408305.1 uncultured Candidatus Saccharibacteria bacterium
AAAGAAGAAAATGGCATAATAACGGTCTTTCCGGCACCAACAATAGAAAATGGTGGAAGTTCAATAGTACTACCATCAGAAAGTGCTATGATCCAACCAGAGAGATCAAGAGGTGTTGTATCAGCGTTGATAAATTGAAATCCTTTGTTTGGAATGACAACAAAAGATAGTTTTGAAACCGAGACAGTTCGTTCCACTGAACTTGCAAGAAAAGGTTTCTTTTCATAAGGTGCTTTGTAATAGGCAAATGAAATAGTATAGGTTCCTGGATAAGTATAGGTGTGTTTTATACTTGTTGGTTTTTCTGATTTGTATACAGTGCCATCTCCCATGTTCCAAAGAAAAACTCCATCTTGTGCCTCATAGTATTCAAGGATCGTTTTTGCACTATATTCAGCTGAAAGATTTGTGTAAATTACTTTAGGAATAGAAAGCTCAATGTTTGGTTCGTTCTTTTTTATCGCTGGAAGAGTAGTAGCGGCAGTACCAGAAGGAGCAGCTGTTCCCCCGCCACCCCCTCCGCCTCCACCAGAAGAAACAGTTGGAGCTTTTGGTGTTCCAGGTGCTGTTATCCATTTTGTCCCATCCCATTGCATTGTTTCTTTGGTGCTCGCATCCCCTCCTGGCCAACCAGAAGCGTAGCTGAGTGTTTCTACTGTATTTCCTCCAGCATCCTTTAGGACAAGGTCTTCCCCTGTATTAGAAAAACCACTTCCTCCAAACGAACCTGATTCATCATCAATCCCTGGCACAGGATCGGGAGCACTTGGCGTTACTCGTTCAACCAAGAGATATTTCCCTGCACCGATTGTCTTTGTAAAGGTAAAGACAGCTTGCGCCCCGCCATCTTCATAAAGTTTCCATCCAGCGAGATTTTCATCTTGTGTTCCATCGTTGTAGAGCTCAAACCACTCTGCAAACTGACTATCTGCAGTTCCCATCCAGGCAATCTCCGTAATATGAATACTTGCTTGCGCAATTCCTGAAGCACAGAGCATACTAAGGAAAAAAGCGAAGAAGATGTTACGCATATTGTTACTCTAATATTTTTTGTAATGCTTCGTGAGAAATTTCTCCTGTTTCATTCGCTGGTTGTTTTTTTACCTCTTCTCTCTTTTTTTCTTCTATACTTGCTGCTTCTTTTGTACCGTTCTGTATTCCTGCATTTTGGAGCGCTTGTTTGAGAAGGTTTTTACTTGCTTCCGTTGGTCCTCGTTCAGCGAGTTTGACAGGAGGAGTTTGTTTAACAAGCGTTTCTTTTAAAGAGTCCCTTATGGGCTCTTCTGTTTGTGGTAACTCTTTTTTTTCATCGAGCAAACCAAGGAGTGCTGAAAGTTCAGCGCTTGGGGTTACTGTCTGCTTAGAAACGGTTGACTGTTTTTCAAAAACTTTTTCTTCCTTTGTTTCAAGGGTAGGATTTTCAGAAAGAGTTTCAAATGCTTTTTTAAATGGGTTGTGCTGTTTTGGTTTTTCGAACTTATCCTCGCTCTGCTTGAAAGTTTTTTTTGCAAGCGGCGCAGTATCTCGTTTCTCAAACTGAAACTTTTTTGGCTTTTCTTCTTCTAAAGGAGCAGCGTCTTCTGCAAACCATTCAGCTAGCGTTTTTTCTACAGAATCTTTTGGCAATGCGTAGGTCTTTCGACTCCACTCAATAACATCGTTTCTAAAAGAAAGTGATGGTCTTTGAATTGGAGGTAATGTTTTCGCAGAAAAAGGCTTTGACCCAATATCATTTATCATAAGAGAGAGATATATTTGCGCCATGCCAAGATTGATAAGGTCATTTGCGGTGAACTGCGGTGCATAGACTTTCTCAAGAAGCTCAGCATCAAGCGGGCCTACCCGAAAAGAAACACTTGTTCCCACATTACCAAAAACTGCATCTCGAACAGATTCTTCCATTTGTGCAATATACTGGTGGGCAATAATGAGTGCGAGTTTGTACTTTCGAGCCTCAGAAAGAATGTCAGCAAAAGTTTCATTCGCAAATGATTGAAACTCATCAACATAAAAATAAAAATTTGGAAGCTCTGCTATTCGAGCACTTGAAACTTCTGCTCGGCTCATGGCTGCAAGGTATATCTTTGTAATGATCATACTTCCAAGAAGGCTCGTGTTCTGCTCACCGATTCTTCCTTTCGAAAGGTTCACAATCAGAATCTTTTGCTTATCCATCACCTCACGAATATCAAAGCTCGATTTTGACTGACCAATGATATTTCTAACAAGCGGGTTTGCGGTAAATTGACCTATTTTATTTTGAATAGCAGCACCCGCTTCCTGCATATACCGCTCACCATACTTTGCAAACTCATCAGTCCAAAAGGCTTTCACTGAAGGGTCTGAGATATTTGCAACCACTTTGTTGCGATAAATCTTATCTGCAAGCATACGGTTTACTCCCAAGAGTGTTGCACCTGGATACTCAAGAAGCGCAAGGAGGATATTATTCAAAATATACTCCATACGAGCACTCCATGCGTCAACCCAAATTTTTTTGAAGGTACTCATGAGCCCAGAAGCAACAAAGTGTCTCCTACTTGGACCAACATCTTCGAGCATATTGAAAGAAACTGGATTATCAAGGTCAAACGGTGCAAAGTAAATAACATCTTTAATGCGATCCTCTGGTATATAATCAAGCATTTTTTCAGCAAAAGAGCCGTGCGGATCAAGGACTGCAATACCTTCTCCGTTTTGAATATCTTGTATGGCCATATTTTCAAGGAGTGTTGACTTACCAACACCGCTTTTTCCAACGACATACATATGTCGTGTTCGATCGCGACTCTTTATACCAAAACGAGTTTGTGCATTACGAAAATTGGTTTCCCCAAAATAGGTCACATGCTCTGGATCATATGGCGCTGTCATAGATAGCTATAGTATAGCAGAAACAAGAAGTAATTTACTCCAAGTTTGTACGGCTCCACTCATACAGTACTACCGAAGCAGCTGTTGCCGCATTCAAACTCTCACAGTTTGGGTTCATTGGAATTGAAAGCGTAATATCACAAAGTTCAAGTGTTTTTTCTCGAATACCAACAGACTCGTTACCAACAACAAAGACACTCGGTGTATCAAAACTTGCTTTTGGTAGAGCTGTTGTACCATCCATAACAAGACCGTATGCCCAAAATCCTTTGTCTTTAAGTTCTCGAAGTGTTTGATTTACATTGCCAATCAAAACAACAGGCAGTCGAAACACCATACCAGCTGATGTTTTAATAACGACCCCAGTGATAGGTGCCTGGTTGTGTTTTGGCAAAAGTATGGCACTTGCCCCAAACGCTGCTGCAGAGCGGATAATCGCCCCAACATTGTGCGGGTCATGAAGCTCGTCAAGTAGCACAAAGACGGGGTTTTTCTTTTTTTCTGCAAGACTAAGCACATCATCAAAGGATGTATACAAATTATCATTTGAAATAAGCGCAATAACCCCCTGGTGCACTGCATCACTGCCGACATCTTTCTTTGCAGTATCCTTCATCGCACTTCGGGGGATATTGTTCTTCTCAAGGAGAGCAATGAGTTCTTTATCTTTTTCCATTTCAGTGCTCAAAAAGACCTTTTGTAGGACCTGTGGCCGTGCGGTAAGAGCCTCAATAAGAGCATGTTTTCCGTAAAGATAGAGTTTTTCTGTAGCCATTTATGAATGTGATATATCAGTAATGTCTTGGATAATACCAGAAAAACGATTTGGCGCTAATAAATCAGTTCGAGCAATATTGCCATAGATATGACAGAGACGGTACCCTCCTTCCTTACTTCCAAGACGAACATCAACCCAAGTATACGCAATATCAGTGCTGATAATCTCATCAATCATTGCGCGGAGTTTTGCCTCGTCGTCAGGGTGTATAAAAGAGAGAACATTTTTCTTTGAAATTTTCTCATCTTCTTTTGCATTAAAGAAAGAAGCAAACTTTTCATCAAATGAAAAAGTTTCGTCAGGGAAAAATATAGAAATTCTACCCACTTGTGCCATTGCTTGGACTTCTTTAAGTTTTTTCTCTCCGCGCAAGAGACTTTGTTTTTCACGCTCAAGAAGTGTGATGGAGCTTTCTTTTTTCTGGACAAAACCAATAAAGATAGCTGCAAGCATACACAAGAGCAGGGTGATTAAAGAAATAACAACACGAACAAATCGTACCTGTTCATGCCAAACACTTGTTGCTGTATCAATACCAAGCAGTGCGACCATTTCTCCAGAGGTTGTTTTAATTGGAGCATATGCTGAAAACCACTGTCCCCAACTATCTTGATACGGCCCATCGGTATAAGGCTGTCCGCGCAGATAGTTTGTAATATCTTTTTCTCGCGTATCAGCGAAAAGTTGTCCTGGCGGTGAGTAGTCAAGAGAACCGGCAGGTTCTGAGTCAACAAAAAAGAATTGTGTTTTTATTTCTGAGTGGTACCCAAGCAGATAGACAAAACGAATAGCAGGGTTAAAAGAACGAAACGCGGTAAGATCCTCTTTGAGTTTTTGATATGAAGGATTTTCAAGATCAAGAGGTGTTGCTGAAAGTTTCGTAACTACTTCAGGAGATACGAGCAGTGCAGCTTGCTGTGCTTCTTTGAGCAAATCAGCTCTCTGGCTTTTATCAATATGTCTACTAAAGAGCATCGCGGCAAAAAAACCAAGGACAATAATAATAAAAACAACAAGTGCAGTAACTCGAAAATACCTTGAGTGATACATGAGGAAAGTATAACAAATAAAAGCTTCCTCTAAAAAAGAGCTCGTCCTCGACGAGAGCGATGGAAGGAAATGCCATAGCGATGGGCTTCGGCATTAGCAAGTAAAATATCATACCGATGAGATTCAAGTATCTCTTTAGGTCCAGAGAGTGCTTTTGGTTTGTGGTGCTCATCTTTCGTAACCGCAATAATTGGAATTTCGAGATTGTATGTTTTGAGTACTTGCCGAGCACTATTAACCTGTATCAAATTACCGTCGACAACAAGAGCGTCTGGAAATGTCCATTCTGAATGAGCAAAACGCCTCATGAGTATTTCTTGGAGTGCGCCCGGGTCGTTTGGTTTATCAAAACCCTTAATAATAAATTTTCTATATTCTGACTTATCAGCTCTCCCGTTTGAAACAACGGTCATAACACCAACCATTGCTTTACCGCTCGTGTGGGCGATATCATATCCCTCAATACGAAAAATTTCACCGGCAACCTGAGCGGTCAAATCTCTTTTTATAAGAGAAATATCTTGTATATGCTCAAGTGCAAAAATTTTCTTTTTTATTTCTTCTGCAAGTTCAAACTTCTCTTGTTTTGCTGCCAAAAGCATTTCCTGCTTGAGTTTCTTTAGGAGTGGTTGAAACTTTCCTTGAAAAATCATTTTGAGTCTCGCTATTGTTTTTTTGTAGCGTGTGTGAGCTTCTGTGCTTGTCATATCTGGAGCAAAACCTATCTGTCGATAAAAAATACTGTTGTCTCGCTTTGACGAAGCAAGATCTTGAAATGGGAAAATAGGGCGCAGTATACGAAGTGCTGCTTTGAGTGAAGCACTGTTTGGATACGGACCAAAAACAGTATCGTAAGGTATCGGTTTTGGATTTCTGAGTGTTTTCACTAGTTTACTTTTTACATCAATATCTTTCTGTCTGACGAGAAGTATGCGGGGAAAAGCTTCTTTTGTGATTGCTACACAATTGAAACTCTTGTCGTCCTTCTCCTTGGTGTTGTAGTACGGCTTGTATTTCTTGATGAGGTTGGCTTCAAGGATGAGTGCCTCGAGTGCGTTCATTGTCTCTTGGTATGCCACGGTGTGAGACTTGAATACCATATCAACAATATGCGCTCCGCGAGTTTTGATCACATCG
>CAYOYW010000029.1:0-6533 GCA_964408305.1 uncultured Candidatus Saccharibacteria bacterium
ATCCATTTGCAAAAAGCAATTTTATTGGGATTCTCACAACGCTTAGCAGAGGCGGTTGACCTCTTCAGCGGTGGTAAGAAAAAGGCAAGAGATCAAGATAAAAAGTTCGAGGATAGAATTCGCAAAATTAAACGCGATTTCCTTACATTTACACACCGATTTTGGTTCGAAGACATTAGTAATCAGATGCAGCCGCAAGAACTATACGAGCAATGGCGTGAGCTGACTGACCTCGACAAGGTCTATCAACAAGTCAAATCCGAGCTCGACGGGATTTACGATTATTTGGAGAACGAAAGCCAAAACAAACAAACAGAACAGGCCACCCAACTGACAAAGATTGGAACTTTATTTGCCTTATGTTCACTATTCATTGGCGTAGTTGCGCTGGTTCTTT
This sequence comes from uncultured Candidatus Saccharibacteria bacterium, assembly GCA_964408305.1. Taxonomy (GTDB): domain Bacteria; phylum Patescibacteriota; class Minisyncoccia; order Phycocordibacterales; family UBA9973; genus UBA4124. The sequence goes on from CAYOYW010000029.1 coordinate 398, forward strand.
CTGCCTACGGCGCAAACTGGTTGCCAAAGTCGTTTAATGACTTTTTCGGTTTCAGCCAGGCAGTTTCGGTTCAAGCGACCTCATGCACTACGTCAAAAGTAGGTCTTTCATCTAAAAAAGTATCCTGCCCTTTAAACTCTTCGGAGGAAAAAAAGGATGCCAATCCGTCAGAAGAACAATTTCGGAACGCAGGCATCCGTATTCTTTTGGCTTCATTATTGATTGCCGCAATAGTATGGCTCTATTGCAAGCCGCATCAAAACACTGACAACCGAAAATACCCGGACTAATTCATGCCAAAGTTTCTGATTCGAATTGAAGGCGTCAATATCTACAACACGGTGCTGGATACAAATCAACTATCGGTTATACGAGGCAGTAGCCTGATTCTGCTCACCGCAATAAATGATTGCTATGACTACCTGACAAGCCATTTGAATAAAGAGCTAGTCGAGTTGATTAGTCGTGGAGCATCAACGGGGGTGTTTCGTTGCCACTGTAGCGCAGTGCAAGGGGAGCAACTGGTTGATGGATTACGCAAATTTTTGCAACAAGCTGCGCCCGGCAACCGTTACCAATACATGACATTTGTTGTAGATGGCAACGAGGAATCCGATAAGTTCGAGCGCGATCAGGAAGCGTTATTGGCGATGAATCGCTGGCAGCAGTTGCAACAGGCTAGCCTCTATGTGCCGCCCATAGGCAATTCAAAATGTGCTTGTATTGAAAACCACGTATTACCGGCAGGACCACAAGGAAAGCTAGCCCCCAGCACCCGCGCCCGGATTCAATATGGCCGAGAGCAAAAACAAAAAATTTACCGTCAGCTATTGGGCGACGACAACGAGTTAAACCTAGAAGAAAAATCATTTTGCGAATCTTTTCAGGCATTGGCTAACGCCGATGACAAAAGCAATCTCAACGGTAAAATTGCGGTAATTTATTGCGATGGCAACAAGTTCAGCCGCCTCCGGCAAACCTACTGTAAAACCAGCGAAAGCCTCGCTGAATTTGACCGAACGGTGCAAACATATCGCAAGGCAATGCTGAGGAGTATTTTGGGCATGGCTCACGCCAATCCCGCCGACTGGGAAACACCCGATGCAGCTTTGCGTCTGGAAACTTTACTCTGGGGTGGCGATGAGTTTACTTTTGTAGTTCCTGCCTGGCTCGGCTGGGAAGTAGCGACCCATATTCTGGACCTTATGTCCGACTGGAAATTTATCCCCCCGGGTCATGGACACGAAGGCGAACCGCTAAGACATGCCATGGGAGTGATTTTCTGTAATCACAAAGCGCCCATCAAACGAATCACCGACATCGTACGTGATCTTGCGGAGATGGGTAAAATCGAAGCAGATTCATCTTTAAACTTCAACAAATTTAATACACTCACCTATTTAACCCTTGAATCGTTTGATCACACTGGCTTAAGCCTCGGTGAATTCCTGAAAGGCTATTTAGGCCAAACTAACGGTGAGATGGCGCAATATTGGACGCTTTGCCATCGACCGGAAGACAACGGCAATCAAACCTGGCGCACCCTGACTGAATTGCTTCAAGATATCAAAGGCAGCATCGCCAAAAGCCAGATTTACCAACTGGCCAAAGAAAATGCGCCGCTCGCCAACCAAAACCATGTAGCAGCCCTAGCCCCTTGGATGTCCAGCCAATTCATGGCAAAACACTTGGCACTGCTTTGGGATTATTTACCTGGGCAAGAACACACTCGGGGAGCAATTTAAATGGGAGCCACCATTTTTGAACTGGCAATTCAGGTTAAAGGTCCGTTTGTCACTGCATCTGGCGCTGAAGCTCGCTTCGGCTTCGATAAGCTCACGGCACGCATGCCAGACGGGAACGCCTATATCCCAGGAACTCTGCTTCTCGGCAGAGCCCGTCACGCCCTGAAGGAACTTAGCCAACTTACCAATACTGATTTTTCCGCCACCATTGAGTTACTGGGGGGTAGCGCAAACATTGGACTCGAGCCACAACGCAAACAGTTGGTAATACACGACCTGAAATTAACTCAACCCCCATCTGCGGCCAATCGCACCTTACATCGAATCGCCATCGATGCCAGCACAGGTACAGCAGAAGACCGAGCCTTGGTGGTTATAGATAGCGCACTGCCCGTCGGTGAAACAGGCGAATTTAAAGGAGAAGTCACCGTTTCAGGAATGTCGCAAAAGGCGGCAAAGCCCCACTTGTTACTTCTGAGTAAAGCACTGCTGTTTTGTGGCCGTTTAGGCGCTGATACCAGCGTTGGCTTTGGCGAAATCGTAGATATTTCATTCAAGAACTTGCCCAAGGAAACTCAACAAACCACAGAGGCCAGCGCTCTGAAAGGCGACTCTTGTCTGCTAACATTGCACTGGGAAAACCCATTCTGTTTTAACGATCAAACCCAACAAGCCAACCTTTTCAAAGGCAGTGCGACAGTTCCAGGCGGGGCCATCAAAGGTGCGTTAGCCCAAAACTGGCGGCACCTAATGAAAATTCAAGGCGTTACCACGGGCAACTATATCGAAAAAGGAACCGATCCCGGCCGGCCCAAGTTAAGTGAGCATTTCTCTCGTTTACGCATTGAGATGGCCCAGGCCGAAAATATGCAAAAGCAGCGACGTTTGCCGATACCGCTTTCTTGGGGATGGTTTCAAAATAGACTGGTCGATTTCGCCCAACACCCTGTTCCTCCTTCAGATTTGGAAGAAGCCCCCGCTTTTCAGCCAGACTGGAAATATGACGTTACGCAAGCCGCAAACCACTTGCTGCAACAAGACAATGAACCTTACGAACAGCGACTGCACATTCGGACAGCCATTGATGCGGCCAATGGCAGAGCGGCCGAAAGCCAACTGTTTGCCTACGAAGAAGTCATCGCTTCAAACGACATTAATTGGTTGTGCCTGGTGCATTTTCAGTCGATTCCGGTTGAAGACAGAGCGGCAGCCAAAGCTGAATTCATTAGCCTGCTCCAAGAATTGGGGCAACTCACCCATTTGGGTAAAACCAAAGCCCGTGCCACCCTTGGACTGCGCCCGGCTCCGATACTTACGCCACTGCAACTAAATGCTGGCGACCAAGTGATCTTGACCTTCCTCAGCCCAACACTGATTGGCGACATCAGGCAAATCGACCAATCTGCAAGCAGCCTTCAGGCGGCATATGAAAGCGACTTGGCCGAACTATCCGGCGCCAGCCTTACGCTCAAGCACCATTTTTCGCAGCAAACCCTTCAGGGCGGAGATTACCTATCCCGGCGTACTGGCCAAAAAAGCTATATCCCCTGGCTTTTAACCAGTCCAGGTAGTGTATGGGTACTCGAAGTCAAACAAGCAGAACAAGCTCAAGCGGTGCTCAATAGCTGGCAAACAGAAGGTATTCCCACTCCAGAGTGGGCGAGAACGCTCTATAGCGACGGCGCCGACGATACGGAAATATGGCGAACCAATCCATATATTCGGGCAAATGGATTTGGAAGCATTGCAGTCAATCACCCGGCCTGTCATCCACAAGACATGCAGTACCTCAACATTAATCGAGCCTAAGCATGATTTATCGATGGAAAATTTCGGGTACTCTGACCACGCTCAGTCCACTACATCTGGGCAACCCGGTGCTGGATACCGCCAACAATGAGAAGGCATCGGATCCCAACGAACCTGTTGTTCAAAAAACCTGCGACTTTTTGCCGGCGACCAGTTTAAAAGGCGTACTCCGCCACTGGGTTATGCAAAACGATGGTGAATCGGACTATGTAGAGCGGCTATTTGGCACCCAGTCGGGAAGCGCCACGCTACTGATCCGCAACGCCATGCCTTTGCAGCCTATTGAAACCGATGTATTCACGCGGACGGCAATTAACCGCCACACTTTGGCTGCGCAAGATGGACACCTTTTTAGTGTAGAGACCATACGAACAGGCATGGCATTTGCCGTAAGTATAGAACTCACAGCCACCGCCGACGATGCCGAGACTGATTTGCGGCGTTTCTTGGCCGCATTGGAAGGTTTTAATGCGCCCACTCACCCGATACTGCTGGGTAAAAATACCAATGCTGGTTGGGGGCAAATGGCATGGGATCTTGAAAAAGTAGAGAGTCTCACGGACGATAGGTTGAAAGAATGGCTTACCAAGCCGCTCAAAGAAGGCCTGCCTTGGAAACCGTTAGCTACCCCAACAACAGCCGAATCGAGTAATCCCGGCGAAGGCACTATAAAACATTTGGCGATTGAAATTAGCTTCATTGGTGGCTTGCAGCTCGCCCCAACCGGTGCAGATGAATCGCTTGCAAGGCGATACCGCAGCATTAATGGTACAAGTTTCAAAGGTGCGATGCGCAGTCAGAGTGAGCGCATTTTGCGTACCCTGGGACTGCCTGCCTGCATTCCATATGAGCAGCAATCCTGCGAGCCTCCCTGCCTTGCCTGTCAGCTTTATGGCTCTACACAGGCCAGCGGCAAACTGCGCTTTACTGCGCTCACCCTAAAAGGGCAAGCCAAATGGCGCGCACAAACCCTCATTGGCATTGACCGTTTTACTGGTGGAGTTAAAAGTGGCATGACCACTCACGTTCATTTGCTTGAAACACCGCAATTCCAGAGCCAGATTAGCGTCACCCGTCCACTGTCCGACGCAGAGATGGGGCTACTACAGCTGACATTGCGTGACCTGCAAGAGGGGGATATTCACTTTGGTTTGGGCGCCGCCCGCGGTTTTGGTCATTGTAGGGCGGCTATCCAGCCAGAACCCGCAAATCTTTCGTTAAATGGACTAGCCAGCCTGCAATCAATGTGCCAACACACTGGAGCAGATCATGTCTGAACAAGATGACTTTTATAATCCTTACTACTTCACACCGACAAATAGACCTTGCGAAGAAACACTAGCAACCGTTTGGCATAGCAATCTTCAAGCCATCGATAGTGACTCGCCACTTTCCCATGCAAGATATCAGCAATTGTCTGGCCGCATTATCTGCCGATTAACCACCGAAAGCCGACTTTTTATTGGTGCTCATCGCCCAAAAGGCGATAGCGAGTCGGCTTCAGGCAACAAGCCGGTTCTTGAGCACTTCAAGATTGCGGGCGAACATGCCATTCCCGCCAGTAGCTTGAGAGGCCTGATTTCCGGCATATATGAAACGGCAACGGGATCCGCACTACGAGTGCTAGACGATCAAGCAATGAGTTCACGTGTGTCGGCCAGTAAAGGCATGAGTGCCATCGGCATTATCTGGACCAATGCAAAAGGTGAACTTAGCCTAATTCCGCTTACCCACCCTACGCTCAGCAAAAGGGATAATTTCAACATTCCAGAGTCGTTCAAACCCTATGAGGCCCAACTGCGCTTCAAAATCTACTCGAAACAAGCAGATAACAAAAGAAAAAGCTTCTCTCTGACCAATCAACAGTATTTTCATCTCGCAGGGAAAGACAAAAAACCTCTGCAATTCAAACACCAACAGCAAGAGTGGCGGGATAAGGAAAAGCATGCCGATTGGGCGCGCCACCCACGAAACAAGAAAGACTTGAGTCTGGCAAACCAAGAATATGTCATTGGTCAAAAGGTGAGCGACCACCAAAACGATTTCGACTTCAATGATCTTATTTTGGCTGATGGGCCAGGGCCGGCGGCTGGTATTTTACGGGTATTTGACATTCCAGCAGCGCAAATGGAGACCAGATACCACGACATATTTATACCGACAATTGGGCATTTTGACGACGCCTGTTACAAACATGCCATCCTCCCGAAAAAGGTGATTGATCGCTTTGAACGAATGGCATTGGAACGAAATGAAGCCCTCGGCGAACTACCCTACCGTCCAACCGATGGCACCCAAGAAAAAGAGAAATGCCGTCTGAAAAAAGGAGACTTGGTATACTTTGACCTAAAACACACCGACAACAATCAGGATGGCCTATCCGTTGTAAAAAGCGTTGCTTTCTCATCCATTTGGCGAAAGCAGATAGATGGCAGCGTAGGCGAGTTCTTTGACCCGAACCTACAACCGATGACGCCAAGACGGGCGCATCTTTCCCCTGCGGATGTACTATTTGGATTTGTCACCGACGGCAAGCCGCGATCCGACGATCCGGGAAAGAATGCGGCCTATGCCGGTCGTAT
>CAYOYW010000029.1:6633-9247 GCA_964408305.1 uncultured Candidatus Saccharibacteria bacterium
GGCAAAACACTGAACTGCACGCCCCCCGCCACGACATTCTACTTTGCGGTTGATTTCGACAACCTTAGCGAAGCTGAATTAAATGCCCTTTGTTATGCACTCAAACCCAATCAAGACTATCGCCACAAGCTTGGCATGGGCAAACCGCTCGGACTGGGACAGGTAAAACTTGAGCCAGTTGCATTGCGTCTAATCGAGCGCCGATCACGCTATTTTGCTGGAAATTTAGTCAGCCCCCGCTATTCGCAGGAGTGGCAAGCCCGTGATTTTATGCCTTCGGAATTGCCAGCAAACTGGCAAGAGCCCGCAATCAATCCGAATGCTCAATCGACTCTATCCCCCGAAAATCGAGCAACCCAGTTCCGCAGCGGGGAAGGTAATTTCTGTGATATCGAGGCCTGTGCGGCATTGGAAGTGATTGGTTCGCCGCAATCCACCGCCAGCCATCCGGTTCACTACCCACAAACCAAAGACCAAAAGGGGCAATTGCGCCCCGCTGAGCAGTACAAATGGTTTGTTTTCAATAACAAGCAGGGGCAGCATCTTGCCTCAGTCACCAACGGGGAACTCACGCCCTTGCAGCGCAATGAACGTTTTAATGACAAACGCTAACCGTACTAATGAGATTTACCAGTTCTTTCTGGGGGGATACGACCTGGAGATGCAGACGCTAAGCCAATTACTCCATGCACAGGGGCAGCCTCTGGTTGATAAGCACCTCAACTGGGGCGCCAGTGCCATCGACTATAGGGATGAAATTTCCGAGGCGCTGACACAAGGATACACGCCGGTCTTAATAGAACTATCCCATACCGATGGGCTTCAAGGCGTCATCTGCATCGATCATCACGGCAGCGCCGCTGGGCATAACAAGCCCTGCTCGCTCCGGCAGGTGTTCGACCTATTGCAGTTACCAGAGAGCCAGTGGTCACGTTACTACCAGCTTGTTGCTGCCAACGATATCGGCCACACCCCGGCAATGAAAGCATTAGGCGCCAGTCAGGCAGAAATACAGGCAATTCGCCAGGCAGACCGCACAGCACAGGGCATTACACCGGAGCAAGAGGCCACAGCCGATGCTGCCTTGCAACTGACACAGCAGCGTGGAGAAATAACAATAGTCGAACTACCTCATAACCGTGTGGCATGTATCACGGACCGACTTGACCCAAATTTGGGAGGCCCAGGGTATCAAACACTTTGGGTTCGCAGCCCGGAGGAAGAAAACGTCTTTGCCAGCGGTGAAGTCATTCAACGCCTTGCAACACGTTTCCCCCAAAGCTGGTGGGGCGGTGCGCTACCCCAATATGGATTTTGGGGTAAATGCGGCCGATCAAATGAAATTATTGAATTGCTCTAACAACCACGCTTGATTCCATTGAGCCGAGGCAGCCATGAGCTGCTTTTTTATTGCCAAAAATCCAGAAAAACTCGGCCCCAATAAAATCGGTTATTACCGTCTTAATGAAGTGAAAAAGGCATTAAGTGAAGGTCTTAACCCCCTTCACAAATTCGGGGAAAGCTAACTTTTTTTTTAATTTAGCACTTAAATGTGCAGAGTCTTAATCCCCTTCACAAATTCGGGGAAAGCTAACACAAAAGGACAACAAAATGTTTGCTAACATTTGTCTTAATCCCCTTCACAAATTCGGGGAAAGCTAACTTTTTTTACCTCGATTGAGGAAGGATATCAAAGTCTTAATCCCCTTCACAAATTCGGGGAAAGCTAACAATAACACTTTTTCATTTTGAATTGGTGTTGTCTTAATCCCCTTCACAAATTCGGGGAAAGCTAACTACAAAAATGCAAGTTGTAAATCCACATCTAGTCTTAATCCCCTTCACAAATTCGGGGAAAGCTAACACATGCTTAGGAGATTAAGATAATGACTATGAGTCTTAATCCCCTTCACAAATTCGGGGAAAGCTAACATTAGGCCGCAACTCAGTCAGCTTACGTTGGAGTCTTAATCCCCTTCACAAATTCGGGGAAAGCTAACGGATACTGTATGTCTTTCGTAATGAGAGTGTGTCTTAATCCCCTTCACAAATTCGGGGAAAGCTAACACAAAAAATGAACCGTTATGCTTCCAGTCAAGGTCTTAATCCCCTTCACAAATTCGGGGAAAGCTAACATTCATAAAACACTAGAAATTCTTCATAAAACATGTCTTAATCCCCTTCACAAATTCGGGGAAAGCTAACAACATAGGACAAAAGATGATTAACAATAAATACGTCTTAATCCCCTTCACAAATTCGGGGAAAGCTAACTTAAACAAATTTTTTGGAGAAATAAAATGATTGTCTTAATCCCCTTCACAAATTCGGGGAAAGCTAACTAATTTAATTTTTTTAAAGGACATACAAAAGTCTTAATCCCCTTCACAAATTCGGGGAAAGCTAACTTATCTTAACAATAGGACAAGAAAAATGTTGTCTTAATCCCCTTCACAAATTCGGGGAAAGCTAACATGAAACTGAAACTGTTTAACATGTTTAAAAAGTCTTAATCCCCTTCACAAATTCGGGGAAAGCTAACTAGAATGACAATTTTCAACGCAACACTGAAGAGTCTTAATCCCCTTCACAAATTCGGGGAAAGCTAACGCAC
>CAYOYW010000030.1:0-9177 GCA_964408305.1 uncultured Candidatus Saccharibacteria bacterium
ATCCCATTAATGTTTAGATTTTTCCCAAAAGTTTAGATTTCGTGGGAAATTGCGATGGACTAAATCAGTGACGTCGCAAGAAAAAAAGCCTCGGTAAGAGGCTCTTTTTTATTTTCCGCCCAGGATGATAAATGCGTCATAGCGTATGAAGCTATGCATAGAGTAAAGGAAGAAGGGCGGAATATCGGCCAAAAGCCGACAAAGGGTCTCTGGAATATTGGCTCCCACTCGGATGGGGGCTTAGGTTGCCGCTAGTCACTGAGAGCTTTCAGTAGAGCGTCACGCCCGTCTTGATAGAACTCGACGTCCAATTTCGTCGCCATTTCGTCTGACAAGTCAAAAAGCTGTCTGCGGCAGGCCACGGGCAGAAGTAACGACTTCGCGCCTTTTTCAACGGCTATCTCAGCTAAAGTAACTGCGTTGTGGATAGGCTCGATGGTGCCTCCAAGGGTTACTTCCCCTACCACGACTAGCCCACCGCGAACGGACTTCTTCAGCAGAGCACTGGCCAGAGCAACAAGTGCAGCCACACCAGTTTTTGCACCCAACTTGGCAGCATCGAAGCCCCGAAGTTGTACAGAAAACTCGTGGGAGCGTGGGTCACGATCACCTACCAATTGTTGGGCGCGAGCGTATAGGTTCTGCTCGGCGCAGCGAATCGACTCTTTGAAGGGGGCTGGCACTGGGTTATTGAGGACGCGAACACCACTGCCTGGACCTTCTGTCGCTTCCAAACGGAAAAGGCCAGGATGCTCGTCTTGGCCGCCTGGGCTCAGCGTCCAAATCTGCCCGCACTCCAGCGGCTCATCACCTATACCTCCTTGGCTCTGGAGCTCTGGCGTGCTTACGAACTTTTCGACGCCCTCAGCGCCCATCGTGTAGCTGAAATGGGTGTTGCGGAACTCTGCAGCGCCGATGCGCTTTTGCTGCTCCTTGACCCGCCGCCGCACCTCCAGCGCCAGGCGCGCGGCCCATTCCAGGTCCTCATCGCTGACTGGTGTCTCCGCGTTTGGGTAGAGGAGCTTCAGAAGACCACTGACCGTCTTATTGACGCCGTTGAGGTCCCGCCCCGATAGCGCGCCGCCCCAAAAGACACGGCCCTGCAGCATTGACACTCTGCTCTGGTTGCGCAGCTGGGTGAAGCACTCCGACAGGAAATCGCTCACCAATCCGAAGTGTTGGGTGAAAAGACCTGGGTTGAGCTTGGGCACATCCCAGCCAGGTAGGAAGCAGTGAATGCGATCCATGAAAGCAGTGTCATCGCGCATCTCCGGTGGCAACGGGCCAAACAGGTGGCCAATACGCTGTTGGTGCTCGACATCCACATCAAAGTTGCCCACCAGAACAATGGAACCGTCAGCGCGAATGCTTTCCTTGCCACGTGAGAACTCGCCACTCTCCATGTAACCCTTCATGATGTTGACCCCATCCTTCTGGTCAAAGGACACGCCTGACACCTCGTCGAAGCAGACCACATCGTACTGGCACACCAGGCCGCGCTGACCACTGGCGTTGTTGACGAACATCCGGGCCACAGTGGCCTTACCGCCAGAAATCAGGTGCGCATAGGGCGAAACCTGCTGGAATAGGTGTGATTTACCCGTACCGCGTGGCCCCAGTTCCACCAGGTTGTAGTTGCGTTCGACGAAGGGCACCATGCGCAGTAAGAGCGCATCCTTGGCGCGCTCGGGCAGCGTCTCTGGTTCGAAACCGACGCTGCGTAGCAGCAGGTCGCGCCATTCGGCTGTAGAGAAATACTCCCGCCCCTTGGCTAGCACATCCAGTACCTCGCGCTTCGAGAGCTGAATGGCACGCAGAGCGTCCACCCCGAACGGACGGCCTCCCTTTTCTTGGGCAATCGAAGCATCGTAGCCCAACGTGACCTCAGCGTAGAAGCCACCCGTCAACATGCGCTCGTTGTCTTTCACCATCTCGGGCGTCAGCCGAACATCGTTCAGGCGCAGGCTAGGCAAGGTTGCGACGTAGGAGTCTGTCTTCGAGTCCAGGCGCGCCGTAATGATGTCGATGATTTTCACGGAACCCGATTCGCGGGCACGCGCTTTGAACAGCTCCTCCTCGCCAGCCTTGACCGTACGGGAGCCCAACTGCCGTTGTACGATGTCCAGCCCCTCCTGGATTTCGGCTTCGTCGGTTGTGGCGCAATAACGGCCAAGCAGGAATTCCACCACATACGTAGGAACCGGAAACTGGCGGCTGAAAGTCCGCACTAGATCCTTGCGCACCACGTAGCCTTCGAAAGCGGTCGTGGCTTTGCGGTCCAATTCATCGAGTAGCATCTTTATTATTCTCCTATTGTGGTGGACCACTTCTGCAGTACGTTCCCATCAGCGCTCAAAACCACCACCACGGCTGCTGCGCCCATTTGTTCGTCATCCGCCACTGCAAGGCTGGCTTTGCCGCCTTCCAGTGGTTTGGCGCTGGCCGCCAGCGAACTAGACTCCAATGCTGCCTTCGTGCGAATGTCCACCTGCAGACCTGCAGAGGCGCCGTCCACCACTACTGTGCAGCGCAATCCCTTCCAAGTCACAGACTGAATATTGACCGCCACGCTCGAATTCACCACGCCCACACACTCCAGCTGCAGGACAGGGACCAAACATTCCTGCAGGCTGATACCCCCGTGCGCATACTCGGCTCCGGCGATGAAGCTTGCCACGCCAGGCGCGTATGCGACTTGGACATCTTTGCACCAGTCCCAGCCGAAGGTCAGCGGTGTGCCGTGCGCACTGTTTTTCAGCACTGCGCAGCGTCCCCAACGGGTCTCGGCCTGGTGCTTTGCCAATTCTGACTTCGGCAATCCACCAGGAGCCAGCAACCATCCATGGTCGGTGACGATGCGCAAACGTTTCCAACCTGCGCCACAAAGCTCCGTGACTCGTTCAACAACTTGGTCAAGCTGCGTTTCCATGTCTCGGGCGAGGCGAATACCATGCTCATGCCCGTAATGATCCAGGTCGCCAGCCTCGGTCCAGGCACGACCCTGCGGGTCTCCCGTTTCGTGTTTCTCCAAGGGCTCGATACCATGCTCGCTCAGCAACTTTCGGAAGTTATGACTCGAGAGTGGCTTGCCATCGACCGCTACTCGGGGCTCAAAGTCGACATCGTCTGGACTGCCAGCGACAAAGCCTGCGACTGGCGAGCACCAGGCTTTTCCAGATGCGGTCACCGAAGGCATGCTGGTCCAGCAAGCAGAGAGACTGGTTGTGCCCAGCGATGACAGACGCTGTTCGAGTCGTTTGGCCACGTCGTAGCGCAGGCCATCAACGAAAACCGTACAAGTTTCACCCAAGGGCTCGCCCGCGTTTTTAGCTTGTAACGTCGCCAGACTACCGGAGTCCTTGACTGCTTCCTGCAGTCGTCGCGCCGATTCCTCCAGCCACGGCAAATACATCACACGTAGCACAGCACTGACGGCCTCCAAGTCGTTTTTGGTGTGAACACACGCCAGCGCTTTTAGCGCAGCCTGGTCAACCTGCCATCCCGCCTCCTGGTAGCTGCTCGCCAGCTCCGCGGGCGTTTTCCCGATGGGAAGAGCCGCACTTTGTTGTGCCAGCTGTGACAAATGCTCTAAGGACGCAGCCAGAGGAGACGCCCCCATGCGTGACCACAGCCAGCCGCGACGAAGCCCGTGTTCTTTATCAGTGGCCAAAACGGCCGTGCGTGCCTGAGGCGCATCCATGCCAGCACAGGCTGATAAGGTATAACGCAAGGTCGCTTCGCCTTGTTCGTTGGCTTGCGGGTAGCCTGCCAGCAGGTCATGGTCCGGAAAGAGTCCCATTTGTGGAGGCTGAATCTTTGCCAGCAGGTTATAGACGTTGGGAAAGCTGCCAAAAGAATCCCGATAAAGCACAGAAACCGCCGCCCACTTATCCTTACCCTCGGCCAGTTGCTCGGCAGCTACCAATGTGCCATCGGCAACTGGGTCGAAACCGAAGTCCGACTTGCAGCGTTTCACGAACACATCCCAGAGCACATCACCCCATTGCTGGCGAGATGCTTCTGGCTCATTCATCCATTGCAGCAGATCCCTTGTTGGATTTGGGGCCAGCAGGCTCAGCAACCACTCTGCATTAATGGCGCGTTCCTTTAGGCTATCCACGCTGCATTGAAGGAGCACACCTGCCTGCAGCGCTTGACTCAGCGCTTCCTGTGTTGCCCTGTCTTGGGCCACGTCAAGGCCGAGCCCACCATTCTTCGAAGCAAGGAAGGCGCTAACTGTCCAATCCTTTGCGTTGACCTGGCTCCAGAATACGCCGCGGTATTGGAGTTCTGCCAACGGTTGCAGGTCACGCGGACAGCTTTCAATCGCACGCAATTCGGCTCGGCTGACTCCTGGCAGGTAGATCACTGGTACGCCGTCAAATTTGACTTCAGGGATAAGCCCTGCAATTGCACACTTGAGCCAGATAGCAGGGCCGCTGCGCGATGCAGGGGCAAATGTGCCTAGTTCGCAGAGTCCCGGCATCGACTGCTTTAGTGTCGGGATAGCTGCAACCCACTGCCGCTCTTTGTCTGGCCACAGTACAGCTGCGGCTGGCGCTGTCGTATGGCTGTTGCCTTTGGCGACGGCCGACAACTTCTCAGCCAACAGGCTTTCGAGGGTCTCTGAACCCACTCGCACACTCCTCATAGCTCGGTGCCTCCGCTTCCTACCGAATCAGTCAACACAAGCGGCCCTGCCGCCCAAGTGCATATCGCACTGGCTTCTTCAGTTTATCGACAGCGCCAGTCTCGCTGGCACGCTTCAGCCAAACCTTGGCCTGCCCCTTTTCGATGCACAGCAGAGCGGCAATATCGTCCTCGGACAACGCCCCTCCGCGGAGCAGCTTTACAAGCCGAGCTCTGAAGTCGAAATACATGTCCATCGACGAAGTGCCGCTGTCCGATGAAGGCTTCGTATTGGTGCCGAGTTCTTCCGCTGAGTTTACGTTGTCCATCGCCTCTGCGACCTCCGGAACACTGAGCACGTCAGGGAGTTCGGGCTGCTCGGCAACCGCAGAAGTGGCAGTGTTGGGCTCGAGCACAGCTGGGGTAATTTGAGTGAGACCGGTGATGACCTCCTCGTCCGCGGCAGGGTCCGTTAGGGCGTCAGCTTCTCCCCCTGCCTTCGGCTCCAACAGCGAAGACTGCACAGCCGTGTCGCCTTCATTGGGTGAGCTCTTCTCTGATGACCGCCTACCAAAGAGCTCTGTCAGGCTTTCGTCTGAACTATCCATGAGCGTGAAAGGCAGCCCACCTTCTGCAATCAGCGCCGCATTGCCAGCGCCTTCACCTGGCGAGCGAACGTACATCGGAACCCACCTATGCTTGAGGTTCTCGATAGCCCCCTCCCAAGTGCCACCACTTCGCAGCGCCGAGTCGATAACCAGTGCCTGGTCCGCCAACGTGTAGATGTAGCGATTGCGCCCCATCGCGTTGCCAGCGTTGAAGCCCGCCTCAGGAAAGAAGGGCGACACGAGCACCAGTCGTCCTTCTTGCAGGCCCACTCGGTTCTGACGATTGACGCTCGTCTTGAGCAGGTCGCTGGCCAGAACGCCAATGCAGTAACCGCCCGCTTCGGTGGCACCTTGCATGGCCGCGGCATCAACGCCACGGGCACCTCCGGAAACCACCGCCATCCCCTCGCAGGCACAGCGCTCCGCAATGGAACGCGTGTATTCAAGCGCAGACTCGGTTGCATCTCGCGAGCCGATGATGGCTAGGCCGCCCAAATCGAGTAGCGATTTATCCCCAGCGCCGTACAGCAGGGGGGGCGTGGCGTATTTCAGGTGACGCCTCAATCGTTTCGGGAACTCCGCGTCCCCTCGCGAAATCACCCACAAGCCACCGCGCGCCCAACGCTCCAGCGCCAATGCCATCGCAGTCCCCCGATCCAGCAGGAATTCGATGCGCTTACGCTCCAGACGTGCCTCATGCACGTCAGAGAGCGCTTCACGCCCTGCGCTAGCCATCAGGTCAGACGGGCGAAGACTGCGGCCAAGAAGCCATTTGGCTAACTCCCCATACTCTCGTGGGGTGAGCGGCTGGAATGAGTCTTGCTTTTCGCCGCCGAAGCGGCCGCAGAGCAGCAACACTACTTCGGTGTCTGCGCTCAAGTTGTGGTTATTCATCTAGGGTCTTTCATTTCGCTGCTGTCGTTGCAAGCGCAAACGGCAGCACGGCAGTAACGCCAACCTGTCTAAGCAATGCTGCAGTGAGTGTGAGCGTCCAGCCCGAGTCGACGACGTCATCGACCAGCAGCACGGGGTCGGAGTAGCAGAGGTCCACATCCACGGCGAAGGCACCATCGAGGTTGTGGCACTGGTGAAAACGGTTCTCCATCTGCTTCTGTGGTTCTGTCTCCCGGGTCTTCTGCACAGCGTCTCGGAACGGGATGCCCAGGGCGGCTGCGAGCCTACGGGCGAAGTCGGGAACCAGCTCGGGATGCCTGAGCGAAGGGATGCATGCCACCCATGCGGCCCGAGCGCCTTCAGGCCAGCGCTGCTTGACCAGTTCAGCCGAGGCAGCGACAAGTTCATCATCGAATCTGCCTGCAGCCTTGCCCTGTGCCACCAAAGCCCCCCACACCGGCTCGCCCCACCTCGAAAGCACACGCCCCTCTTCGCCGCGAAGCTCGTGCGGGATGTTTAGCCCTCGCCACGCAAACTGACCGGCGTACTGCGCAAGCGCAGGCAAATCCCACTGCTTCTTCAGCTGCAGCGGCATCTCACTGTGCCGAAGGAAGCGCTGCGCGTCGATGAGGTTGGAACGGCTTGTCTCGACAGGCAAGATGGGTTGCTGCAAACAGACCGCGCAACAACCGCAAGGCCCGCTGGTGTCGTCGTCGAGTGCTGCTGCCAAGAACTGCATGGAGCACTGCTGATTCGAGACGTACTGCTGCATCTGGTCCCACTCCAGCTCCCGCTGCCTGGTCAGGTGCGCAATGCGCTCGCGGTCCATGGTGTAGGGGTTCGGAGTGCGAAACCACTTCCCCTCAATACGAATGACGGGGGATCGGGGCTCAACTACCAACAGCTTCAGCACCTTCTCAATCTGCGATGGCCGGAGGTTCACCGCCCGTTCAAGGTCGCGGACTTTCATGCCGTCCTCGGCTTCGTCCAGGGCATTCAGGATGCGGTCGACCTGCCACTCTGGCGGGAATGCGGCCTCGCGGAAGAACTCGTTGATATCGGCGTCTTCTTCTCCAGCCATCAGCACACCGTAGGCGCGTGGGATGGCGCGGCCGGCACGGCCAACCTGCTGGTAGTACGCGACGACGTTGCCAGGTGTCTGGAAGTGAATGACGAATGTGAGGTCCGGCTTGTCGTACCCCATACCGAGTGCCGTAGTGGCGACCAGACACTTCACTTGATTCGCGGACAGCGCCTGTTCCAGTCGCTCTCGTTCTGGCCCATCAATGTCAGAGTGGTACGCGTGGGCATCGACTCCTTTTTGTCGCAGCCAGTCGGCGACGCGCGCCGCATCGCGGGTCGTCAGCGTGTAGACGATGCCACTCCCGGGAAGCTCGGGAAGCCTGTCCACCAGCCACGCCAGGCGGTCGGCCGCGCTGGGCATCTGCATCACTTGCAGAGCGAGGCTGTCTCGCATCAAGGGTCCGCGCTGCACCTGCACATCGTCGCCCAATTGCGCGCCCACGTCCTGTTCCACTCGTCGGTTCGCCGTGGCCGTGGTGGCGAGCACCGCAATGTTGTTGGGTAGTCGCCCCAGAACTTGGCCGATGCGACGGTAGTCCGGTCGGAAGTCGTGTCCCCAATCCGAAATGCAGTGCGCCTCGTCGATGACCAGCATGCCGATGCGCGCCGCGATGGGCTGCAGTACGTCAGCCACAAACTCATCGTTGGCCAGCCGCTCGGGTGAAATCAGCAGCAGGTCAGCGCCATCCGCAAGCAAGGTGCGGCGAATGACGCCCCAGTCATCCACGTTGGTCGAATTGATGGTCAGCGCATTGAGATGCAGGCGGTTTGCTGCCTCAATCTGGTTGCGCATCAGCGCCAAGAGCGGCGAGACGATGAGTGTTACACCGTGCCCCTGTGCCCTCATGAGCTTGGCCGCGACGAAATAGACCATGCTCTTGCCCCAGCCCGTTCGCTGGATGCACAGCACCTTACCCCGCTGATTGACGATATGGTCGATAGCCTCCCACTGACCCTCTCGAAAGTTCGCCGCGGGGCTTCCCATTGCGGCACGCAACAACGCCTGTGCTTCGGCTCGACTGACCATCGGTTCTTCTCTCCCTGGAATTCGGTTCTCACTTTTCGTCTCTGGCGCGAGCGGCTCGCTTCTGAGCCACCGGCAGATGATGGTCGTTGATGCGATCGCCCTTGAACACCTTGAACCAAGGGGCACTTTCCACGTCCTTGCCCCTATCCTTGTCCCAGCTGATGTTGAGTTTGGGCTTCTTGTTGTGACGCAGCACCTCGGCAGTCATGAAGGGGCGGATATTCAGGCGCACGCCGTCGTTGAGGTCGGGGTTCCAGCCGATGGGTTGTTCGGCCAGGGGCTTCCAACGTACAAAGATGTCGTAGGGCGGCTCGCCTTCGAGGATGAGCTCGAGGCGGCGCTTCAGATCCAGCGCGGCGGCGAGGCGGGTTGGGGCACCGTCGACACCCTCGCGCACCCCAGCCTCCTGCTGGCGAATCCAGTCGCCCAGGTAGGTGTGGATGAGGCGCTCCAGGTTCTTGGCATCGAGCTTGTGATAGTTCACCAGCGCGGCAAAGCCATCCTTCAAGCCGTCCCACACGTGCCAGATGAAGGGGCGGTGGTGGAAGCGCTTGGCGTGCTGCTCGAAGAACTTCTCGCGCAGCCAGACGTCCAGACCCTTGCCAGCGCACTCGGCATCGGCCAGCAGCTTGTCGAGCACGGCGGGCTTCCAGCTGCCGGGTTGCACGGTCTCCCAGGCGGCAATCAGCAGCTTGAGCAAGCGGTCATGCGCGGGCGCTTCGCCACGCACTGAGGGCAGGCAGACGATGCCGTCGTCGTCGGTGTGTTCGGCCAGCTTCTCGCAGCGGGCAATCCAGGTGCGGGCCTCGTCGGCCAGTTCCATCGCCGTATCGGTCTCGGCCGGCCAGCGATAGCCGGTCAGACGGGCGACGGCGACTTGCAGCGGGTCGGTGGCGGGCTGCGGGTGGCCATGGAACAGCCATTGGGTGGGGTCGT
>CAYOYW010000031.1:0-9033 GCA_964408305.1 uncultured Candidatus Saccharibacteria bacterium
GTCCAGGTGGCCTGGGGTTCCAGCGCGGGGGCATGGCCCCGGTCGAGTGAGGAGCAGGCGCCCAGCAGCAGTGCCGTGCCGAGCAGGGCGCAGGCAGGCCAGAACCGAAGGGTGCGGAGGCGTTGGAGCAGGGTCATGGGGAGATTCCTGTGAGTCAAGGTTCAAAAATGGAGGCGGTAGCGCAGCTGCAGCTCACGGCTGCGGTCTTGCGATTGGGGGCCGGATTTGCCCAGGCCCCAGGTCATGCTGAAATGGTCTGCGCCCAGCACGCTGCCGGCCACGCCCAGGCGGATGCCGTAACCAGGCCCCAGGCGTGTATGCCAGGTGCGGCTGATGCTGGCGTACGGTTGCAGGGTGCGCGTGTAGTCCTGCTCCAGCCGCATGTTGCTGGCCACTTCGATGCCGTAGAAGCCAAAGCTGCGCGGCACAAAGGTGCGCGGCCCCTCCAGGACGCCGGTGGGCAGGAAGTCCAGCGTGGCGCTGGCCTGGGCCTGGGTGTCGATGCTGTAGACGTTGTCGGAGCCAAAAGCGCTGAACTCCAACTGGGGCAGATCCAGCCGGTAGGTGTGGGTGTAGCGCAGGCTGGCATGGCGGCCGCTACCCAGGCGCTGACCCGTCTGCAGCCGGTATTCCTCTGCCTGGTAGTTGAGCAGCACGCTGTCCAGGCGTGAGAACTGGTAACGCAGGCCCACCCCTGCCTGGTCTTTCATGCCTGCCAGGCGCATGGCCAGGCTTTCTTCGCTGGGCAGGTGCTGGCCCAGCTCGGCCAGCAGGGTCAGGCGGCTGTCCAGGCGCTGCTCGTGCGTGAGCTGCCAGGCGCCGGTATTGCGCCAGCCTTCGCGCCGCCACAGCCCGAGCCGTGTCTCGGCGTCGCGCGCTGTCCAGCGCAGGCGCAGCCCCCACAGCCGCTCGTGCGGCGGCTGATACACCACCCGCGTGTTGGTGGATTGGCGGCGGATGCTGTTCCACTCCACATCCAGCCGCAGCGGAATGGACAGGGCCAGGTGCACGGTGGCACCGGCCTGTGTTTCGTCCATGCCTGAAAGGTCCTGCCACTTGGCCGTGGTCTCGGCATGGTCGCTGAAGGCCAGGAGCGACTCGCTCAGTTGCAGGTGCACGGTTGCGTCGTCATGCTGTGCGTGCTGGGCGTCAAAGGCTGCGCTCTGCGCCGTGCGCAGGTCGCCCACTGCGCGCGCTGCGTTCACGCGGTCGTAGCGTGGCAGCCGCTCGTCAAAGGTCTGCAGCAGTTCGCCCGATGCCAGGCGGTCGTCTTCGGCCAGCGCCAGGGTGATGTCGGCCCACAGCGGGCGGTGGGTGCGTGCGCTGCGGCCCTGGGCGTACTGGTGCCACAGGAAGCGCCGCTCGGCCTGGTATTCCCCCTGATCCTGCAGCCAGCCGATGGCGGTCTCTGCTGCTGCGTTGGAGAGCTGGCCCTGGCTGTCCAGGTCCAGGCGCAACAGCTCGCGCAGCACGGTGTAGGCCGGGTCGCCGGGGTTTTGCGTGATCTGCAGGCGCGCACGCGCCACGCGCCGCGTGGCGTCCAGGCCTTGTTCGGTCAGCCACTGTGCGCGCACTTGTGCGTGGCTGCGCGGCTGGCCCTGTGGATTCTGGGAGAGCTGGCGCCACTGTTGGCGCAGCAGGTGCCTGCGCAGCTCCCATGCACGGTCGGACTGCTGGTTCTGATCCAGCGCGTCGGCGTAGTTCATCATCCACAGGAAGTCGCCTTGCCGCGTTTGCAACTGGGGAGTGAGGTAGCGCTCGAGCGCCACCTGTGGTTGCGACAGGGCCTGGTAGCTTGATGCGAGGGCATCGTGCACGGCGGCCTGGCGGCTCCAGGCGACCTCGTGCCGGGCCAGCAGTTCGCGCAGGGTCGCAGCGTCGTTGCTGTCGATCAGCAGCCACAACAGGGCGGACTGCATATCGGCAGAGTCGGGGCTGGCCGCCAGGCCGGCTTGCAGGTGCTCACGCGCCAGCGCCAGGCGCCCGGCATTCTGGTGGTGCGAGCCCATGAGCCGCAGGTATTCGGGCATGCGCCAAAGCTTGCGCAGCGAGCGGCGGGCGGCATCGGGGGCCGGGTCGAGCAGGGACAGCACGCGGTCGAATGGCGCCCATTCCCCGCGGCCTGAGTAGAGCGTGAGGGCCTGGATCAGATGGCGTGGCTGGTCATGGCGCTCCCAGGCGCGCAAGGCCACCTGGGCCGCTTCCAGCGGGTGGTCTGGCAGCAGCTGGCGGATCAGGGCGTCCAGGTCTTCCACGGGGGCGTCGGGGTTGTTCGCCAACTGGCGGTAGGCGGTGATGGCAAGCGTGCGGCGCTGGCGGCTTTCGGCAATCTGTCCTGTCAGGCGCCAGAATTCGGAGGCGTTGCCCTCGGCGGGTAGGTGCTGTTGCGCGGCCTCCATCCAGGCCAAGCCCTCGTCGGGGCGGCCTTGCATCAGGGCCAGCACGGCGGCGGGTACGGCCCGTGCCGGGGTGGCCTGTGCGGGGTCGGCCAGCAGGGTGCGCCAGGCTTGTAGCGCGGTGTCGGGCTGGCCTGCACGCTCGGCCAGCCAGGCCAGCAGTTCCAGGGCTTCGGGGCTGCGTGCGTGCTGCTGCAGGTAGGTGAGCGCCGGGCCGGGGTCGCCCAGGCGCTCGTGGGCCGCTACCAGTTCCCGGATGAGCGCCATGTCACCAGGCTTGCGGCGCAGTTGGTAGTGCAGCGCTTCGACCAGCGCAGCGTCTTCAAACAGGCCTGGCGCCAGGCGCAGCACGGCCTGCCAGGCTTCGTCGCGCTGGGTCTGGCGCGCGATCGCCAGCCATTGCTCAAGCGCCTGGGCCGGGCGTTCGGTCCATTCGGATACGCGTGCCAGGCGCTCGCGCCAGACCAGGCTGCCGGGTTGGGCACGCACAGCGGCCTGGGCCACGGCCCAGGCGTCCTCGGGTTTGCCGTTTTCGAGGAACACTTCGTAGCCCAGCGCATAGACCTTGTCGTCGAATGGCAGTTCAGGGGCTTTGGGCGAGGGTTTGGCTTGTACTGGCCATGCCACCGTCTGCATGCCCGATTGCAGCAGGCTTGCGCCGTCGTCATACCGGGCCATGGTGGGTGCGGACTCTGGGGGGGGCTCGCCGGGCCAGGCCCGTAGCAGCGACAGGCGCAGCAGGCGGCGCGCATAACGGTCGGCCAAGTCGGGGCGTCCGGCGGCGCGTGCAATCTCGATGAGCAGGAACAGGGTGTCCGGGTCGTCTTCCAAGGGGCCGATGTTGCGCTCGGCCAAGGCCAGTGCACCCGCAGGGTCGTTGCCCGCGCGCAGGGTGCGCAGGGCTTCGTGAAAGTAGTGCTTGGCCTGCGCTGCATTGCTGCTGGTGCTGCGTGCCAGCAGGTACAGCTCTGCGCTGCCCGCGTAGTCGCCTGCCGCCAGCGCTTCGCGCGCTGCGGCCTCGTAGGATTCGGTGCTGCCCTGGGCCTGGGGCTGCGCCAGGGCCCACTGCTGCTCCAGCTCCTTGCGCAAGGTCTTGTCACCAAACTGGGTGGCCATGGCCACAATTCTGCGCTGGCGGTCCTGGGGCCATTGCTCGGCGGCCAGCGTGCGCAGCAGGGCGCGCAACTCCAGCAGTTGCGCCTGGCGTGCGTTCTGGCGCTCTTCGGGGGTGCGCAGGTACTGCGTGTGCTGCAGTTCCCACAAGGCCCACAGGGCGTCGCGGTGGATGTCCGGGTTGCTGGAGGCCAGCGCTGGCTCCAGCGTGTTTCGCGCCTGGGCCATTTCGCCGTGCAGGATTTGCTGGCGCGCCAGCAGCAGGCGCAGGCCGGGGTTTTCCGGATCGCTGTGCAGCAGGTTGTGCAGGTAGGCGGCAGACAGTGGGCTTGCTGCTGTTTCGGCCAGGCGGCGCTCCAGGGCCTGGCGCGGGTACAGCAGCCACAAGCCGCCAGCGACCATGCAGGTCAGCATGGCGATCAGCCAGTCGGGAGCCAGCACCGGGCGGTCAGGGCGCTGGGCAGAGTATCTGGATACGCGCTGTGACATCGGTGAGGCGGTAGTGGCGGATGTCCGTCCGGGCAGGGGTACGGCCGGACTGGGAGGGCAGGGGGCGCTGGTGGGCGCGCACCTGGCATTCTGGGCGCAGGCGCAGGCTGAATTCCAGCGGTACATGGCCTTGCAACTGGAACTCGCCCCCTTGGGGCTGCATGGCCCAGTGGGTAATGCGGGCATTGGCTTCGTGCAGTGCCGGGCTATCGGCTGCGGGGCTTTCCGCGGTACGCAGCCAGGCCTGGGGGCCGGTCAGGTGGACGTAGGTGCCTTCGGGGCCTTCGCTCCAGCCGGCAACACCTTGGCTAGGCCCCGGTTGCGCAAGCCCTAAAGCCGTGGGTAAACGCAGCGTGCGCAGGGCGCCGCTGCCGCGCACGCGCCAGCCATCGCCTTCGCGTGCCAGGGCCAGGCCATGGAAGTCCTGCACCTTGGCAATGAATTCCGAGGTGAACACCGGGTGCAACGGCTGTGCCAGCGCCCAGCCATAGACCTTGTGCAGTGCTTTGAGTCCCGCGGGCTTGCTGGCCGAATAGACGTGGTAATAAATGCCCACGGGTTTGATGCGTCGCGGGGCGTCGGTCAGTTCGAAGGTTTCGATGGCGCGCTCGAAGCCGTAGAACGGGCCTTTCCAGAGATTGGTGTAGATGTTCTCGTTGGTGATGGGCGCATACACCTGCAGGTGCCCGCCCTTGCGGATGCCCAGCGGCCCAATGGCGGTGAGCGAAGGATTGGCGCGTGTGATGAAGGTGTCCCCGCCATTGATGTTGAGCAGCCCTGCTTCTTCGGTGATGCGCAGCGCGTCGGCGCCGGGCGCCGTGTCGCCCGACCATTGCAGGATGCGCACGGGCTTGCCAGGGGGCGCCAGGTGCTCGCGGATGTAGGCGGCCGATCCGGTGATTTCGCGCTGCAGGTCGAACTGGTAATTGGGCACGGGCAACTGGTAGGCGGCTTCGCCGTCTTCCTTGAACACGCCGTGGCGTACCGAGCGGTCCCACAGGAAGGGGTGGGAGTAGGTGTGGCTGGCCACTTCGATGTGGGGCAGCCGGAACATGGCCTTGGCTGTGGCCTGCAGCTGCGGGCTTTGCTTGGGGTACAGGCCATGGGGGGCTACTTCGGCCTCGATGACCGACATGGTCTGTGGAATGCGGTAGCGCATGAACACGTCGCGCAGCAGCACCTCGGCCGCCAGCGGGCTGCCGGGCAGTTCGGCCAGCGAGGGGAACCCATCGCCGTCCACATGCGCCAGCAGCAGGCGGCGGCCGTTTTCGGTGGTGGTGTCCGGCACAGGAATGGTAGGCAGACGCAGCGCCTGTGCGAGAAAGGCGAAGGGGTCTATGACCCAGCGGTACTGGTCGGAGCCCGGAATTTCCACATAGGTGTAGGGTTCCAGGATGTACCCGCCCCAGGGCATGAGTGCGCCGGGTACGTAGGTTTGGCCGCGGCCATCGCGCACCCGTACCAGAACCTGTGCTGTGGCGGTGGCGGTGGGCGCCAGGCGCGGCATTTCATGCGATGGGCCGGGCAAAGGCGCCGTGGTTTCCAGCCCCAGCATGGCGTGGCGGGTGTCCGCTTGCAGCGGGGGCTGGGGTTCCTGGTCGGTCATCAAGCCCCAGCGCTGCGCAAGCGTGCGCGACAGTGGCATTGGAAAACTACCCACCAGGGCCATGGGCATGCCATGGTCCAGGCGTGCCAGCAGCCATTGTTCCAGCGCGCGGAAGCGTGTTTCCGGCAGGTAGCCCGAAAAGCTCAGCACAACGCCGGCGTAGCGGTCGGGAAAAATGGATTCGGGTAGCGCTTGCTGGGCGTCTGCGTAGTCCACCGTGTAGCCCAGGTGGTTGAGCGGCATTTGCAAAAAGCGGTGCGCGTCCGAGTAATTGAGCGCTGGGGACTCGGCGGCGTTGTACACCACCAGGATACGCCGCGCCACTGGCTCGATGCGCCCCACGCCCACGCTGGACAGGTCGGCATCGCTGACCCAGGGCGTGAACCCGTCGGCCAGGATTTTCTGGGCCGTCGTGCGCGCCAGTGCCCGGTCATGTGGCGGCACATAGTCGATCACCAGCACTGGCAGACCTTGGCGCTCGCGCACCTGCAGCAACTGGCCGCGCAGCCAGGCGCGGTCGGCCTCGGGGACTTCTTCGTAGCGGCGCTGTGCGGCGTTCCAGCGCCGGTAGAGGGACTCGGCCGCCACCATCTCGACCATGCCCTGCAGTTGCGGCACGATCTCGAAGCCCCGGTTCAGGATGAGCCGGATGCCGGGAAAGCGCTGGTGCAGTGCGCGCACGAGCTGCACCAGCCCCTGTTGCTGCGCCTGTTCGTCAAAGCGTTCGGCCAGCCGGTACGAATCGAGCGTGTCCAGAAAAAAGCCCCGATAGCCTTGCGCCCACAGCGGCGCGATCACCCGCGTGGCAAAAAAATCGGCCCAGCCGGGGGCGGTCTGATCGATGACCTCAGAGCCCCAGGCGCTGTTGCGCCCGATCTTCCAGGTGGACGGAATGTCAGCGAAATAGGTCCGCGAAGGCTGCACCTCGGTCACCGAGGCATAGGCATAGAATCGCGTGCCTTCCCAGGCGGGCAGCGCTTGCTGGCGGTGGTGGTCTGGATCGACCACCACGACATCAAACGCGCGAAAGTCCGCCAGGCCGGCGCGTTCGCCGTAGTAGAGCGCGACCGCAGGTTCGGCCCGTGCTGCCAGGGGCAGGCACAGGCAGGCCGCCAGCCACATAGGCCAGCGGCGCAAGACAAGAAAGCACAATGCCAGCAACATGCCAGAGTGTCTCTGCACGGTCGAATAAAAAGCAAGAAGGGAAGGGGATGAACCGAAGGCTCTTGCGGAATGGATCCGCATGATCTGTTGGACATTTGCGGGAGCTCGCTGCCGCAAATTTGTTTCCAGACGTCACACAACTTTTTGATTTTAGACAAACAGCTATAGTTTGTGTAAATCTTTGAAATGTTCATTATTGTTTGTTTTGATGGAGAGGCTGCATGATTCTGGTCACTGGCGGCGCGGGCTTTATTGGTTCCCACACCTGCGTGGCGCTGGCGCAGGCGGGCATGCCTTGCCTGGTGCTGGACAACTTCTGCAACAGCCGTCCCGATGTGCTGGAGCGCGTCGGGCGCATCACCGGCCAGGCGCCTGCGCATGTGCAGGGCGATGTGCGCGACGCGGCCCTGCTCGACGATCTGTTTGCGCGCCACACCATCAAGGCGGTGATTCACTTTGCGGCGCTCAAGGCCGTGGGCGAGTCGGTGCGCGAGCCGCTGCGCTACTACGACAACAACGTGGCGGGCACGGTCTCGCTCCTGCAGGCCATGCAGCGCGCCGGGGTGCGCACGCTGGTGTTTTCCTCGTCGGCCACGGTGTATGGCGATCCGGCACAGTTGCCCATCCGCGAGGATTTCCCGCTCAGCGCCACCAACCCCTACGGCTGGACCAAGCTCATGATGGAGCAGGTGTTGGCCGACCTGGACGCCTCCGAGCCCGGCCAGTGGCGGCTGGCGCGGCTGCGCTACTTCAACCCTGTGGGCGCGCACGAAAGCGGCCTCATCGGCGAAGACCCGCAGGGCATTCCCAACAACCTGCTGCCCTACGTGGCGCAGGTGGCGGTGGGCCAGCGCGAGCGTCTGAGCGTCTATGGCGACGACTATCCCACCGTCGATGGCACCGGGGTGCGTGACTACATCCACGTGTGCGACCTGGCGCAAGGCCATGTGGCCGCGCTGCGCTACCTGCGCGAGCATGCAGGGCTGCTCACGGTGAACCTGGGCACCGGCTGCCCGGTGTCGGTGCTGGAGATGGTGCGCGCCTTCGAGCAGGCCAGCGGCCGTCCCGTGCCCTACCAGGTGGTGGCGCGCCGCCCTGGCGACGTGGCTGCCTGCTGGGCCGACCCCACGCTGGCGCAGGAGCTGCTGGGCTGGCGCGCGCAGCACGGCGTGCAGCGCATGTGCGAGGACGCCTGGCGCTGGCAGAGCGGCGAGGCGCGCAGGCTGGCGGGCGGCGCCCTCTGATCTTCTTCACCCCTCCCCCCGTGGTATCTTGCGAGCCTTCTTCTTCCATTTTTCAAGAGCCAGCGCATGCTTGCCAAACGCATCATTCCCTGCCTGGACGTGACCGGCGGCCGGGTTGTCAAAGGGGTCAACTTTGTGGAACTGCGCGACGCGGGCGATCCCGTGGAAATCGCCGCGCGCTACAACGCCCAGGGGGCCGACGAGCTCACCTTCCTGGACATCACCGCCACCAGTGACGACCGCGACCTGATCCTGCACATCATCGAGGCCGTGGCCAGCCAGGTCTTCATTCCGCTGACCGTGGGCGGCGGCGTGCGCACGGTGGACGATGTGCGCCGCCTGCTCAACGCGGGCGCAGACAAGACCAGTTTCAACTCCGCGGCCATCGCCAACCCCGACGTGATCAGCCAGGCGTCGGCCAAGTACGGTGCGCAGTGCATCGTGGTGGCCATAGACGCCAAGCGCCGCAGCCCCGAGGAGCAGGCGCGCCTGGGCGCCAACGGACAGCCTGTGGGCGCTGGTTGGGACGTGTACAGCCACGGCGGGCGCAAGAACACCGGCCTGGATGCCGTGCAATGGGCCACCGAGATGGCGCGGCGCGGCGCGGGCGAGATACTGCTCACCAGCATGGACCGCGACGGCACCAAGGCGGGCTTCGACCTGGCCCTGACGCGCGCGGTGAGCGATGCGGTGGACGTGCCCGTGATTGCCTCGGGCGGCGTGGGCGACCTGGACCACTTGGCCGACGGTATCCAGATAGGTGGTGCCGATGCGGTGCTGGCGGCGAGCATCTTCCA
This sequence comes from uncultured Candidatus Saccharibacteria bacterium, assembly GCA_964408305.1. Taxonomy (GTDB): domain Bacteria; phylum Patescibacteriota; class Minisyncoccia; order Phycocordibacterales; family UBA9973; genus UBA4124. The sequence continues at coordinate 8,810 of CAYOYW010000031.1, forward strand.
CTATGGGGAATACACGGTGGAGCAGGCCAAGCGGCACATGCGGGAGCGGGGGATTCCGGTGCGGCTGTGAGGTGTTGCTCTTGCTGAGGGCGGAGGCCGGGTCTCGCCCCGGCGGGCGAGGTACTTTTCTTTGCTTCGCCAAAGAAAAGTACCCAAAAGAAAGGCGACCCTAGGGCGTGTCATCATTCAATTCCCCCACGCGCTGGCCCCGCAATGCGGATGGA
>CAYOYW010000032.1:0-3548 GCA_964408305.1 uncultured Candidatus Saccharibacteria bacterium
GCGACGAAGGCGCGGGCCGGGACGGAGCTGTTCGGCCGCGGCTTCGAGGAGGTCCTCGTCCTCGTCCGCGAGGGCCGCGAGGCGTTCGACCAGAACATCGCGCTCGCGAAGGCGCTCGGGCTGGAGATGGGCACGGGCACCGCCGCCGGGGCCGACCGCCTCGGCGACGCAACCGCCGCGCTGGGCAAGCTCTGGGACGGCTTCGTCACCCAGCTCCTCACCGGCGACGGCACGCTCGACCAGAGCAGCCAGAGCGTCGAGGCCATGACGCTCGACCTGGCCGACATGGCGCGCGAGCTGGCCGTCACCGGGCGCGAGGTGCTGCCGGTCGTCGTCACCGGCGTGCGCGAGCTGTCGCAGCTGGTCCGCGAGTTCAACGCCGATCCGTGGAAGGCGTGGGAGCAGACGCTCCGCAACGTCGCCGACTACTTCCCGATCCTGAAGCAGATGCTCGCCGCGAAGGACGCGGTGAGCTGGTGGAACACCAACGTCGGGCGGCCTTTCGACCGCTCCGTGGGCGTGGCGCCGCCTGCCGCACCCGCCGCCGCGTCGACGCCCGGCATGACCGGGGCGCCCATGTGGCGCCCGTGGAGCCCGACGGATGAGCCGGCGCCGTCCACGCGCGGCACGCGAGGGCCGCTCGATCCGGGCGCCTTCGACGCGGAGAAGGCGAAGAGCGCGGAGAAGGCGAAGAGCGCGGAGAAGGCCGCGAAGGACGCCGCCCGCGCGGAGGACCAGGAGTACGAGCACCGGATGGAGCTGTTCACCCAGGGCGTCGCGACCGAGCGACAGGTCCTGGCGGAGCGGCTGCAGGCGAACACGGAGCACCAGCTGGCGGTCAGCCAGCAGGAGGAGCAGGCGCTCGAGTTCCGCAAGCAGCTCGGGCTCATCTCCGGCGACGACTACCTGGAGCAGATGCGCGCGCTGCTCGCGCGCCGCTACGAGCTGCAGCGCGAGGCGCTGGAGCAGGAGCGCCAGCTTGCGCAGGACGATCCCGTCGCGCTCGCGCGCATCGACCGCGAGGAGCAGCAGCTCACCGACGCCGAGGGCAAGGACATGGAGCGCCTCTCCATGGACGAGGCCGGCGCCCAGGTCGAGCAGATCCAGCAGCTCATGGACGGGATGTTCGGGAGCCTCGCGCAGGGCTTCGACCGGATGATCCAGGGCATGATCCAGGGGACGCTGCGGTTCGGGCAGTCGTGGCGGCAGCTGGGCATGTCGATGCTGCTGCAGTTCGTCTCGTGGATCGCCTCGATGATCGCCCGGTGGGCGGCCTTCCAGGTGCTGCGGCTCGCGCTCTTCGTCGGCGCCGAGCTGGGCATGACGGCCTTCAAGCTCATCCAGGACCAGATCCGGAAGCAGTCGACGGCGAGCGAGGCGCGCACGTCGATCCTCGCGAAGGCGTACGAGGCCGCGTCGGCCGCCATGGCGAGCGCGTCGCAGATCCCGTACGTCGGCTGGATCCTCGGCCCGGTGGCGTTCGGCACCGTGCTGGCGCTGGGCCTCGGCGCCATGGCCGCCGTGAGCGCGAAGGGCGGCGCCGGCGACATCCCGGAGGACGGCACGCTGGGCATCCTGCACGCGCGGGAGATGGTGCTCCCGGCGCCGATTGCGCAGACGATCCGCGACCTGGCGAGCGGCGCGTCCGGCGGCAGCGCCGGCCCGATCGGCCTCGCCGTCGACCGCGGCCCCATCGACCGCGCCATGGCGGGCGACCCCTTCGGGAGCAGCGCCATGGCCGACCGGCTCGACGCGCTGGAGTCGATTGTGGCCGAGCCCGCGGTCGCGCCCGTGATCAACATCACGGCGATGGACGCGCGCGGCGTGCGGCAGTTCTTCGAGGACCAGGGCCCGGCCCTGTGGGCGGCCATGCAGAAGCAGGGCCGGCTGAAGCAGGGGCGGGGCTTCTGATGGCGACGTTCCCGACGCTGCCCGGCCTCAAGTGGGGCGTGCACAAGACGCCGGTCTTCTCGACGAAGGTGCAGACGCCAGCGTCGGGTGCCCGCGAGGCGCGCGTGGCGCTGTGGGCGTACCCGATCTGGAAGATCGAGATGGCCTACGAGGTGCTCCGCGACGATCGCAGCGTCGCCGCGAACGCCACGCCGACGGCGCCGGCCGACGAGCTGAAGCAGCTTCTCGGGTTCTTCCTCGCGCGCCGTGGGTCCTTCGAGCCGTTCTACTGGCAGGACCCGACCGACTACCTGATCGCGGACTCGCTGCGGCAGACGATCGCCACGGGCGACGGCACGACGAAGGACTTCGCCGTGCCGCGTGCCTACGGCGGGTTCGTCGAACCCGTCGGCCGCATCGCGACGTCGCCGGCCCCGCTCCTCTACGTGAACGGCGTCCTCCAGGTCAGCGGCTACACGCTGAACACGCCGTACGACGGCTGGGTGCGCTTCACCAGCGCACCGGCGAACGGGCACGCGATCACGTGGTCGGGCCAGTACCTCTTCAAGGTCCGGTTCGACAAGGACGAGACCGACTTCAACAACTTCATGTACGACCTCTGGGAGGCGAAGAAGATCGCCCTCCGCTCGGTGCGGACGTGAAGCGCGCCTGGTCCGACCACGCGCGCACGGTGGAGACGACGACCGCGCTGGAGACGCTGCTCGCCACCGGCACGTTCGCGCGCGTCGATCTGCTCCGCGTGCTGCTCCGCTTCGGCCTGGCCTTCGGCTTCACGGAACTCTGCTGGGCCTCGTCCGACGCCGACGTCACCTGGGACGGGAAGCTTTACAAGGCGCTCGGCGCGACGCGCTTCACGCGCTCCCAGATCCGCACGCAGATCGGCACCGAGGTCGATACCCTGACGCTCACGCTGACGCCCTACGTCAGCGACCCGAGCGGCCCCGGCCAGGTGCTCGACGTCATCCCCGGGACCACGGTGACGATCCCGCAGGCGGTGCAGCAGGGGCTGTTCGACAAGGCGATTGTGGAGTTGCGGACGCTGTTCCTGCCGACGCCGCCGCAGTGGCACGTCACGCCGGACGTCTCGGCGGGGGCCGTGCTGCAGTTCGTCGGCGACGTCGGTGACGGCAAGGCGAAGCGGTCGACGCTGGAACTCCAGGTGCGCTCGCGGCTGGACGCGCTCCGCATGAGCCTGCCGCGGAACAAGTACCAGGCCGGGTGCCTGAACCAGCTGTACGACGCCACGTGCGGCATCGCGATCAACGCGACCGTGAACGGCGCGGCGGTGCAGCAGGCGGCGACGGTCGACTGCACGCAGAGCACCACCATGCGCCTCGTGCTGACGAGCGCACCGTCGCAGGCCAAGGGCTTCTTCGACCTGGGCTACGTGCAGGTCTGGGCGGGGCCGTTCATCGGGCTCGGCCGCACCGTGAAGGGGCACGACGGGACGGTGCTCACCCTGACGCAGCCGTTCCCGCAGGGCGTGTTCCCGGCGAGCGGGACGCAGGCCGTCGTGCTGCAGGCCGGGTGCGACAAGACGCTGAAGACGTGCGTGCAGAAGTTCGCGAACCGCACCAACTTCCGGGGCTTCCCGTTCGTGCCGACCCCGGAGAGCGCCTACTGATGGCGACGCCCGC
>CAYOYW010000032.1:3648-7936 GCA_964408305.1 uncultured Candidatus Saccharibacteria bacterium
CGTGGGTAAGAGCGGCAGCGTCCCGCAGACGTCGGGCATGGGCCCGGCGCGCGCCGTCCGCATCCAGACGGCGACGTACGGGCAGGTGATCCCGATCGTCTACGGCGAGGCGCGGGTCGCCGGGAACATCATCTGGGCCGGCGGCTTCTTCGCGCGCCCGCTGAACCAGCCGAGCGGCGCCAAGAAGGGTGGCCGCGTCGGGATGATGCAGTACGAGTACTTCGTCAACGCCATCCTCGCGCTCTGCGAGGGGCCGGTCGAAGGACTGGGGCGCGCCTACCTCGGGCCGCAGCCGAAGGACGATCCGTCCGCGCCCGTCGAGGGCCGCCCTGAGGGCGCGCCGCCGCTGAACAGCAACCAGGACGAGTCCTGCTGGCGGAACAAGCGGGTCGTGGCGGTGACCGACACGCAGAAGCGGCCGACCGCGGGCTTCTGGCAGTTCGGGCCGAAGCCGATGGTGCTCGGCACGGTGCCCGCGACCATCCCGACGACGGGCAGCGGCAGCGACGAGACCCGCGCGATGACCGACTTCGACGGGGCGTCGGTGCTGGTGACCTATCACGCCGACGCCACCGCCGACGCCATCTGGGACATCCTCAAGAAGGTCGACACGAACGGCCGCTTCAAGTTCCGCTTCCTGCCGCCCGGCACCGAGGAGGCCGCGTGGCCCGAGCCCGAGCGCCACCAGGGCCTCGCGTACCCCGGCGTCGCGTATGTCGCGGGCCATGAGCTGCACCTCGACAGCAACGCCAGCCTGCCCACCTACAACTTCAACCTGCGCGGGCTGCAGTCGTACCTGACGCGCTGGCAGCAGCTGCTCGACGTCGAGGTGCAGCAGGTTCTCAAGTCGAATCAGTGGAAGAAGGACGACAACTACGTCCCGTACATCCGCGACGCGCTGGCCGCGGACATCGCGTACGACCTCCTGACGAACACGCGGTACGGCGCCGGGTGGCCCGCGTCGCAGGTGGGCGAGCTCTACACGGGCGCCAACACCTTCGCGGCCTACTGCCGCGCGCACGGCATCTGGTTCTCCCCGGTCTACGACCAGCAGCGCACCGCCGCGGACATCCTGAGCGAGCTGTGCGACCTGGCGAACACGGCGCTGGTCTGGTCGGAGGGGCGCCTCAAGTTCGTCCCGTACGGCGACGAGGTGCGCAGCGCGACGGCCGACGGCAACGTGACGGGCGTCGCCTACGACCCCACCGTCGAAGCCTCGCGTGACGGCGCCTACATCGGCGTCCGCTACGCGCTCACCGACGACGACTTCCTCGTCCAGGGCAGCGACGACCCCATCGAGGTCGAGCGCACGCCGCCGACCGACATCTACACGCAGACGTCGATCGAGTTCCTGAACCGCGCGATGGGCTACCGGAGCGAGGTCGCCGAGGCGACCGACGCCGCCGGGATCGCCGCCGAAGGCGGGGCCGTCCGCGCGGAGCAGACGACGCAGGCGCACATGATCTGCTCGCCCACGCTCGCGCGCGACACCGCCCAGCGGAAGTTGCAGCGCCAGCTCGCGGTGCGGAACACGTACCGCTTCCGGCTCGGCTGGCGCTTCTGCCTCCTCGAGCCGATGGACGTCGTGACGCTGACCGACGTCGGGCTCGGCCTCGCGCAGTGGCCCGTGCGGATCACCGGCATCACGGAGAACGAGGGCGGGGACTTCGACGTCGAGGCCGAGGATCTGCCGGTGGGCGCGGCGACGGTGGCGCGCTACGGCCAGCAGGGCACGACCCTCGGGGGCATCGACTTCAACGAGACGCCCGGCGCCACGCACCTCCCGACCGTCTTCGAGCCGATCTTCCCGCTGGTCCGCGAGCCGGAGCTGTGGGTCGCCGCCACCGGCAACCCGTCGATCTGGGGCGGGGCCGCCGTGTTCCTGGCGGAGGGGGCCGACGACGACTACCAGCTGGTCGACACGATCGAGGGCCGCGGGTGCGTCGGCTATCTGCTCGACCCGCTGCCGCTGGTCGACGGTGACGACACGACCAGCAGCGTGCGCGTCCTGGTGATCGACGGCGGCAGTCTCACGGGGGCCACGCAGGGCGAGGCCGAGGCGCTGCGCCGGCTCCTCTACGTGGGGCACGGGAACACGTACGAGTTGGTGTCGTTCTCGGCGGTGACGCTGCTCGCCACGAACGGCCCGCACAGCGTCTACCGGCTGGACGGGTACTTCCGGCGCGGGGTCTACGCGACGGCGCCGCTGGCGCACAACGCCGGCACGCCGCTCTGCTACCCGGCTGCCGGGCCGTTCGCGCGGGTGGCACTCCCGACGCGGCTCATCGGCAAGGACATCTTCGTCAAGGTCGTGCCGTACAACGTGTACGGGGCGACGCCGCTCGGGCTGGAGGACGTGGAGCCGATCACGCACCACGTGGACGGTACGTGGTGGCTGGCGGCCCCGGGCGACGTGACGGGCGCGCACGGGACGCTGCTCGACGGGTACGTGCAGCTCGCCTGGCAGCGGGTCGAGGATCCGCGCGGCGACAACCTGGAATACGAGGTGCGCGTCGGGTCGAGCTGGGCCAGCGCCACGATCCTCGGCCGGACGCGGGAGCTGTCCTTCGTCGTCCGCGGGCCCGGCACGTACTGGATCGCGGCGCGGGTCAGCGTCGCAACCGGGTTGCGGACGGCGCGGGCGTACTCCGAGGTGCCGGCGAGCGTCGTCGTCACCGAGGGCACGGCGACCGTCGACTTCTTCCGCGAGGCCGACCTTGACGCGCAGCGGTGGCCGGGGACGACGGACCCGTACCCGCTGGCGGTGTTGGCGCTGGAGCCGCAGTGGTACGTGCGGTTCGCCGATCCCGGCGACCTGACGCGCGACAGCGGCGGCTACTTCCGCCACGGCGGCGACGACGTGGTGATCCTGGGCGGTGGGAGCCCCAGCCCGACGGCGCTCCGGCCCGTGTACGAGCCATGGAACGCGGGCGCGCTCGCCTGCGACGGCACCGCGGCGGCCGTGACGGTGGCGGCCAGCCAGGCCGGGGAGCTGCTCCGCTACCTCGATGGCTGGACGACGCACGTGCTCGTGCAGCGCGGGCGCACGAACGTCGTCGGCGGCGAGGTGCTCGTCGAGGCGATGCCGGCGAGCGGGCCCGGGTGGCGCGTCAAGATCCTGCAGGACGGGAAGGTCCGCATCGACGACGGCCCGACGCCCAGCGCCACGTCGGACAGCGCGACGGCCGTGCTGAACGACACCGCGCCGCACCTCGTGGCCGTGACGGCGGCGGTCGATATCAACGCCATCCCGCTCCTCGGCGCCGGCACGGCGTTCGCGATCATCGAGGTGCGCGTCGACGGGGTGCAGGTCGCGGTGTGGATCGGCATCACGCACACGGCGGCGCCGCAGACGTGGGGCGGCAGCGTCGCGGGGCTCGGAGCCGGCGAGAACCACTTCGTCGGCGTGCTGGCCGAGCTGGCGCTGCACACCCCCTACCTGCCGGAGGACCCGCAGCTCGGGCTCGTCGCCGCACGCACCGCCGCGAAGACGGGCGGGCTCGTGATCGACCCCCTCGCCGGCACGCTGCGCCTCGGGGGCACGACCCTCTTTGATGACCTGGCCGACGTCGATGCGGCGATCACGATCGACTACGCGGGCGGCGTCGCCCGGAGCGGGACCTACTACCCCGACCAGAGCATCGCCGCGCAGATCCTCGCGGCGAAGACGACCGTGCGGCCCTACGCGGTGGCCGACCTCGTGCCGCTGCTGCCCTACGCCACGTTCGACGACATCCCCGACGTCGACAGCGAGGCCGCCATCGACACGGCCGACCCCGACATGGTGGCCGGCACGCTGGCGTTCAGCATCGGCCGCACGCCGAAGGCCGAGGCCCGCCTGGAGGAGGACGCCCGCCTCGCCGAGGTGTGCCCCTACGAGCCGTTCGCCCCGTACCGCCCCGGCGTGCTGGAGGCCCAGCGCATCCGCTGGCGGTACGCGGTCACGACCGACGTCCCGAACGCCGCCGCCACCGTCGCGGGGCTGCTCGTCGGCACCGATGCGCTCGCGCGCACGGAGACGGGGCACGACGTCCCCGTGGGCGCGCCGACGGCGCGGCTCCTCGGTACGGCGACGCTGCCGAACGTGTCGCCCGCGGTGGCGACGATCACGCTGCCGCAGGCGGTCCCGTCGGGGGCGCTGCTGCTGGTCGGCGTGGCGGCGTCGCTCGGCCCGGCCGCGACCATCGAGGTCACGGACAGCGCGGGCGGCACCTACACCGTGCCGCAACTGGTCCGCGGCGGGAACCTGGCGATCCCCTCGACGGCGTGCGCGGTGCGGCTGCTGGGG
>CAYOYW010000033.1:0-7813 GCA_964408305.1 uncultured Candidatus Saccharibacteria bacterium
CAGCGCCGGAAATAATTCCCGCCGTGATCGAGGATGCCGTAGCCTTGCTGACCGCTCTGGGTCTTGGCGTACATGAACTGCGTGTCGATGTTCTCCGCGTAGGTTCCAGATCCGCCGTGAATCGCGAGCGTGCGGATAGAGGCGTGATATGTGCGCCCGTTGCTCGTGATGTTCGAGTCATCAGCGGCGTGAACGTACAGCGTTCTGGTCGCGGAGTCCCAATAGTGCGAGCCGGCCGTCGACACACACCCGGCGATGCTCGTCTGATTGTTTTCGAACCGCCCGCCCAAGCGGGCGCCGTTGTCCCACACCATGAGCACGTCGGCGTTCGTGAGTGATGCGTAGGGGTTTGCTGCCGACGCTGGGTTAAGCGTAACCTTGTAACACGCCCCAGAATGCAGCGTGAAGTTCGCGTTCACGAGCAGGTCGGCCCCGGAAATGATCGGGTTCGCGCCCTGCCCGTATGCACCAATCCAGCAATTCGACGGTAGCTCGAACTGTTCATACCACACGTCGCCTCGCTTCAGGTAGATTTCACAGCCGGAAGTCGCGACAGACAGAACCTTCGCGAGCGTCGCAAACGGTGCATCGGCTGTTCCAGCGGCGCCGTCGCTTCCGCCAGAGGAGGAGACGTAGTAACAGGTGCCTCTGGCGCGCTTGCGTACGCCGACGCGGAGCAAAGCAGAATCGACATCCTGCGCCGCCAGATCGGGAATCTCCAGCGCCGCCCGCCCCTGCGCAGCCGTCATGCCGGGCTGGGACCATGCGGGGAGGGAGGCAAAGTTTGCGGCTGGCTTCTCCCCGATCGTCTCGTCGGGTTCGACATCCGGAATGAACGTGTCTCGGCTCAACTGCGACACGAGCGAATCATCAATCGTCGCCGCTCCGACTTCGTACGAAACGCCGGAGATGAAAATTGGTTTCAGGAAGCGGCCGGAAGTTGCCATGGTGAGATGCGGTCAGGAATTGAAGACGCGGTTCGCCCACAGGATCGCGGCGAGAGATTGCGGGATCTCGTTCACGATGTTGCCGACGTTCACCGGGAGCCGTTGCTCGTACCAGTGCGCGGCGATGAAAAGGACGGCTCGCTTCAACAGCGGCCGAGGCGCGACTCCGCAGACGTAGCGCACGCGCACGGAAGCAGGAAGGCCGGCGGTGTCCGGCCAATCCTGGTCGACAGCCAAGACGAGCGCGCCGGGTTCGCTCTGTGTGTCGACGGTGTAGACGGAAGCGGCGAGCGTTTGCTCGGCGCCAAGCTCGTCGAGGTACTTGACCGAGGAAATGGAGACGACCGGCGCAAACCCGAGGCGGAGAACTCCGCGACTCGGGAATGCGTCGGCCGTGTACTCACGAGTCTGCTCCGCAAGCGCACGCCCCATCTGCTGCTCCGCGTATTCGCGAGCCGCCGTCGCAAGCTCGCCGAGGTACGCATCGTCCGCGTTGTGGGTAACGCGGAGATGCGCCTTGAGCTCGGACACGCTGACAGGCTCGGCGGCAGGAGGAGTGATGAGGCGGTCGCCCACGGTGCAAGTCTCGCGGTTGGTTGCTCAGCCTTAGGCGGTGAGCGCGTCGAGCATCGCGGCGAACGACTTCGGGCGGACGACCGCGCCGTCGTAGTAGGCCGAGGCGACGAGCGTGTAGAGGCCGCCGATGGCGTTGGTCTTGTCGCGCACGAGCTCGAGCGAGACGCCACCCCAGTAGCCAACCCAGTAGTCGGCGAAGTTGCCGAAGAAGATCGCCGAGCAGACGCCGGAGCTGGTGCCCTTGGTGAGCGCGGAGCTAACCGCGTTGGTCGCGAGGAAGTCGTAGCCATTCATCGCGTTGCCCTCGTAGATGAACCCGTTCTGGCCGGACACGCGCGAGGTCTGCTTGAGCTTGCCGCGAACCTTGCCGTTCGAGACGTAGCGCAGGCTGCCGAGCAGAGCGTTGTTGATGTCGACTGCGGTCTCGAGTCCGACGATGTGCGACCATGCCGGCGCAAGGCCGTTAGTGCCGCCAGCCACGGAGCCGATGCCGGAGGTGCCGGCGATGCCGTACGCCTCGTTGGTGCCGGAGCCGTGGAAGAACGCGGCTTCCTGCACGGCGAGCATCTGGTTCGTCAGGTGCGCGCGGATGATGGCCTCGATGGCGCTGTTGCTCTGCTTGAACAGCTGCTCGCTCACGTCGATGTAGGCGGGCAGGCGCTTCGGCTGCATCGTCACCTTGCCGGTGGTAGGCGAGACTTCGTCGGCGGCAGCGTTCTCACCCTTGGCGGCCGGAGCAGTGCCAGCGACGAGGCGCGGCACGATCAGGTTGCCGGTGAGGCCTTCGAGCACGGTGGCGCCAGCCTGGCGGATTACGCTCGCGTTGAAGAAGTCGTCGAGCAGGCCGGAGACGTTGGTCTGGACGGTCATGCCGCCCTGATCGCCGGCGACGGAGGTCTGGCCGGTGGCGGTCATGTCGCGGCGCTCGTGGCAGCGACGGACGAAGGAACGCGGCAGGACGATTCCGGCCGGCTCGATGCCAGCCTCGCGGGCCTCGCGCTCGCCTTCCTGAATGATCTCGGCCTCGATGCCGTCGATGCCGGACGGGTTGCCCTTGGACGCCGAGACCATCGACCGCAGCAAGCGGCCGTAGTCGAAGCGGGCCATGTCACGCTTCTCGCCTTCGGAGAGCTGCGGCGTGCGCTGGCTCTCGATGGAAGCCTGACGGGTCTCGATCTGGATGGTGGCGTCGATGTCCTCCACATCCCTCTGGATGCCTTCGATCTTCTGGCGCTCCTCGGCGGTAAACGCGCGATTCGCGGCGGCAACGGTGTCGGCGATGGTGCGGGCTTCCTTGGCCTTCGCACCACGCTTCTCGAGCAGTTCTTTCAAACGCTTCATGTATGTGTCCTCTGTGGTGATGCGGGAGTTACAGGCACCGAAGCGCCATCCCGCGAATGGCGTCCCGGCTTGCCGCGCTCGCGTCCTCACTGGACTTGCGAGCCGTGGCGAAATGTTGGTCGCGCTCCTCGGCGATGGCCTTCAGTTCGGCCGTGCCGTCTTGGCTGCGGAACGACGCCGCAGAGCGCGCAGATATGGCGGTGTCGGGATAGGCCGGCCAGACGACCGGCGAGACTTCGAACAGGTCGACGTCGAGCAACGTCCGCACGTCGCGCTCCTTGCCTTCGTCCCACTTCACGGATCGCGCGGAGAAGCCGAACGACATGGAGTCGACGAGACCGGCGCGGACGCTGGCGAGCACGTCGCGGTTCTGCTGCGTATCGATCAGCTTGATCTCGACGCGCAGTCCGCGTTCGTCCTCGGAGAGCGAGAGTGTGCCGGGCGAGCGGGCAAGGATGGCGTCGCTGCGGTGCGACCACAGCGCCTTTACGTCGGGCTGTTCCTTGAGCGTGCGCGAGAACGCGCCACGCTGGATGCGCTCAACCCACGGCTTGCCCCAACCGTCGAACGGCAGCGAGTCGCTGTCGAACACGGCGGCGTGGCCTTCAAGGATGCCGATGTAGCCGGAGTCCTTCGCGGCCTCGCGGACGGTGAGCCCATGCAGGGCGCGGGTTTGGATCGTCTTCATTGCGTGACTACCTCCTTCGCCGGCGCGCCAGCCGGGCCGATGTTGAGCGGAACGCGATGGATGCCGCCGACGTTGTCCGGCAGCTCAGGCAAGTCCTCGAGCCGGCGGACGTCGTTGATCGAGTAGATGCCGTTCGTGAGGCCGGAGACGTATCCGGCCATCCGATCCGCGAAGGCGCCGCGGAGGATCGCGTTGAGATTGAAGGAGACGTAGTAGCCGGCCGCCCGATCGCGCTCCGAGAGCAGCGTCGAGTTCATCCGGCGCTCCCAGCGGACGAGCCGCGGGCGGAGCGTGAAGACCTGAAACGCCAACTGGATCTGCTCCATGCCGCTGCCCCAGCTCGTGCTCTTCTCCGTCGATTGGAGCAGGAAGAGCGGCACACCGTAGAAGCGGGCGATGTCCTCGATCTGAAACTGGCGCGTCGCCAAGAACTCGGCGTCCTCGTTGCTGATGCCGATGTTCTGGTACTTGATGCCGCCGGTGAGGCCGGCGACCTTGCCGTAAGCGGCCGGGCCCTCGTGCTTCTCGCGCCACTTCTTCAGGTAGAGCCTCGCCTGCTCCTCGGTGGTGCCTGCCGGAAATTCGATGACGCCGCCAGGGCGCGCGTTGTTGCCGAAGAAGCGGGCGCCAAACTCCTGCGCGGCGAGCGCAACGCCGATGCCCTCCTTCGCCTGCTTGAGCACGGAAAGCCCGGTGAGTCCGTCGAGCGACATGCTCGGCACGTGCAGGATCTCGCCGGGTTGCGTGAGCTTGCCGCCAAGCTTGTAGCCGCGACCGCGGCCGACTCGCACAACCTCGACCTCATTCGCGCCGACGTACTCGATCCCCTCGGGCTCGAAGTAGGCGTTGCGCTTCACGAGGCCGTAGCAGTTGCCGCGCATCTCATGGGCGGCGTGCATCCGCTCCAGCCACTCGAAAGACGTCTCGCTGTCGTTTGGATCGTCCTTTAGGATGCGATTCAGCGGGTGTTCGTCGGCGTCCTCGCTTCCCTTTGCCGTCTTGCGCCGGACGCGCAACGGCAAGCTGGCGACGTTCTCAGAGAGGATGCGGACGCACGCGTAAACCGCGGACATCGTCATCGCGCTTGTCTCGTTGACGTTCTTGCTGCTCGCCGTCGTGCCGATCAGCTCCAGCAGGTCCTTGCCGTCTTTGAGCGTGCCGCGCTCCTCGCGCTTCCCGAAGAGGGCGCGGCTGGCTTCTTTGAGGCGGGCGGCAATCTCCACGCACCACAGCGTGGCTGGTGATGCTCGCTTGGCATCAATCAATCACGGACATTTCAGGACAAGGAGGGACATTTCCGCTACGCGAGGCATGCCACGCGCGCCACTCCTCAACAGTCGCGACTCCGCCATGCATCTTGAACCCTGCGGCCTTCGCGCGGTAAATCGTCTTAACGCTGTATCCGAGAGCCGCCGCCAGTTCCTTCGCGCGCAGATGCTCCCGGGTTGTGCTCGTCGTGTTCATTCGTCGTCGAATACCATCCCCGGCATTGGTGTTGTCGCTCCTGCGTCGGGCATTGTCAGCGCGGCCGCGAAGGCCATGCCGAGAGCCACGGCGCCGTCGATGCGCCCGGTGCTCTTGCCCTTGTGGAGCATGATGTTTTCGCTCGGCCCGACATGCGGGACGGCGTTTGAAATGTTCCAGCGCGCGACCGGGTTGCCGTAGTGGCGCAACGTGCCGCCGATGACGCGCCGCTCGATCTCGCGATAAGGGCGAGAGAAGTTGCCGAACGTCTGCGCCAGCGCCGCGACCTGATGCCACTCGCCGCCTCCCTCCATCTTCGCGGACCCGATCATCCCGAGCTCGTCGCGAATCTCCATCGCCGCCTCGTGGCCGTGGCTGGGATCATACCAGAACGCCTCGGCGTTCGCGGCCTTCAGGATCTCGACGACGCGGGCGACGATCGCGCGATAGTCGGTGATGTTGCCCGGCGTCGCGACCATCCAGCCGTCCTCGACCCACTTCGCGTAGGGCGCGCGGTCGCGGAGCTCGCGCTCGCGCATCGTCTCCTCAGGCGTGAAGAACAGCCAAGCCGCGTGCGCGATTTCGCCTCCGAACCAGACGAGCGCAACAGCTGCCAAGTCCTGCGAGCGCGACGCGTCGAAGCCGCAGAACACAGACTTGCCGCTAAGTCTTAGTAAGACCTGCGCGGCCTTGAGCTTTTCGCCGGAGCACGCGTCCCACTTCGCCAACGACAGCCAGCCGCTCACCATCTTCTCCGCGCGCTTGTCGAGCTGCTTGACGAGGAAGTCGCGCATCTTGCCGGGCGATAGCTTGGCCTTCGCAGCCTGGTCGCGCATGTACTCGAGGCTCTTTCCGCACCCAAGGTTCGGGTTCGCCTTGAACCACGCGGCCTCATCCATCGGATCGTCGCCATCGTCGATGGTGAAGATCAGCGCGAACACGTTCGCGCCGGCGCTGTTCGCCAGCGCCTCATCCTGCAACACGGCCTGCGCGAGCTTCACCTGTTCATCGAAGATCCCGTCGCGCACCTCGCCCTCGGTCGAAATCGAGAACACGAGCGGGTGACGACGGGCGCCGAGTGCGCTGTCGAGGATATCCCAGAGGCGGCGATCCTTCCACGCGTGCAGCTCGTCCGCGAGGACGCCGTGCGGGTTGAGGCCGTCGAGCGTTTCCGAGTCGGAGCCAAGCGGCTTCCAAAACGACGCGCTGTCCTCGTGTCGAATTTCGGATACAGTGCGACGGAAGACGTCGCCAGCGCCGGGAGAGAAGCGAATCATCTGCTTGCCGTCGTTCCACAACAACCGCGCTTGGTCCTCCTTTGTCGCGACGCTGTACACCTCCGCCGCGGGCTCGCCGTCGCCGCAGAGCAGGCACAGCCCAACGCCGGCGCCGAGGAACGTGTTGTGTGTCGGAATCATTGAGTTTCCGAACAGGTACATTCTTGATGGCGCATCAACTGCGATGCACTTGACCGGAACAGAATCCACCTCGTCAACCGAGACGATCTGAACACTTCTCGATCGTGCGCCGGAGCGCGGCTGAAGGACGCGCGCCATCTTGCGCGGCAACGCGAACGGCATCAGGTCGCTGAAGCACGCGAACAGAATCCGGAACGAATCGCCGCCGTTGCCGTTCTGGCATTTTGTGTAACGGCTGACGCACGTCGCCTTTATCCCGAGCGACGCAAGCAACTCCATCATGCCATCCGCCAGCTCTTTATCCTTCGTCGAGAATTCGCACTGCGTTCCGGCTTTCGAGATGGTTCCGTCGGTATCCATCAAGCCGCGCAAAAGCTGAACCCGCTGATTTACGGAAGCGCGGAGGTATCGAGGTGGGATGTGTTTTTTGAAATCTACACCGATAGCGCGAAGCTGCTTCCGCAGGTTCATCGGCGACGACTTGCCTACGCGCGCCCCGCCCTGAACCGAACAAACCATAATCCGCCAGCACGTGCGATCCTTGGTCGGAACCGCCTCGTATCCGCGCGCTTCGATGTTTTTGCACATCGCATCAACATCTTCGCTGCCCGCAGAGATGTTGGTTTGGCCACGTGTTCCATCGCCAAGCCAAGCGCCAAGAACGTAAGGATCTATCGGAAGCGGCTCGTCATTGCACTGCACAGGGGATGGCATTGCAACGGAGTGGTTGACGTCGCCGCGCGCTCCATATCGCACCGTGCGCGCGATCTCTTCGGTTGTCCGAACGCGCGTCATTTTCGATACGCCGCGCCGCCCGCCAGTTTTTCCTCCGATCGTGTCGACGCGGGCAGTGGTCACCCATTGATGATCTGCGTCGGCAATCACCGTCTCGCCGTTCGAGAACGTGACACGATAGCACTTGTGCCCATGCATCACCTCGGTCGCGTGCGTGACTACGCACGGCCTTCCGTCGTCCGAGAACACGACATCGCCGGCCTTCACTTCGCCCATCGTTATCCATCCGGCCGGTGTGGGTATCCGTGTGTCAAGCGCGAGCGCCTTGCCGTTCTTGCGCGGCACGACGACGAGCGAATACCGGTAGCGCCGAAGCCCTGTCGCGATCTGCCGCCATCCGAAAATTGAGCCGATGACAAAGCACTGCCACGGCAGCGGATCGAACTGCCGCCCCGCGTACTCGCCCTTGTAGTGGCGCAGCAGGCGCAGAAATCCGATGGCCTTCTCTGCCGCTGCGACGTCCCAGCGCCAGAGGCCGCTTGCGAGGTCGCGCATGTGGCGCTCGCACGCGAGGCGGACCCACTTGCACGCGGGCACTTCGCCGGCGAGGACTGATTGCGCGTAGGCTGTGGCGGAGTCGGTCA
>CAYOYW010000034.1:0-7009 GCA_964408305.1 uncultured Candidatus Saccharibacteria bacterium
CCGCCTCTGCTAAGCGTTGTGAGAATCCCAATAAAATTGCTTTTTGCAAATGGATTGCCAAGCCCATTTGTGAATAGTGTCGCCTAAAGTGCATCAAGGCTCCATTTTCGATATTTTCAAAGAAATCATCATTAGATTTGCCAACCATAGTCATACTAAAGCCAGAGTTTAGGAAACGCGTCTCCATCCAGGCATGGGGATCTTTATCCCCGTTTAATTCTGGGTGCCAGAACCGATCGTATGCGTATTTATCTGCCCAGTTCGCAAGAAAACTGGGCGAGTAGGGATAAGAGGGATTTTCCCCCTGACGATCATCTGCAAAAGTTAGTCTTACAAATTGCTCATCTGGGATCTGTCTTGGATTGCTCGTGGCGAGATAAACAATTTGTGGCATGCGCTCGTCCAAAACCTGTTGGTAACGGAGCGCTCCGGGCGTCGTCAGGTTTTCCTGCTTGCTATGCGGTTGCCAGCCATCTAGTAGTTGTGACCACCAAGGAAAAATTGGGGCAGTATTATGCTGAATAAGCCATTGCAGGTTGTTAATTGGTTGGGGCATTTCATCGTGGCATAACGCTATCAGATTGTGGTGTTCATCTAACCACTGTAGGTTCAACGGTGCCCGGCCAGGTGTGCCATCTTTGACGTAAGGGGCATAAATCCGCCTAAGATAGTCCATTGTGTCGAGAACGTCATTGAGCCTTATTTTTTTGTCCTCACACTTTATCTCCAGCATGAGTACTGCCGTGCGCAATTCTCCTGCAACGCACAGCTGAAGCCGCTCGACTGAAAAGCGTCGAAACGGTAGGTCGCAATCTTTAGGTTCTTTCAGTTCTGCTTTGTCAGATGTGGCTGTCCAAGCCAAGAATTTCACATCAGTTCTTTCAAACCACTGGATTGGTTCTATCTCGCCAGGGCCTTCGCCAAGGCGGCGGTAAAAGAGATCCTGAAAAAATGGATGGAAATACACCTGTTCGGCATAGGCTGCTTCTTTTGAATCCCCCAAGTTTCGGTGCCGCGGATCCTGAACCCGTGTCCAATGTTTTGGTGGGGTAAGAACGCTGCCGCGCAGTCGAATTGGAAAAAATAGGATTTCTCGAAATTGGTCGATCAGTATGTCGTTAGCAGTTTGGTTTTCTTGACTCATTTTTTTATGTCAGTTTTTTTAGGTAATAACCAAAGTTATTTCTGTTGACAACGTTGTTCAAACGATGCTTGTGTCGGCAGGGCTCACTCTATCTCTCATATAGCGACACGAGATTTTCGTTACTTTTACTTCTAGCTTGCGGTTGGTCTAGTCCGCAAAAAGCTGAACACTAATCCATCTAAAAGTAGCTAGGCAAGCGTCGCCGCAGCTTTCAATTGCCTCAACGTTGAAAAATCCGAATGCTCTTCCCAATTGTTTGCCTGGGGGAATCTTGTTTCGTCGTTGTTTTTACCTTGGCTGGCTAGTAGTTTTGCTAGTAAGCGTAGGTGGTTGTTTGAGTGCTGCTAGGTATAGTCCTAGTTTCTGTATCTGCTCATAAAAATTGCGTCAAACCCCGGCACACACATTACAGTAGTCGGAAGCAGCCAGCTGTCGGACAAGCTTGTCATGCCACATCTCATATCCTGCAATCTTTACTATACAGCCCTGATCCATCATCAGGCCAATCCACCCATTCGGTTAGGTGCGGAGGTATGGCTTCACAAAAAATGAAAAGGGGTAATTCAAGTGGACTTATTAGTAACGATCGGGGTAATCAGCAGTGCATGGATGGTTTGGTACGACGCAGCCAAGAACAATATTGGTCGTACGGAAAGAAAATCCGGGTTGCTGGACTTCAACTATTCGCCAGGCGGATGGGCGTGCAGTGTCTTATTACTGTGGGCGGTGGCACTTCCGTTGTACGTTTTTCGGCGAAAGCATCTGATTCAAATCGGAAAAGAGTCAGGAGTAGTCGGTAAAGGCAAATTTGCCACAAGTGTCGCAGTCATTTTGTCAGCCGGATCCTTGCTCATCAACGGTGGCACATATATGTATCGACACTATGGTCCGGGATTTGATCGTCAGCTCAATACCGGTAGTGTAGAAAAATTTCAGGAAAGCTATGCTGCGGCCGCAGCCTCATTCTACCCGCAACAAGCTTCGCAACTCGACTGGGCGGCCAGTAACCTGACGATTGAAAACATCATGGAGCGCTATCCGAATGCGACCCCCAGAATGATTGTTCAGGGCGAAGCAAAAGCTGAGCTGAAAAGAGTTGAGGCACGGCTAAATGAGCTGAAGCAACAGAAAGCTGCAACCGACAGTGTTCGCAATGAGATCGGCAAGGTTCGGATAAGTAACGTCCAGTCTGTTGTGGAAGCTCAGCCCTATGGACAGACATTTAAACTCAGCTTAGACATGAAGAATGACAGTCGTTATGCCTATTCGCATTTGAATTTTAAGGCTCGTCTATATCTGAATGACAATCGTGAGCCCACGGCGGAAACGACGCTGACGAACAATTTTAACGACATCAATGGATTGAATCCGGGCCAAACGACCTCGAGTGTTTACTTGATTAGTAATTCGTACGATAGCCGGGCGTGGCAAACCATCGAGGTGCGAACCGCAAAAATCCGCCGTGTAGAAATTTCCATTGAGCCAGATAGTGCGCGTGATCTGGGGGAACGGTTGATCGTGAACGACACTGTCGATGAAGAGTGGAATAACTTGATTGGGCAGAAAGCACTGGCCGAACAGGCATTGCGAATCGGCACGGAAGCTTACGAAAGTTGCCTGTTCAATTGTGGCCCTGGCAAGTGATCGATCTACGTCAAGTGTGTTGAGTGCCTGACTGAAATGCTAGCAAATCTCTTTGGGCAAAATCAGCAAGTGCTGTTCACATAACAAGCAATTGTCGCGTCCAATGGACACGACGGAAAGGAATAACCATGCCTGAAAATAAGCCGTATCCCAAGACGCTACGTATCAATGCTGCGCTTTACGCGCTTGCACCAGGAGTACTTGCACATGTCAAAACCACTGGAGCGCTTCCCGAAAACATCGAATTTGGTGGCGCACCAGTGGCAATGAAACTCCTCATCGCAAAACGCGGAACGGACATAACTCTCTCGGCTGACGAAGAACTGGTTTGCCAGGCATTGATCAAGCTTGGTAAATATCCAGCGGGAAGTATTGTCTTGCTTGATGAGGAGGAAAAGCCTAAATCGTTAAAGTAGCTGCGAATTTCATCGATGGCATTCGTTCGCGCGAATTGAATGTTCGTGTTAAGCGAATGTGCTCATCGCCGTTGAATGGTGTAAGCTGGGGAAGACAAAAATATTTGCTTCGCCGGACACCTTCAACGGCGTTTGTTATTGATCATTTCACTGTTGAGTTTATCTTGCCATTGAACACCTTCTCAGCCCTTTCTAAGATTCAACAAGTTGTCATTTTTCCTGGTTTAAGCCTTGTCGATAGCATTGCTCCGATCCAAGACCAACGCTTCTCAATTCAGCGAGTTATGTTGGCCCCTATATCGGGACTTGAGCCGCAGGCGCAGAGACTCGCTGCGTTTCTTAACACGCGAGGAATTGAAACCCGATTGCTAGCGGTGCCGCCAGGGGAATCAACGAATGCGAGTATCGAGTTTTTAGATGGTGTATTTCGCTTCCTTGATTCGTCGGGCACGGTGATTAATGCCAGTGGGCTGGATCCCTATTGGGCGATATGTGTTTACCGCGCAGCTCAGCGCAATAATTTGGGCATGTTTTCCATTAATCCGGATAGTGATGCACTGCATTGGTTGAACACCCCGGCGGGTGTTGAATGGCCGGAATTCAATATCATGGACAGACTGTCATTGTCCGGGTACTTTCGTCTCAATGGCTATCAATTACGGGAGGCGAAGTACACGCTAAATCGCCGTGACCCACGTATCGAAAAAGCCGCCGCACAATTTGCAGAAATGGCGCTCAAGCAGCCATCTCAGGTACATGTCCTGAATCGCTTGATCGCCAAAATGTCGCCTGACAATCCATTGTGTACCCAGCATCCCTACGAGGGGTCTGTGACTAGATTGCAATGGTTGGTGGATGCCGGTGTTTTGACCATTACTGCGTCGGGCCATTTATTGTTCTCTGATGCAGAAAATCGTGCGTTTTTTGCCGGAGGTTGGCTGGAAGTGCATGTATTTGCTGAATTGGCCACATTGGTACAAGAGCTGGGCATTCAAGATGCCGCGACTGGCGTGAAAGTCGTCAGTGATAGCGAGGTTGCAAGCGAATTCGATTTGGCGGTTTTGTACAACAACCAGCTATATTTGGCTGAATGTAAGGCACGCGCTCCTGCTGGTAAGGCCAGGGGTATCGGAATGGAAACGCTGTTCAAAATTGACAGTCTGGTGGATCACAATTATTTGAACGCGGATGGATTGATTGTGAGCCTGAGTGCGCCGACCAATGTGGAGCTTAATCGCGCGGCGCTGCAGGACATTGATATCATCTCCGCGGCCGATTTGCGCCAACTGCGGTCTCGGCTAAAAGCCTGGTTGCAAACCTGATACAGCCACTGGCGGTAATTTTTACCCCAATTTGCTATGGCTGATAATTTCTATTTGGTCGGGATGCAGATCCAGACTGGAAAACGTATTTGGCCTACGACCGTGACTATTGACGAGATAAGGGCCTGCAGAGAAGCCTAGCTGTTTTTTCAGTTCTTTGTTGATTCGTGACTTTTTCTCGTCGAAATATTCTTTGGAGACGCCCCCGCCAAGCTGCTGCGCCAGAGTTTCATAATCATCACTATGACGGCCTGCAATCTCGCCATACAGTGCCAGCAGATCTTCGCTGTTGATCAGATGATAGCGTAGTCTGCCTTGTCTGGTTTTCTCGGTTTTGCGGTAGTAAGCAAACAATGCATATATCGCTAGCAATTGCGGTTGTAAATCGATCGATTTATGGCCGCAACGCAATGTGCCGCTCCGCAAATCAATATCGATCTGAGGTTCGCCAAGCGACGATTGCAATACCTGAATCAATTCATGAAAACTGTGATCTTCCAGTAGATAACGCTCATCCAGCGTTTGCCGTAAACGCACGAATGGAATATGAGCAAGCGTGATCTGGGCATCTGCCGTATTGATAGCCTGATTTTCTCGATCAAACAGGATTTCTGGCTGGGGTGGCGGGTAATAAAAATTATGGTTGGCTTCAAAATCCTCCGACACCAATACGTGCAAGATGCGATCTTGTGGGCGTCCAAATAGTGACATCGCCAATCCTAGATAATAACTGATGGTGTTGCGCCCACCTGAAATAGATGCATAGACGGCCGTTTGCGGATCGGCGGTCAACCGCTTTACCCATTCCATAACGGTTTGGGCGGCACACGCATTGTGCTCGGGGGTGCGAATATCCTGCAAAACATTGCCGCTCTTGTCGCAAAATGCGTGGACGTGCTCAGCCGAAAATTCGATTGGCTGAGTAATATGGTAATCGCGGCACAACTGTGCCAACTGTCCGTTTTGTGGGTCTTGTAGCATTAATCGAGCACGTTCTGCCCCTTCCCCAGTACAGAGCAGATGAATTTCTGTTGGTATGAACGGTGTTTGTTCCTGAACGGCTAACGCATAAACCGTTTCAGTGACGACCTGCGGCGATAGGCCCGACAATGCCAATAACACCCGGCGAGGATATGTAGAAGGAAGCACTAGCTTAGTCACGCGGTCAGATCTCAAAAACGGTAATGATAGTTTGGGCCGCTAGTGTACGTCATGCCCGCGAGCTTTTGTTTGATCTGACCGCACCCGTCCGCCAAAAGCGAAAGCAGCGTTGGATATTATTGAATGCGTTCGATAATCAGCTTGGTTGGAATCCGCGTATTGCTGAACGTGTGTACATACACTTGGTCATTTTCCATCTTGATTTTGAGACTGATTTGTTCAGTTTCCTGTGTATAGGTATGGTGCCGTTGCTGATTGGAACAGTCATAGATTTTCTCGCTTCTGAATACGCCATCCAGCAGCACCAGATCGGCATTGTCACGATGCGTCATGCCCAATAACAATGATTTGAATGGCCAGGACAAATTATCGGTGCTGCAACGCGACACTTCGTCTGCGGGTGTGGCATACATAACGATGTCCTTGCGCATCTTTTGCTCACTGTCAAAAAATTTGCCATATTCCGGTCTGGCGGTGTCATCGAATGCCGAAATTACCGTCTCTTTTCTGAGAGAAACCGTCTTGACCACATTGGCCTTGTTGGTTTGTGTGCCACCAAAACCCATCTCTTGAACGCTGACCGGTCTTTGGCTGACATCTAGAGTCAGCCGATATCGCACGAGATCATCGCCATTGGTTATCATCGGAATGAATGGCAGCGACAAAATCATTTTCTTCATGGCGATCCCCTTTTCCCTTTGCGGATTGGTAAGTTAACCACTCTTGCTCAGAGCTCCGATAAGGGTGGCGCGGTAATCGCAATGTAACCTGATATGCCATCTAGGTTGGGCTATGACAAGCTTGTCTGACGTTATACTTGAGGGAGTAAGAATTTTTTGCCAATACGGCCGGAGCCAAATTAACAAGGCGCGAATGTCGTTGTTGGTGGTTCTAAGAGATCTCGATGCTCTTTCGAATCGAAGCTACAGCCTCCGTTCGTTCGTCATAACGTCGATGGAAAACTATTCGACGTTTTTTTGTGACATGCCACCGTCTGCTGGGTCCATAACATTGAGAAGAGAGGTCTTCTGGTGGCGGTGACGTTCAATGGGGTGACGGAAGGGGAGGTGATAAAGAGCCTATAAAAATCAAAATGATATTCCAAATTTCTGACTGCCTGGGCTGGGTAAAACAAAAGTCCGATCATTTTCCGAGTGGAATGCCATGATTAAGTGCGTCCGTTGGTGACTTGGGCAGTAGGTGAGCCGTAGGCTGAATGCTAGAATCTATCGATGGAGGTCTTCACGGAAAGTCGTGCGGCGTATATATAAGGTAAAAAACTCCGTGGGGACGCCACTTTCGACAGGTTATGCCTGTCGCCC
>CAYOYW010000035.1:0-6331 GCA_964408305.1 uncultured Candidatus Saccharibacteria bacterium
AATCTCGAGGCGAGAGATCTGAGATGACCGAGTGGAAAAACTCTCGATCCGCCTCACTATCGGCGATACGACGAGACTTGACGAGTATAACTGGATGGATCTCCACGCCCACCAAGAGGCGAAAGAGGATCTTGCGATACTGAGAGAGTGCCACCGCATGGACGATAAGAAGCCGCTTCTGATCTTCGACTTGGGTCTCATTGTTGTAGAGAAACTGTACATCTTTGCAGTATCCTGCCCGATTGAAATCCAAAAAATCATACTTATACACGAGCTTGTCACGGTACTTTGCATGGATATTGCGATTGGAGAGATCCACCGTCGCCGTGAACTCGATGAGCATATTGGACGTGCGAGCAGAGATCGCGCCCATCACCGCCGACTCCCAGTTGAGCACCTCTTCCTCTTCGGTGGCTGATTTGGTCTTGCGGGTCTCGACATTGAGCCTATGAGCCTCATCCGCGATGATGACCACATCTCGAGTGGTAAAATCCTCTGCACAGAGGCGATTCTCCCCGTCTTCTCGGATACGATTGTAGAAGAGTGAAGTGGATAAAAACATGATATTGATATCGTTCACATTCGCTTCCTCGA
The DNA here is from genome assembly GCA_964408305.1 of uncultured Candidatus Saccharibacteria bacterium. Classification (GTDB taxonomy): domain Bacteria; phylum Patescibacteriota; class Minisyncoccia; order Phycocordibacterales; family UBA9973; genus UBA4124. The sequence goes on from CAYOYW010000035.1 coordinate 595, forward strand.
AACTCTCGATACATCTTGAGCGTACCTTGCGACCGTTGAACGAGATCCCATTTGGGTGAAAGAGGTATTTGTCGAAGCTATATTCTGTGAAATTCTTCCTCGCCTGTGCGAGGATCTGCACCTGATGCACGAGAAAGACAAAGTGACGATACCCGCGCTCGTAGAGATAGAGGATCACACACGCCATCACGAGCGTCTTGCCAGTACCGGTCGCCATATTGAAGAGGAGATGCTTGCACGACTCACGATCTCCCGACTCGAAGAGATAAATAAAATACTTGACCGCTTCCTCTTGGTATGACCTGAGCTTCTTGGATGGGTGGAGATTGTCCGTGATATATCATGGGATCTCGTAGTGCTTGGCCCAAGTCTGGAACACTGCATCATCTCGGATACGAGCAAAGAGAAAATCGCCGAGCGTCTCACCGACCCTCTGTGGTGATCATTTTTTATTAGCTGCCATAGAATGCATCAGTGAGGGACTGATCGATCGGTGATACCCGATGACGGGCATCTCGCATATCGTGGTAGTTGAGATAGAGATGGTTGAGATCGAGGATCTCTCGAAGTTTGACTCGTTGCTCCTCAAGCGGGAGTGCCTTGTATCCATCCCGCTCGAAGTCTCGACGATCAAACCAAAACTGGAGAAAAGCATTGCGCGCCATATCCGCATAGACTCGGTGAAGCTCCTCCTTGGTACGGGCAAGCTCAATCCTCTCGAGATACTCCTCGTTGTAGGTCTTGAGCTCCAGATAGACAAACTCCCCTCCTCACTGCCATCCCACACTCTTCGAGATCCCACCTTGCTCCCCCTCGATCACTTTCTGAATCCTGACCTTCGCGATATCCTCGATATAATCCATCTGTTCAATCCCAATCCACCGCCTCCCCATCTTGTGAGCCACCGCAGCGGTTGTGCCAGAGCCAAGGTGGTAGTCGAGGACAATGTCTCAGGGTTGAGTAGAGATTTGGATAATCTTTTGAATTAAAGATTCAGGTTTAGGCGTTGAAAACTCATTGATATTTCCAAATAAAAACTCTAACTCTTTTTTTCATTCTGTTGAGTTACCATTAAATAATATCAACGATGAAGTATTTGTTTCTCGTTCTTCATCTTCAAATATCTTTATTCTAGGCGTAGCATCATTATTGGATCACCAAGAAATCCTATTATCAGAATCTAATTTTTTAAATTCCTCCTCTGAAACATCAAATTGACGAGTAAAAATTCTGCCACTTGGTGATTTTACACTGTAGTAATTTTTATGACTTAGATTTGATGCTTCTTCTGTTCTTGAAATACTTCATGAAAGCCAATTTCCACGAGGATCATTATCAGGATTTTTCTGTTCATTTTCCCAATTTGGCTTTTCAAGGGACTTATTTAGTGTTTTCTCATTTCGAAATCCAAGAACTATATACTCATGATCTTTTCGAAAAGTAGTTGTATTCTTCATTTTTCAATCCCGACCTGATCAACTTTTTCGCCAGACTAAACATTCTGTTTGCTCTCTCCCAAATACTTCATCCATCAAAACTTTCAGATACGCTTGCTCGTTATCATCACACTGCACAAATATGACTCCGTCATCTCTGAGTAATTCTCTCGCTATCTCGAGACGATTTTTCATAAATGCGAGCCAAGTCGAGTGATTGAAATTGTCATTGTAGCGAAATCCATCATTACCTGTATTGTACGGTGGATCGATATAGATGAGCTTCACTTTGTCAGCGAGACGATCTCGGAGAGTGTAGAGTGCGACGAGATTATTACCTTTGATGAGGAGATTGGAGCGAAGCTCTCACTCACTATCGAAGAACTCAACCTCCTCGGAACTCGTGATCTCATGATCACCACTCGAGTCGATACGACGAAAACTCGTGAGTACCTTTCGATCCTGAAGTGTGTCAATATCCGATCGATCGACAACCTCGTGAAAGAATCTCTCTTCTCTCCCCGTATCCTCACGACTCATCCCGCCCTCGAGGATCGCATCCTTGAATGGGAATGACAGCACCACTTCTCCTGATTGGGCGAGCATCAGTCCAATACGGTTGCCGTATTCAGTAAATCTTCACTTTTTGAGTTGAGTATCCATACAAAAAAGCATCTACAAAGTAAATGCTAAAATGATCTTTATCCGAGAATGAGGTTTATTTTAGCAAACAAAAAGGGCAACCGAAGTCATCACTCATTATTCGCTAAAATAAACATTTCTCTCCGAATTCAATAGGACAAGAAAGGGCGAGCAACTTTTCAGTTGCCCTTTACTGTTATTGAACCCAGAAAAATGTTCCGGTTAAGAATGTTTATTTTAGCGAGGTGAGTATATGGGAAATTAGGGGAATGGGAAGAGGGAATTTTTCTATCTAAGTCTAAAATAATCAAATTAGTATACTATTCTTGGCAAAACCAAATCCTGATTTGATGCCGAAAATTCTGTATTTTGAGGGTTAATCTGTCGGGCATAAAAATCATATGATCTCTTTATTCGCGAAAAATATGCGTCAAGTGAATGTATTTGATAATTATCAGAGGTAAATTTTTCAAAAATATCATCCATGATTGTAATGTAAATAAATTCTAGGTCAGCATAAATCCTCGCGTTAGATTCGATACTTTTTCCTCAATGAACGATATAATTACGATATCTGTATATTTTATTAATCAGTCGCTTGATTTTTGAAGCATTTTTTCCAAAAAATCTTGGAAGTTCTGAATAATTTCAAGATTTGTCCTTTAGAATTAATGACTTCAATCGTAGGTATTTTTGTCTATAGTACTCGTTAGTAATCTTTGATAAATCATCAGACTGCACCCATAACATACATGCGATATTATTAAACTTTGGAATTTTGCCTCATTGATTTTGATCATATACAAGATTTTTATTCTCAATATCTCTCTTGATTTGAGTATAATTGCAATATGGCAATCATTTTTGCTTCTCAATTTCTACTTTAGATAGTATGAAGTCTTGAACTTCATCAAAATACTCTTTTATAATATTAAAATTATAGAGCACGGGGGAAAAATTTTCTAACTTTGAAAAACCGATATCACCATCAAGTCAATGTGCAAATAAAGACTCCAAAGCTATCCATAAATTTAATATCTTTCACTCTAAATATTTTTCATTAGCTGATAAATGATAATATTTTAAGCTATTCTTCAGTATTTGGAGAGATTCCTGATGAATATCTTCGCCATTAAACATTTTGAATATATTTGCAACATTGTCTATCTTTCATTTTTTTCTATTAAAAAAATCGGTTTTTTCATCATCCACATAAAACATACGATCTTCTCATTTGCTGTTCTGAGTTTTTGTTACATAAGCCGGGACTATAGATATACTTGCAGCATTAAACTCATACCTAAATATATCTATAAGCTCTAATAATTGAGTTTTTGCTTTTCTTCAGATACTATAATCATCGAGACCAAATATCCCATCAATCCTAGCGAAGAAACATGTTTCTGGTCACCCATCATTAGCAACCTTCACAAAACTATCAAACTTCCCCCTCATCTCTTCTTTTATTAGACTACTGTCATATGTATCAAAATTTTCAGAAAAATACCATTCTCAATTAGGACAATTATCTACAAAGTCTTTTAATGAAATTTTTACCTTATTTGCCTGTCTTCAAATACGAATCTTGAAAGTAATTCGATACTGTCTTGGATTTTGCATTAAGAGTTGAACAAAATTGTATGATCCAATTGAATATTCATTCTCATTAGGCAATTTATGATCTAGTAAATTATCTCTCTGAAAATTCAAGAATCTTCTTGAATATCACTTAGAAATTTGAAGAATATCAAGCATATACACAATACTCCTCTTAAATTTCTTTACCTGATTCGGACTCCATTCTGTCCTACTTGGATCATAATTCCGATTATTTATATACTGATTGATATATTTTGTTAGATTCCGAATATACGAACCCGATATCTCTGATTTGAGTACCAAAAAGAGATCCCTGATTTTATAGCTTGGCACATCTTTATCATTTTTTACTAAACCTTTTAACTCGCTGACTAATTGTATAGTGTGTTTTTTATAGAAAGATGCGAAAACTGGATCATTATCATACAGATCTAAAAATTCTTCGATCAAACAATTAATTTGTCATTTTCTAATCAATGAAATTGGTAAAGAAAAGTATTCAATAGCATCTTCCAGAAATAAGTACATATTATTAACACCAAGTCATCTATAATAAGGATTTGTATCATTATTAAGATATTCGTAAAGAAATGAATTAAATATTTCTTGATAACATCGAAGATGAGATGTTACTGATTTTGACATAAATCTTTTGACATAAATTGATAATTAATATATTATGTACTCACTAGTCTTTTCAGAAATAAAATTTGAAAACTCTAGCCCCTAAAAATATTTGCCTCCAGCAGTTAGTTGGGGGTTTATTATTTTTGAACAAATATATCATCCCTGCAATTATACTGAGTAGTAACTCTTTTTAAAAGATGAAATTATAAATTCACTTCAATCATTTATAATGAGTACTTATTATCTGGAATATTTCTCTCCAATCACTACCGTAATCAGATATATAGACATAGATATCTGATTGTTTGCAAAATATATATACAATCTATATAATATATACTCTCAATATCGAAACTATGCCACCAATCGCCACCATCAGCTCCCGTGAAGCCCAACTCCAGTTTGGCTCGTTCTCCCGTGAAGCCCAGCGAGAGGCGGTCATCGTCACAAGCCATGGTAACCCGATATTCCTGACTCTACCGATCAAGCTCACCGCAAATGCCTTGAGACTTATCCAAGAGGTTAATCCTGCAACGACTGAGGAGACTGCTGATCGATTGGAGGGATTCTTTGCCCGTCTCGCTCAGGCACACCCCAATCCTCCCGAGATGAACGAAGCAGATCTTGCAAGATTTATCAAAGAGTAGCGAGAAGCCATGAAGCCATATATCATCCTCGATACCAATGTACTCATCAGCGCGCTCATGTATCCATGATCCGCGTCGAGTCGTTGTGTCGTATCGGCATTTCGATATTTTCAGCCGGTCGTCTCCAGCGAGACTTGGGACGAATTCGAGCTCGTGTCGAATCGTACCAAATTTGCAAAGTTCTATACGAGTGAGGAGCGGGCAAACTTTGTCCTGATGCTTGCTCAGTCTATCAAACTCATCGAGGTATCACACGCGGTCGAAGACTGTCGCGACCCAAAAGATAACCGATTTCTCAATCTCGCTCTCTCTTCACAATGCGAGATCATCGTGAGTGGCGATCGAGATCTCTGTGATATGAGCCCCTATTGTGGTATCCGCATCATCACACCGACTGAGTTTTTGGAGCTCTTTGATGATTAGAAAGATTATTTGTCTGGATACATATATTATCTATAATGAGCTATGTAAAAGGTCTTCTGCGGAGCGGCGGGCCTTTTCTTTGTTTATCAAACCACGTTTCCAAGCACATGATAGCGGCAAAATAAAATTTATTGCTCACATAACACCCATTTTTTGAGGAATAAAAAATATTTTATTCCTCATTTTTCAAAAAAAGATGATAATACATCCCAATACTCACATTTTCCTCTCGTTTTTCTCGATATTTATGAAGATATTCCTCTCTCATCGCTACACTGGCGAAGATATCCCATCACTCACCATCGCCTTGCGCACCATCACCGATACACTCGAGTCACTCGGACATATAGTATTTTGCTCACT
>CAYOYW010000036.1:0-6194 GCA_964408305.1 uncultured Candidatus Saccharibacteria bacterium
GCAGCGCCAAGGCCCACAGCGTGACCAACTGGAACGGCCCGTACCACAGCGGAAATTCCAACATGCTGTGCAGCCCCACCACCGCCAGAATGCCCCAGGCCAACTGGCGCACCGGGTCGGTCTCGGCCCAGGGGCGTGCGCGCCACACCCACCACAGCACCAGCCCGCATGCCACCAGCGCCAAGGGCAAGCCCAACTCCACCGCCAAGTGCAAAGGCAGGTTGTGGGCGTTGTCCAGCAGCACGCAAAAACGCGTGCCCGGAAACAAGGTGACGTAGTGCGCATAGTCCAACTCACCCCAGCCCCAACCCGTCCACGGTTTTTGCAGGATCAGGTGCCACATGTTGGCCCATAGCACACTGCGGCTGGTACAACCCGGCGCCTGCCCAAAACGGCTGAACAGGCCATCAGCCCGCAAGCCCGTCCATTGCCACAACAGCTCCGGCAACAGCCACGCCGCCCACCCGTACAGCAGTAACCCCGCCAGCGCCAAGCCCAAGGGCACCAGCCCCCAGCTTGCGCGCCACCAGAACAACAGCACGCACAGCATCAGCCACTGCGCCAGCCCCGTGCGCGAGGCAGTGGCGGCACTGCCCACCGCCAGCAAGGCCAGCGCCCATGCCACGAGCAAGCCCAGCCCCACTGTGGTCATGGATCTCGAACCTTGCCGCTCCGCCGCGCCTTGATCACCCAGGCCTTGGGTGGACTGCGCCACCACCCACCACAACGCCCACAAACCGAAACTCAGCAGCGATGCCTGCTGATTGCGCTGGCGCAACTGGCCCATGGCTACGCCGGGCTGCGAGGGGTGCAGCCAGTCACCCACTGCTTGCGCTACACCAAAGTACTGCAGGAGGCCGATGGCGCTGGCGAGGAGGGAGGCGAGGAGGAGACCGGCAGCGCATTGCTGCGCAAACGCTTGTCGCCTGACAGGTTCGAGGCATTCCCCCGCAATACCTAGCAAACAAGATGCTAAGCCAACACCCAACCATGCAACCATGACAGGCCAAAAATTGGTCAGTGGCGGCCGGATAAATAGTACAAGGAAAGGCAATGCCAATACAAAGACAAAGACAAAGCCGGCATCAATGCAAAAACTCCGCCGCAAAAAGCGCCCCCTTTTATTCGCACCGGAGCTGATAAAAATCCACACAAAATTAATCGTGCCCGCCCCATCCGTCAACATTCCAGTATGCAACTGGCAAGGCATCGTTGCGCGAAACTACTACGACCCAATCGGTTTTCGCATCCTGAACCAAGGGCAAGAATCCCAGTTCCGATTCGTCCAACCGTGTCATTTTTTTGATCCGCTCAAGGCGCCCAGCAATATCTGACGCGCTTGACAAATCTGACAAAGGACGCAACGCCTTTCGAACATCATTCTTTTGCGAAGCATAGCCCACCCAGCGCTCGGGCCTAAAGGCAGGGTGATTTCCATCCAATGCCTGCACCATGCTCTCAATAAATCCCTCATCACCCGGATTGAGCAATCTAACGCCCAGAAGCTGCGGCCCACCAATCCCGATACGAGAGTATTCTTGCGGCGCCGCACCAAGCTGATCTTTAGGCACATCAGCCACGGTGACCACACGAAAACGATTCCCTTCAAAAGCCAGATATATCGGACGAGAAGAAGCGATACTTCCGACACCATACACCAAGGCCGAAAGCTGTATCGATGCTATCAATGCAATATCAACGCCCCATTTGAAACGCGATTTCTCTGGGCTATAGAGTACAAAAGTCAACACTGGCCCAGTGACGATATCAACCGCCATCAATATCAAAAACAGTATCGCACCATTGGATATTTTATAGTATGGGTAAGGAAACCATACAAGAAAAAACCACAACGCAAATAACGCCATCAATAAAATTCCGCACAGCAGATGAACACCTGCCACCCGGAACGATGCAAAAAAACGCGCCCTCATGGTTTCTGTGTCAACATCTGGATCAGCACAGGCGTAGTGTCGAACATGACAGCATTACCTTTTGGCGTAGCGTATTCCAGATAAAGATTCTTATCAGTGGATACGAATAGACTCATACTGCGATCATACCGTTGCAACATGGCGTCAACTTGCTCAGGTTCAGCCACAAGGCGGCTCGGAAGATCGGCCATTCTGAGGTTGGAAATTGTGTGACTATCCAACAGCTTCTGCAACGCAGCAGACCGTTCATTAATTGCAATATCTCCGTTGCCTGCCACAATAATTCCCTGTCCGCCGCTGACATACAGCCAGACATTTTTGAATACAGAACGCACCGACCCCATGATGTAGAGAAAATCAACGGGACGCATATGATGCAATTGAACCCATTGCTGCAATATACCTTGCGGACGTAGACGCCGTGCAGCAAGCTGGTAGAACTCTTTATTATATAAATTCGCAGCCCCAGCAAACCAAATGCTGGAAATCTCCAGGCTAATCAAATCATAATTTTGCGATTGCGTGAGCAGGTAATTTCGTCCATCGGTATAATGCATTACCACCGACGGATGCCTTGAAATACCAGCATTTATATTCGGAAAATATTTGTCCGCCATGGTCACGATATCGCGTGAAATCTCAACAACATCCAGCTTTTCGAAACCCTGATCTTGCAAGACGCGTGCAGTCATTCCTGTGCCATACCCAATAGCCAAAGCACGACCACGTTCGGTCGTGTGAAGCAGAGGCACCAAGGCAATCGATTCCTGCGCCACCATTTCTCCGCCTTCGGCATTGTTCCCCTGGAATTTTCCATTGGTTAGCAGCGTCAGGTGTGGTTTTCCATCGAGTTCAGATTGGGCCACCGTGGTCAAGCCCCCCTCCACACTCTCGGCATGATCGATCACTTCTCCCCACTCCTGAGGATAAAAATACACGTTACCACCTTGTGACAGCGCCGTGAAATTCCATTGTGTCGGAAAGAGTGACAATGCCAACGCCATAAGCCCCACAGGCGCGAATCGGTGCATCCCACGTTGTTCGGATGCAGTCCATGCCATAACTACAGCAAGAAACAGCGCCACCAGCGCCAAACCAAAGAGTACGTTCCGCGAACCGTACTGCGGCAATAACCAGAAGCCAGCGAACAGGACACCTGTAATATTACCTAGCGTGTTTCCCGCACTGGCGAGACCTACGCCGCGAGCAGTCTGGCCATTGAAACGCTTGACGGCCAACCAATCAGCCGCCAGACCCATGGCAGCCGGATAGCTCATGCCAATAAAAAAGGCTGGCGGCAACATGGCCAGCGCACAAACCAGCGCGCGTATCAGTTCTCGAGCAGAAAAACTCAACGGGATGGGGCGTTGCACATACCCAAAACTGCCCATGTAATTTGCCAATCCATCCCACACAAAAGCCGTTAGCAAGATTGTCAAAGCAATCCCACACTGCGCCCAAAGCACCAATATGGAACGCTCCACCCTCAACATCAGACGCTCCCCAGCGGCAGAGCCCAACCCCAACCCCAAGAGAAATGTTGCGAGCATCAAGCCAAATGCGTAAACACTGTTGCCTGCCACTACGGCCAAGAGGTGCATGAAAACGACCTCCAGTGCCAACGTCACCACACCTCCTATCATCAGAACCAGCAAGCCCCCCATTCCTTGAGATTTTGGAGGAGAAACCACGGGCAATGTGGCGGGTATTTGTATCGCTTTCCCGTCTGAAAATTCAAACAATCCGGGGTGACGTTTAATTTTATCAATGACAAATAAAGCGACCAACAAACTGATAGCGGCTGCAAGCATGGTACCCCCATTACGTCCAACGGATGGGAGAATGGCGTAGCCCGCTACCAGCGCACCTGCAGCCGCACCCAGCACATTTGCACCATATAGGGGAGCAATTGCTCGCCCAGTTGGGATACCCAACGAGCGCAGGCACTGGAACACCAGCGGTAGTGTGGCTCCCATGAGAACCGTGGGCACACCTAGCACCGCAGCACCCAAAATCATACGGAGCACGGTTAATACGGGAGCATCAGCTGGAGTATCCAGCGCCAATAAAACATACAGCTTCTGGATTGAATCAAACAAAAATGGCGTGAACACTGCGTACAGCCCAATAGCAGCCTCAAATACGGCGTATAAATACAGTGGGCGCTGGCTTCGCTCTGCCAGCACCCCGCCCCACCAGGCACCTAGCGCCATCCCCCCCATATAGGTCATGAGAACCGTATTGGCCGCCAAAGCGGTTCCACCGAAGGTGACACCGAGCGCCTTGGCGTACACCACTTCATATACCAGACCAGCAAATCCGGAAAAGAAGAAAATACCCACCAACCATCGTTTGCCTTCCAGCTCGGTCGGCAGCACTGCAGGCGCCGTCCAGGTAGTCGCAGCACTTTCGACCAGTTGCGTGTCGCGCTCCTGCCATACCATGCGGATATGCCACCACAGCAATGCCACCGTCAGCATCACGCTCAAAGCGGAGAACCATTGTACAAAAGCTAAATTGTTTTGCAGCCAAACAGGCGTAAATCGCAGCAACATCATCCATAACACGAACACACTTGCTGCAAGCCAATGAGTAATGTGCAGCCACGACGGAGCATGTTTACGCCTTGGTGGATCGATCAACCAAAGCCCCAATGCGGCCGCAAACGGCATTGCCACAACCAAGTCAATGACGTAATGCTCTCCCAACGCCAACGTGGCCCACGCCGTCCCAAGCAAGAAAATAGCAGCGATTGCGAAAATAATTTTTTGCCTGAAAACCGCTGCCACCATAAATACCCAAATAGCGCCCGAGAAATGCATAGAGGGCATGGCATTGCGTGGCGCCTGGCCAACTGGCATCAAGACATCACCTAACTGATCCATGGGGGGCATCTTATTAGGATAAAATCCATCGAAAGCAGCAATCGGCCCTGTTGCAGGCAGCCAAGCGTAGCTGACTACAGCAACGAAAAATGGCACTACCAGCGTGCGCCAGCCGTGCATTGATTGGTTTTTTTTCTCGCGAATCAGCCATGCGATCTGCGGGAGAAATATTACGGCCAACAACGAATAAACAAGGATCGTAAAAGACTGCCCCCATGAAGGCAGGGTATCTGCTGCAAGCGCAAAGGCTTGCCCCACATTCCCAAAGGCGGCATCAATCTTCCATAGATGAATGTCGTAAGTCAGCGGGAAAAGAATTGAAATAATTCGAAGAATGCCATGAGTGGCCACACCTAGAGAATAAGATGCGATCACCACCCAAAAATAAATCTTTGCCTCGATGGGGATGGGTTGCTTTTGGAACCTTGCTTGCAAGGCAGTTTTCACAGCCCACCATGCTAGCAAGATTCCCAATGGTAAAGCGACAATGTAAACTACCGAGAAACTATGATAATCATTTTCACCCAGAATATTCAGATATGCCGCGACCGCAAAACCGACCACTATAGAAAATCTATTCTTTTTCCCTTCAAACGGAATCCATCCAGCTAGAGATGAGAAAATAGCAGCCCCTGCAAACGGATGTAGCAACTGGATTACAAAACCCTCGATATTTTTTTGCTCCTTTACTAACGAGACGGAAAGAAAATCCCCAAACGTCAGGTAGTAGGCAATCTCGGATCCAAACGCCATGCACAACAGCACAATACTCCACAATCTTGACTCTTGCCCATCAACATATCTTATATTCATGACTATTTCTCTATGCAACGAATCTTGAAGAGTGCAAGGATCCCCATGACACCCGGATGCAGCCCCAAATGATGGAAATAAAAAAGAGCGCCGAGGCGCTCTTTTTTTGCTTTGGAACGCTTACTTGCACTCAGCCGGAGCAAAACGTGCGGACAAGGTTCCCGCTGCACCGCCTGCAAAACCTGCAGCCGAAGCGCCGTTGGCGCGGCAACGCCATTGGGTTGCCTGCGCTGGGGGCGTAAAGGCCGCCGCGCCTGGAGGCAGGGCCGTACCCACCGGCGCATTGGGCGTATAAATCAAAGTGCCGTTGCCGGCGGCCGGCGTCGTGGTCATCGTGATGACACCGGTGGCAGCAGAAATGGCGATGCTGGTCACGTTCCGGCTGGCTGCAGGAGACGTGTAGCCCAAGCCATAGCCAGCGGCGTCAGCCGTGGGGTTGCCCGATGCCAGAACGTCTGCCACGTTGACCTTGGCGGCAGAAACACCCACCATGCCTTCAGACACACGGGCACGCACGGTGTAGTCTTGGTACGCTGGCAGAGCCACGGCGGCCAAGATACCG
>CAYOYW010000037.1:0-5818 GCA_964408305.1 uncultured Candidatus Saccharibacteria bacterium
TGTAGAGTTGCGCCGAATTACCGAGTTAGCCATCAAGGAAAGCTCATGGCCAAACCTGAATGTGCATGAAAGTTGAAACACAGTCGTATTCTGGTAATGCTGTTCAAACAAGCCACCGATAAAATCTGGTCGAGCACCACGCCACTCGTAAATACACTGGTTAACATCACCAACAGCCATAACTGACGTATCCGACTTAGATAGCAAGCGGGTCATGTCATGCTGTATCAGGTTAACGTCCTGATATTCATCAATAATGATGTGCTTGAAGTGGGCACCAAGGCTGCTGTCATTACGCAACAGTGCGACAGCCTCAATCAAACAGTCATCAAAGGTTCGCAGACTGTTTTCCTCCAGCAGCTCACAATAGCGGCCATAGGCGCGAATAAACTCCCGTTTGATGTTGCTGAACATTGGATCATTGGCAGCATCAACAGGAGTTACGGCCGCCGCCCGGCAGCGAGCAATAAACAGCTCGAAGTTTTCAATTTCATTGGGGTCAATATAATTCGCCTCATGGTCAAAGCCATAGCGGTAGGCTTGCTTTACCAGTTGCTCATAGCGGTAGTCGCTTGGAGTAATGAGGTCTTTCTTCTTGATTATCTGTTGGCGTTCTCCGTAACCAACAATCTTTAAGGCCAAGCTGTGGAACGTGCGGATTTCTGGAATCACGCTCGACATCAGTGCCGTCTTCAACTTCTCCGTGAAGCTCACCTGCGCCGACTTGTTGTACATCAGGATCAGAATGGAGCGAGGATCAGTTCCCGTCTTGACCAGCCGCTCAACGCGCTTTACAAGTGTGGTTGTTTTCCCGCTACCAGGTACGGCTTTTACCAACGCATGTCCGGTGTCATGGCTGACAATACTTTTCTGCTCCCAAGTCAGTCTTTTTGTCATGCCTTAACCTTGTAATTGGCGCACTGACGGGCCTCGGTGTAGGGAACGATCTTTGCCTTACTGTGACATTGCAGATAGCCATCCTCCCATCGGCCTGCTTGCTCGCACATAATGCAGTTGGGAAATAGTGAATGAGGATCGGCGTGACGGATAAAAGCTCGTAAGTTATCAGCCAGCTCAGCGGCCCCTAACGATCTAGGCCATGTGTTCACGTCAGAATTGATTGTTAAATCCACTTCAGCGAGCGGCATCGTTTGTTCGTTGAGTCGGCCGGAACCACTTAAACTCCAGACAGACATATCCACGTTACCTACTGAGCAGACGCCGCTACAGGTGTCCACAGATTGAAACGGGGGAAGCCAGTTGAATACTCTCAGGATCTTCTCCTTGATCGAGTAGGCCCCGGTAAGCAACATCTGAATATCAGAGGCAGATTGGACCTTAAACTCAAGAATCGGGATGCCGGCTTCGATCTTGTATTGAGAGAAGGGGTGTGTGACACAAAACTCTACGTAGCAACGCCTTTCGCCAGTCGTATCATACAACATCACGTCTGGTCGCAGCCCTGTGACCTTATCGTGTTTTTCCATCTCTGCCTGATCGAAAAATTGAGTCAAGTTGTAGCGTGCAGGCACGGATTTTACGCACTGACGTGCTTCGTCTCTAACTAAGGCTAAATGAGAACCATTACAGGCAACCCGGCGCTCCAGCTCAAGGCTAATAGGCATTTCACGGCTGAGAGCTTGTTGGTAGCGATAGAAGAATGCTTCTTTGCCGCACTTGTGAAGATAGGTTTCAAGGGCACAGCATTCTTCCGAATGGCGAAAGTGCTTAGCGTTGAACTCGCCCATTACCGGGGTCAGGGGGCTATTACAACCTGGGCAGGTGTAAGTATGTGAGCGCAGGGCAGCGCCAATGTGCGTGAGGGTGCCCTCGCCGTCTAGCGCGTAAGCGTATTGTATTGAGCTGGATTGAGTTGTCATGACTGCGTAGCCTCCCAAAAAAAAATCCAGCTAAGAACAGATAGCTGGAAGGCATTCCAACCAGCCCTCGCTTCTGAAAAGCCGTCAGGAAACGGTAAAATCCAACCAAGTGAGCAACTTCACTTGATCAAAGATCTAAGGCTAGAATGATGGAATTCCAACCTTAGTTTGCAAATAGCCGTTCTGCATGTAGAAGTGTTGACGCCGGCGTTTGGCGAGGCGTTTTGGGCATTTATCCGATCAGGGCAGTACGAACTATGCCAAGTCAGTTCCACCGGCAAACCTGCCTTCTACCGATTTCAGAGGCCAGTCAATCGCGATTTCCCCGCCATGCTGGAATTGTTCTCGCGCTCCCCTGAGCACTTTACCCCGGCTCAGGGTAGTGTTCTGACGCCTATACCGTTGGACGAGGCAGTCTCAAGCTTGTCCGCAATCTTGCTGGACGATGACTATTACGCCTTTATTAGGGACGGCCGCCGTAATACTGACGGATTGCCGTGGATTGGCGAAGACCGCCTGATTCCGTTGAAGGCGCTGGCATGGCTGGATCTGAGTGCACGCCGGGATCAAGGTGAGGACATTGACAGCAAAGATGTTCGTAAGCATTTGAACGACGTTCTTAGACTTTCACAGCTACTTTCGGCCAGTTCCAGTATTTCGTTGGTGGAGCGCATCCAAAGTGATATGACACGGTTTCTAGCGGCACTTCAATCCGACACGAGTATTGATCTCAAGGCGATCGGGATTGGAGGCCGGGCGACTGTTCCCGACATTATGGAACGGCTTGCGCGGGCCTATAATCTAGCAATACCAATTGCCGGCACGTGAATTCGCTGACCGTATGTTTTCAGATGCAGAGGTTCCGTTGTCGACATGAAGTTGTAAGGCCCGGTTTATGGTGTGTCGCTGATGCAAATCATCACCTGTAAAAGAGAACATCGCGTGGATAATGAATTTGAACGTAACCCAGTGTTGGTGAAACCCCAGGTGCAGATTTGTAACCTAGATTTGCCGTGGACACGAAGCCGCGAACGTACGATCGACGATCAGACGTTGATCGATTTGATGCAGCTTGTTGAGTTCCAGGCGGATAGGGTGGCCATGCTCAATGAAAGGAACGACGTCTCGCTCGGATTGGCATCCTGGTTAGACATGACGGATCCGGTTGATGCATTGTTCGGGTACGTACTGGACGCGTTAGGGGTGCCGCCACATGGAGTCGAAAAAGCATTTACAGGCGAGCATGCCAATTTCTCACGTACTTGCAGTTTCAACAGAGACTGGTTCTCTGAGCGTTTTTTTGCGGACTATCTGTTGGGCGATGACGATAATCTGACGATTAAAGACATACTGGATGAGTTTCGCCGCGAGGTAGCGTCCAATCTGGATCGGCATTTCAAATGAACTACTCCCGTAGGTGTACGGTTTTGGTTATAGCGACGGCCCGTCACCATCCTTTTGGATAGTTTGATTGTTTCTGTACTGCTCTTGCAGTGTGGGCGAGATTTCAACCAGCATCGCTTTGATGGCATCCCGCCGCGGGGCGGTAGATGCGCCGGGACTGAAACGCAAAATGGCATCAGTGACCACATCGACAGATTGGCCATGTTTTCCGATGCAATCTTCAATCGTAGACCGTTCGATTTGTTGCCAGTCCACCAAGTTGGGAGCGCCTGCCGCCTTGATCGCAGAACTCGCCTTCTGGTAGAGCGTATAAGCGGGGCCTCCCATTTTTGCCAGCGTTGGCAATTGCTGAATGCGTTGCTCGAATTCAATCTTTTCAGTGACAGAAGTAAGCGTGTTGCTGGTGCTGTGCTTGGCTTCAACCGCACGCGCCAACTGAATCGCATCACGCAGGTTGTGCAACAGCATGGCCTGGCCACCCACGTACCCAGCAAGGGCACTGGTAGCCCGTTGGGTAATCTCGTCGGCGGTGGTTAGTCCACGATCCACTAGAGCCTGGATATCTTCTTTGTCATTGTCGGCAAGGCGAGCGATCTTACTCACTGCCAGGTCTACAGGGGACAGTACATGTAGGCGCAGGTACGAAAGCCCCATGTCGACCGGTAAAGCATCGTCCAGGTAGTCCTCGTGCATCAGTGCAAAGGTAGAGTTGTAGTTCGTGTCGAGATAAATGCTTTGTAACGTGCCATCTTCCAGGATTGTGTCGACAACCAAGTCATTTGGCAGGAAAACTCGCCCACCAAACTCGGCATCAATGTCCGAAGTGACCCGCTCTGACGTGTATAGATGGACGGCCATGCCGCCTGCAATGTAGACGGGCAGGGGACGGCAAAGTGATAGCCGATCCTCGAGCTGCTTGAACAGATCGCGCATTCCGTTTGCCATTGCGGTATTCGTATAGAAGAAGCTTGGCTTGGTCATCGGGTGATCTGCGTTCTCGAAAGTTTAAAACTCAACATATCCCGTAAGCGGGGCAAGCTGATGATCCAGCCATTTTGCAGCACCAGCGACGATGCAAGGCGATCTTGAGGATGCTCAGCGAAGTACCGCTCGCCCGCCTGGCTTAAACAATGGGCTTCATTGGGATGTTGCGAACGCAGGACGGTTGCCGCAAGACAAAACACATTTGCTTCACGCTGGTCTGCGGCGTGGGCGAAGTCGTCCCGTGATGCCAGAAGGCATCGATCAAGCAATCGTTCTTCGTTCTCTCGAGCGGACATGACCGGTGTTCCTGGTTGACTATGAAGTTGCCTCACCGAATTGTATTCCAGAGTTTATCGTATCGCGGCGTGAGGTGATTTCCAAGGTTACAGTTAGTGCCGACAGAGTAGAGGCCAACCGAACGTCAGGCGCCACATTCGCTCAAGATTCTTGGCGTGCGTTGCAAAGTCGATATTGACGTCATGTTGATCGCTGGTGCCGAACAAAACATACGATATGCGCCACCTGGACAGATCGTCGAGTGACGTATTAAGGATGTTAAGACAGCCTGTGCCTTCGCCGCCATTGAAATGCTGACGGATACGCCCTAGCACACCCAGTGTTGGCCCCGCAATTCCGTTGTAAACAACCCGGAACCGCTCTAGTTCTGTCTTTGTTGATATGTAAGGTAGATCTCGGTGTAGGGACGCTAGCTCGGCAATTGGAACAGCGTTTGTCTTGCTGGTATGCGTGGCGCAGCTCTCAATTTCAGAAACAGTGTAGTCGGTATAAAGCCAGTATATTCCGGCGGCCTTGGCTATAGGTTGAGTTGCGCCAATTCGTAGTCTGTTACTCGCACCGCGAGTGATTGGTACTACGCGCTGAGCACGAGTATTTTCAATTTCATGCACTAACCGGCTCAATTCAGTGCCGCTATAACTGGTGTTTGGCTGATTTTGGGTCATTGATCGTGTCCGGGTTTGTGGTGGATCGAAAATGGGCCAACCCGATACTTCGCCATTTGAGATCGAACGTAGACGTTCAATGCCAGTGATGTGGCCATGCACAACAACACCCAGTTACCTACTCCTCCGGCGATGAGCGCACCTCCCCATCCAATTATGGTGAAGAAAGCCAGTAACGATGCAAACAACTTCATGCCGCAAAGGTAGGCGTGCCTGGCAGTGCCTAGGCCCCCCAAAACGGCAAGAATGAATATGATCGTCATGAATACCGACATGTAGTTTTCCCCTGTCTGTTGTGTGCTGGTGCTGCAAAAAATTACTTACATTATGCCCCTACCAAAGCCAAAAATAAAAAACGCGCATAGTTTTGCAAACCCTTGCGCGCCTTGCTCAGGGATAAGCCCTGACTGGTCGAACAGTACATTTCCATTGTAGAGACAGATTCGCCGTCTGTTGATCAGTCCTCTAGTTTCAGGAATCGCTCAAACTCGCTGACAGCTTCTCGGCTCAGCCACGGATTGATCTCTTTTCGCTTGATGGGGCCGTGGTGATCAACTGTGAACCGAACAAGGCGTGCGAAATACTCGA
>CAYOYW010000038.1:0-5576 GCA_964408305.1 uncultured Candidatus Saccharibacteria bacterium
CTCCAGTCGGATTGAGACTGGAGTGTCGAAAGCGGAGTGGCTCAATTCGTGAGCCACCCCCGCCGATGCATGCCCCCCTGTTTCGCCGGGGGCAGGCGATACCGCCCGCAGCCCTTTCATGGCGGCATTCATCTGGCGGGCCAAGCGGGGGCTGATGTCCTCCAGGCGCACCCCGAAGCCCTTCATGTACACCAGCGCGGCTTCCATGTTTAACGGCCGCCGGCCCTTGATGTGCTGACTCAGCATCGAGGGGCCGCCCGGCAGCCCGAACTTGCGCGCGAACTCGGCCTGGTTGACGCCGTTGAAACGCTCCGCCAAGCGTGTGGCCTCTTCTTCGGTGGTCCAGAGCTTAGACATGCCTGTGAATCCTAAGCCGGGCGAAATGGAGCGCTGCTTTACACGACGCATGTAGCGGTGCTACAGTGGCGGCGTGGAACAACATCAAACCCCAATCTCTCGGGCCTGTGTGGCGGTCGGGGGGCAGGCCGAGCTGGCCCGCGCTCTGAGCATCACACCGGCGGCCGTCAACCAGTGGTGCAAGGGCCTGCGCGAGGTTCCGGCAGAACGCTGCCCCGACATCGAGCGCTTGACTCGGGAGGCGGCTGCGGGACGCGGCGACGCATCGCTGATCGTTACCTGCGAGGAACTGCGCTCCGACGTGCCGTGGCATGTCCTGCGCGAACCCGTCACACCCGAGGCGGTTGGCGATGGCGCGTGACGAATCCATGCCTGCGAGGGTAGGCCGATCACCGGCCAGCGATACCCCCATAGGGGGGAACTCCGAGGTCAACAAAGGGGGTGCCCTCCGACGCGGCCACGGCAACAGCTACAAGCCCACGCACCCGGCCTTCCACGGGCACGGGCGCTGGGTCGGCTCCTGCGGACGCTGCGGCAGGCACGTCGAGTCGGCAGCCGGCCAGAGGAAGCACCCGATCCTTGGGAAGCTGTGCACACCGTGCAGCGAGGGCATGCGATGACGGCGGACTACGAGCCCAAGCCGGGGACGGTGGCCTTCCGCGCGCTGGCGCACCTTGAGACGCTGCCGGACGGCGCCGAGGTCATGACGTCGCAGCTGGCCGAGGCGATCGGTGCCGAGGCGTCGCAGATCCAGCCATGCCTGCAGCTCGCATTCGCCGCCGGCAAGGTGTTCAGGCGACAGCGCGACGACCACGTGCGATCGCCGCTGTGGTGGTCGCTGACGGATCACTCGAACAAGCCCAAGAAGAAGGCCCCGGCCGCGGTGCCATTCGAGGTCCCCGCAGCACCAGCACCAGCACCGGCACCGGCGCCAAAGCCTGCACCACGCACCGTCGAGGAAGCGTGGCAGCAGCGCGGCATCGCGCCTGCACAGCCAGCGCCGAGGATCGAAGCGGGCCCCACCACGAAGGACGCCCACGGCTTCCGGGCCTGCCTCTGGACCAACGGCGTGCTGCAGATCGAGCGCGAGCCCGGCGACCTGGTGCTGATCGCACCTCCGCACGTCGACGCGATCCGCAGGCTGCTGACTGGGGGCGCGCCGTGAATTTCTACAAGCGCCACCTCGGCGACTACGCCAAGGATGCGGGCCATCTGACGATGCTTGAGCACGGGGCATACACGCTGCTGCTGGACCGCTACTACACGGTGGAGCAGCCCATCGCCAACCGCGAGGAAGCCTATCGGTTCTGCCGAGCTCGAACCCGCGACGAGAAGGCTGCCGTCGACACCGTGCTGCGCGAGTTCTTCGTCTACGAGGGCGAGTCGTTCAAGAACCGAAGGGCCGAGGAGGAGATCGCCAAGGCCAGCCATCAGAGAACCGTCAACCAAGAGATCGGGAAGCGAGGCGGTAGGCCAAAGCAAACCGAATCGCAAACCGAATCGGTTATCGAACACAAAACCGAATCGGAAACCGAATCGGTTCCGGTTCGTAACCCTACTCCAGACTCCAGACTCCAGACTCCAGACTCCACGACAAGCGAGAGAGCGCGAGCGCGTGGGACGCGCCTCCCCCCCGACTGGTCCCCGGACCCTGATGGCCTTGCCTTCGCCGAGCAGCAGGGGTTGCGAAATGGCAGGGCACAGGCAGAGCTGGCCCGCTTCCGGGACTACTGGACCGCCCAACCCGGGCAGAAGGGCGTGAAGGCCGACTGGACCGCCACCTGGCGCAACTGGGTCCGCAGGGCTGCCGAGAGCGGCGCAACCAAGCCCGCCACGGGCGACGTGTTCGCGGGGGCGCTATGAGGGGGCACGATCGCATCGCCGAGCGGCGCAGGAGCCGCGACAAGCCAGCGATGGTCTGGGTGCTGTGCGACGGGTACAGCGTCGGCATGACCCGGCTGCAGGCCCTCGGCTGCGCGCTGCCGGACGTGATCGAGCTGAAGCACTCGGACAACCCGAAGCGCCTGGACCTGCGATGCCTGATCGGCCTGACGGTCGAGGTGTCCGGCAGCGACCAGGCCAGGGTCGGCGCGGTGGCTCGGGCTTGCGTGGCTGCAGGCGCGGCCCAGGTGATCGCCGTCGCGCAGACCGTCACCCCCAGGGGCGAGGAGTTCGACGTGCACACCGACCGGATCACCTTCACTAACGAGGAGGTCGAGCTATGGCCCGCGTGATCGAGGAGGGCGACATCGACTTCCGGGCCTACGAGCAGGCCACCGAGGTCAAGGTCAAGATCCGACAGGCGTCGGTCTTCCTGGACGACCTGAAGGCGCAGTTCGCCCGCCGGGATCAGGCTCCGGTCGAACCTTCGATGGGGTCGACGAAGCTGCGCAACCTGCTGCACTTCCGCCCTGGCGAGGTCACTGCCGTGGCCGGGTTCAACGGGCACCGAAAGTCGATGTTCGCCGGCCAGCTCGCGCTCGACCTCATGCAGGCCGGGCAGAAGGTGCTGATCGCGTCGATGGAGATGCAGCCCGAGCGCACGCTGGCACGCATGGCACGCCAGGCCGCAGCAAAGCGCTGGCCCGACCCGCGATGGCTGGCCGAGTTCTCGCAGTGGACCGATGGCCGGCTGTGGCTGTTTGACCACCTGGGCCGCATCACACCGAGCAGCTGCATCGCCGTGTGCCGATACTTCGCCGGGCACCTCGAGGGGCAGCACGTTTTCATCGACTCGATGATGATGGTCTGCGCCAGCGAGGAAAGCCTCGACGAGCAAAAGCAATTCGTGACCGACCTGTGCCGTCTGGGCAAGGAGACCGAACTGCACATCCACCTCGTCACGCACTGCCGCAAGCCCCAGGCCGGCGAGGAGCGCGCCCCGACGAAGTACGACATCCGCGGCGCTGCAGCGATCTCCGACCAGGTCGACAACGTGCTGACGGTGTGGGCGAACAAGGCCAAGCGCGACAAGCTGGAAACCAACCCGCACGACAGCGACGCGCTGAGCCAGCCCGACGCCCTGGTGAGCGTGGAGAAACAGCGCAACGGGTCCTGGGAAGGCAAGGTGAAGCTCTGGTTCGACGAGACGAGCCTGCGCTTCTGCGACGACCGATCGAGCGAGGTCGAACCCATCGTGATGGAGGCAGCATGAACTGCACCGGCAACTGTTCCCAGGGCGACAAGGTCTGCCCACACCCGCAGCGATGCGAGCAGTTCGACGGCGTGCCGCTGCGCGAGGTGCTGCTATCGCTGCTGTGGCCTGTGGCTCTCGTCGGTGGCATCGCAGCGATCGTGGCGCTGTGGAGGTCCTGGCCGTGGTGGTGATCGAACTGCCGTGGCCGCCGAGCGTCAATGCGTACTGGCGCAGCGTCGTCATCGGCAGGCAGCCGCGCGTGCTTATCAGCGAAGAGGGCCGCAACTACCGCAAGGCGGTCGCACAGTCTTTCATGGTGCAGCGCATCGGTTCCGTCGGCACCGCACGTTGCGCGGTCGACATCGAAGTGCGCAAGCCTGACAACCGGCGGCGCGACGTCGACAACCTGCCCAAGGCGATCCTCGACAGCCTCACGCACGCTGGCTTGTGGGTCGACGACAGCCAGATCGACGACCTGCGCATCTGGCGCTCCGACCGCAAGGGCGGCGTCGTAATCGTCCGCGTGCGCGAACTGAGCCTGCCGCAGGGCTGCCTGGTGACGGAGGATGCGTATGCCTTCTGACTGCGTGAGCTGCAGCCAAGCGGCCAAGGTGCCCGACTGCGGCCTGTTCACGGTGAGCTGCAGGCAGTGCACTGCGCGCGCCGTCTCGCGCGGCAAGAACTTCTTCGACAGCAAGAAGGCTGGCCGGCAGACCTCGGCCTACCGCATGGAGCTGCACCAGTTCGGCGTGAGCCACGACCAGGTGCTCGATGCGTGGAAAGCCGACGCGACCAACCAAGTCGAGGCCCGCGCGTGATCCTGGTGCTGGTTCCCCCAGGCCGCGGTCGGTGGTCCCCGATCCGGCTGCAGTACGACCCAAAGCGGCGAACGCTCCCCGCCCGGGTCGAGGTGCGCGTCAATGACCGCATCGTGGTGGACGGAGCGACCTACAGAGTGGCGAAGGTGGAGTCATGAGCGCAGTCCCCGATCTGCTGTCCCCCCCGCGTCAGTTCTGCGCCGCGTTCCAGCGGGCAGCCAACGAACACCAGGCCGACCGCATGACAACCCACGACCTTGACCCATCCCACAGCGCCGCGCTCGACGATTTGCTGATGCGCTGGTGGCACTGGAAGGCGCCGATCCAGCCCACCCGAGGCCACGGCAGCGTCGCCCTGGGCTTCGAGTCGTTCCGGGTGACGCGCCAGTACGACGACCAGAACGGCGCCCTGTACGAAGACGAGGAGGAGCAGATCATGCGCGCCGTCGAGCGCGAGGTGAACTTCCTCGAAACCCACCACCGGACGGTGATCTACGTCATGGCCAGGGCGCTGACCCTGGGCGTGCTGGTGTTCTCGTCGCCACGGCTGCCCAGCGACAGGGTCGAGCGCGAACGGCTGGTGAAGCAGGCGCGCGGGTGCTTGGCTGCCAGGCTGGTCAGTTCGGGGATCATGTAGCCCGCTTGACAGCCCAGCCAGAACCGTGGCCAAATTCGGGGAGGGGGCAAGTTGCCCCTCCAACAAGCCCGCCAGGTCCTACCTCGGCGGGCTTTCTCGTTTCTGGCCCCAGCTCGAACGCCCGGACACGCTGAGATGCAAGGCGGGACTCGATGCCTGGGGCCGACCCTCATCGGGTGCGGCCTTGGCGCCTCGTCGCCCGATAGCAGAGCGGGCGCGGCGTGTCTCCTCCACCGGGCGCGGCACCGGACAAGGTGAGCCTGCGAACGGCACGACCCAGCCGAAAGGTAAGTCCGATGGGCCGACTGACCAGCCTCAAGCCTCGCATCGGGAACCCAACCCAGGGCGGATGGGCCAACCCAGCCAGAGGCTCACGCCAAGCGCGTGGATACGGTGCAGCGTGGGACAGGCTGAGGCGTCAGGTACTCGAGCGTGACTGTGGTGTGTGCCAGCCATGCGCTAAGGCAGGGCTCATCCACCCAGGCAACGAGGTGGACCACATCGTCCCCAAGGCAGAGGGCGGAACCGACGACCCATCGAACCTCCAGACCATCTGCACCGAGGCGCACCGCCTGAAGACTCAGGCCGAGTCAGCCCGGGGGAGGGGGGGGTCGAAAGTCTAGATGGC
>CAYOYW010000039.1:0-2551 GCA_964408305.1 uncultured Candidatus Saccharibacteria bacterium
GAGAAAATAAAAGACAGAGACTTTGTATACCGATGCTGGGGGAGGTGGGGTAGGGGGTAAAGGGAAGAGGTTATAGGTAAGAGGTAAAAATTGCAGATCGGTGCAGATGTCTGACATATGCAATTTTTGTTTACCAGGACGTGTCACATTCCTGAGAATTACATATCAAAAACGAAGACCCACAAAACCACTGCCAACACTATCCTATACACCCCAAACCCAATAAAAGAATGATTGGAAATATATTTCAAGAAAAACTTTATGGCCAAAATTGCGACAACAAAGGAAACGACGAAGCCAAGAGCAAGTGTGCCAAATTGATCGACAGAAAAAGAAGGTGCATTCTTTATGATGTCATAACCGCTGGCGACGATCATGGTTGGTACGGCGAGGAGAAATGAAAATTGAACTATTGCTTTGCGAGGAAGTCCGATTGTTAGTCCACCTATAATGGTAGCCGCGGATCTTGAGACACCTGGTATGATCGAAAGGGCTTGAAAAGTTCCGATAATAAGAGATTGTTTGAAAGAAATCTTTGTTATCAAGTTTTGGTTGGCGTTTTGTGAGTTGATTTGTGTCAAATTTTGCTCTTTTAAATTGTTTTGAGTATTTTCTTTTTTGTAATTTTTTATTTCAAAAATAATCAAAATAAGACCACCAATAAATAGTGACCAAAGAACGATGTTTTCATTGTCTAATAAATAATTTTTAACTATTTTATATAGTAATAATCCGATTATTCCAGTTGGTAAGAAGCCAATGATAAGTTTTTTGATATTCTCCAAATTATAAAATAATTTTGCATAAAGAACGATAACCGCCATAATCGCTCCGAGCTGGATTATTATTTCAAAACTTTTTAGAAATTCGCTATTCTCTATTGATAGCAATTTGCCCGCCAAGATAAGGTGGCCAGTAGAGGAGATAGGTAGAAATTCAGTAATTCCCTCCAAAATTCCAAAAAAAATTGTCTCAAATGTAGACATATATTATTTATTGTAGTTTATTGTATCATAATAGCTTTTTTTGGGGATAAGTCTATTACAAAATACGTTGAAAAATCATATAATTATAGCGGTTCACGCTGGTGGCGTTTTTTGTGTTATGCGTGAAGAAAAATGAGGCCAAAAGCATAAGTATTAAATGAAAAAAACTTTAACAACTTGCTTCGCAACTAGCAAAATAGCAATAAGTATTTTGTCACTAGTGGTTTTTTTCGTCTTGGTAAATGTTTGGTCATATTCTGTCGCTTCTGCAGAGAGTGGAGTGCCAACAATATTTAGCTATCAGGGTCGTCTTACAGATTCGGGGGGTAATCTCTTGGGTGGTAGTGGTACACTTTATTATTTTAAGTTTTCTATATGGAATAATCCTACGGTTGGAAATGGCAATAAAGTTTGGCCGTCAAATTCTCCAACAGCAATTTCTTCAAATGTAAGACAGGGAGTATTTAATGTTGCTATTGGTGATACTGTAAACGGCTATCCTGACTCTCTTGATCTCAATTTCAGTACAGAAAAAGATATATATCTCCAAGTAGAAGTTTCATCTGACGGTATAACATATCAAACTCTTGAACCTAGACAGAGGATTGCTTCTGCTGTTTTTGCTCAGGTTGCCGGATCGGTAAATGGTAAAGAGAAACCTTCAACTTTTGGTACAACAAATCAGATCGGTAATTCAACAGTTTCGATAGTTGCTTCAAGTTCTAATGCAACTCCTTTGTCTATTCGAGGAGCTTCTGGGCAAATTGCCAATTTGTTAGATTTAGAAGATTTCAACGGAAATTCTCTCGTTAAAATAAAGAATAGTGGATCTTTTGGAATTGGTACGTCAACTTTTTTGAGTAATTTTGCAGTTTCGGGATCGTCAGTTTTCGATAATATTTCCGCTTTGGCTGGTAGCTCGACAAACTTTTTTGCTTCAACACTTTCGGTTGGGGCAATTGTTTCTGGTTTGTGGAATGGTTCTGTTATTGGTCAAACTTATGGTGGTACTGGGATAACATCGTATGATCCTGGTGATGTTTTATATGCGGATAATTCCGGCAATTTAGCTAAGCTTCCTAAGGGTAATAATGGTCAAGTTTTGAAATTGTCTTTAGGCTTGCCTTCCTGGGGCTCAGATAATACTGGTGGAAGTGGTGGAAGTTCTGCATGGGCAACATCTACGAATGATATGATTGTTTATCCAAATGATACAAGCGACATAATTGTAATTGGGAATAATGCGACAAGTTCGATTGGAAATATCTTTGAAGTTCAAGGGAATTCATTGTTGGTTGGTAATACAAAACTTTCCGGTGAATTGCTAGTTACAAGTTCGACAACTCTAAATAATTTTACTTTTATTGGTTCAATAGGTAATTTTGCAACAACTACGAGTGCAACTTCGACAAATTTGTATTCTTCTGTTATTGGTTTGAATAATGAATATTTCACCGATCTGACTGGATCCGGTCTCTCAAATACGAATGGTGTCCTTAGTCTAGACAATAGTGGCAACTGGACAGGCACCTTCGACAACCAAGAGGGCAGCTATTACCTAAACG
>CAYOYW010000039.1:2651-5482 GCA_964408305.1 uncultured Candidatus Saccharibacteria bacterium
AAACTAACTTGTCTAACACTACAGGTATATTGGGTGTTGCAAATGGGGGGACGGGTTGGAGTAATATTCAATCAAATTCAATCCTTCTTGGTAATGGTACTGGCAAAATATCAACAACCTCTCAAGGAGTAGATGGATATATCCTCTCCTTAGCAAGTGGTGTACCAACATGGGTCTCTACTTCCTCAATTAACAATGGTGTTGCCTCAATCGCTCAAACATATGGTACCTCCCAAACTGGCGCTATTACCATCGCTACTTCTTCACAGACTACAAACGGTTTGACAACAGGTCTCAATATTACCAATTCTTCTGGAGCATTTACCTTCGCACCAGCTATATCAGGTACACTCTTGGTATCTGGTGGTGGTACTGGCCTCTCTTCATATACCCAAGGTGATCTCCTCTATGCAAACTCTACAAACTCTCTTTCAGGCACATCAACTGCTAATCTCAAA
Source organism: uncultured Candidatus Saccharibacteria bacterium (assembly GCA_964408305.1). Taxonomy (GTDB): domain Bacteria; phylum Patescibacteriota; class Minisyncoccia; order Phycocordibacterales; family UBA9973; genus UBA4124. The sequence continues at coordinate 3,110 of CAYOYW010000039.1, forward strand.
ACTACACTTGGTCTAAACAATGTAGAGAACACCGCTCTTTCTTCTTGGTCAGGTTCATCGAATATTACAACCTTAGGTACAATTACAACTGGTATCTGGCATGGTACCGCTATCGAAGACTCCTACATAACAAAGAGTGGCAACTGGACAGGCACCTTCGACAACCAAGAGGGCAGCTATTACCTAAACGCAACAAATCTTACCAACTTTGGTACTCCATTCTACAACTACTTCTCAGCTACAAACACAGATGCTCTTTCTCAAGGTTCTACCAACCTCTACTACTCAAATGCTCTAGTTAATTCCTACATCAATGCTTCTACCACCATTCCAAAGACATACACATCAAACACCTTCTTGGGTGCAAACATCTTCAATGGGGCACTCACTGTTGGTACTCTAAATGGCCCTCTTCAAGCTAACAATGGTCTTGTCTCTGCTACTTCATCAATTGGAGTGTTGTATGGTGGCACAGGTCTCTCATCTGCTCCAGCATATGGTGAATTGTTGGTGGGTAATGCTTCAGGTGGTTACACATTGACTTCAACTTCTTCTCTAAATATCCAAACTAACTTGTCTAACACTACAGGTATATTGGGTGTTGCAAATGGGGGGACGGGAGCAAGTACATTTGGTCAAGGTTGGATATATTCAGATGGTGGTACAGGAGTTCTCAATTCATCAACGTCTCCTACGGTTAGATATATTATAGCCACATCAACCACCGCCTCAACCTTCCCATACGCCTCTTCTACCGCTCTTACAGTCTCAGGTGCTTTGTACAACACATCTCTATCTGATGGATGTTTGAATGTTACTAGTGGTCTCATTGGCTCTACCGGTTCTGCTTGTGGTGCCGGTGCTCCTGGTGGTGGTATCGGTTGGGCAACTTCTACAGATCCAGGTAATCTAGAATCTATTTACTTTACTGGACTAGCAAATGTAGGTATCGGTTCTACATCTCCATGGGCACAACTCTCAGTTAATCCAAATGGTATAACAGGGCCAGCATTTGCTATCGGTTCATCTACCGCTACAAAGTTTATTGTTACTAATCGTGGAAATGTTGGTATCAATACAGCATCTCCTGCTTCAGACCTATCAGTCAATGGTGGTCTTGCTCTCGGTTCATATTCCACTTCAGTAAATGCTGGTTCTGGTAACTTGGTAATGTCTGGAGTGTTGGGTCTTGGATTGACTGATACGTTGGGTAATAAATTAGGTGTCTCAGGTACTAGTTACTTTAATGGCAACGTCGGTATCGGTACATCTACTCCAAACTGGTCACTACAAGTTGCATCAAGTACCCCATACATTGCTCTTACTGATACAGACTCAACAGCAAATGCAAAACACTTACTACTTTCTGGAGTTGATGGAATATTCAGAATAGGAACTGGAAATGATGCACTAACATCAACTTCAACATTCTTCACAATTGCAAAGAACGGTTATGTCGGTATCGGTACAACACCAGCATCTCCCCTCGATGTAAACGGAGCAATTAGTACAAATAGCTCAGTCTTGTTTGCTAGTAGTAGAGGAGTCTTGGCTTCTGGATCAGGAACAGATGCAAAGTATTATAGTGGAAACGTTGGTGGTGACTTCTACATAATTCCTAATAACACTTACGGTACAGTATTCAAGTACAATGGAAATGTTGGTATCGGTACAACATCACCATTTGCTTTGTTTGCAATTGCCGCTACTTCAACAAATGCTGGAAATACCTCACTCTTTGCAATTTCGACCTCTACCGCTTCAGCAACATCTACCGCTTTCATAGTTAATGCAGCTGGTAAGGTTGGTATCGGAACCTCATCACCATATGCTCAGTTATCAGTTCAAGGTCTAATAGCAGGTCAATATCTAAGTGCAGATTCAACAACCTCAACTTCTACCTTGGCAGGAGGTCTTGATGTTGGTCAAGGAAACCTCGTATATGACTTTACTACTGGTATTACCTCAGTAAACGCTCTTGAAACTGGTAATCTCAACTTTGATACTGATGCAGGTGCTGTCTCATGGGCAGATCTACCAATATCATCAGCTCCACTAAATGCAGTACAGAGCTATACAGCCCAGATTGCAGGTACAGGAGTTCTTACAGTATATGGTCTTTCAAACGGTAGTGGAGGAGTAGCTACAACCTCAGTCGCTATAGGTACATCTACTCCATATACAGCAGGTCTTACAGTCTGGGGCAGAGATATCCTCTCTACCACTCGTGTTGTAGATGTAGTAAACAATGCCTCAACATCACTTCTTACAATATATAACGGTGGTGCTGTCTCAATCGGTGGTTCTACATCAACAACTACTATCAATGGTTATCTCGATGTGTTGGGTACGGGGACGAATTCGACGTCGACA
>CAYOYW010000040.1:0-5427 GCA_964408305.1 uncultured Candidatus Saccharibacteria bacterium
CTCCACTACGATGGATTCTCGCTGTCAAGTTCCACACGAAACGACGAAGAACCGGTTTTTGTATGTTCTCGCATCGGTTGCGTATGCGAATTGTTGAATATGTGCAGCATATCAGTTAATTATTGAGAGCGCTGCGTGTGAAAAGTTAAAGTGCCTAGCCCGGAGTGATGTAATTTAATCTAAGATGCATCGTAGAAAATTATGATGCAAGTATTTTGGACTTCTATATTATATGGTTGATGTGGGGTGCTTTGCAAAGAAATTCACCTGCTAGTAGTTGCTTGAGATGATGCGACCAATTCTCAATTTGGTATGTTTGAGACTATGGCACTATTCATTTAAAAAGCGGCCATAAGGACTTTGGAATAGGGAAAGTGGTGATTTGAAGATCAGGTCATTTTTTCGCATTTCGGGCAGCTCTGGGGTGCCTGAATCACGTCGGACCTGAAAACGAACGGCTTTATGTAACCACGTGCGGTGCAGTGCAGGCGCTTCGGGCCAATAGGAAGTGGCATTTCAAGCTCCGGAAAGTGTTTTTGAGTCGCTATGTTTCTGGATCGTTGCTGGCATGGGCTTTTGTGCGGAGCGCAGCAAATGCTGCTTGAGCCCGTCAAATTCGTCTGCGCTCAATGCTCCCTCCTTGTAAAGCAAAAAGAGCTCGCGCAATTCCTCAATGTGCCGTCGCATGGGTGAATTTTGCGCTGCGTCAATATTTGCTTTTGGGAGAGGTGACGGTTTGGTTGCAATGGATGGAAGCTCCGTTGCAACTGGTCCTTTGCGGGATGGTGACTTGTGGTCATCGGTTGCTAGCCAGGAAAAGCCGCGTTGTATGGCGCCAACGCCTGCTGATATTCCATACAGCACGCAGGCAATGGTGAACAGGCCCAGCAGCAGAAAAACGAATTGCATGGTGTTGATACTCCTCTGATGTCTGTTCTGTAGTCGGGCAGCGCCCGATCAGTGGCCCCACTGTGCGATGGTGGTCTTGAGTCCATCCACCAGCGCGATGTGCCATTCCATTGGCTGCAGGATGCGCACGTTGGGCAGCCAGTAGCGCACCATGGGCAGCAGCTGGTTGATGTGATTGATGTGGGCGGTAACCACCAGGGAGCCATCGGCGTCTGTGCGCTGTTGTTGCCTGGGCAGCAGCGGGCGGCGCACAAAGTAGTGGGCCACGGCAGGGCTTACGCGCAGCAGCACTTCGGTGGTGTGGGGGGTAAACCAGACGTCGTCTTTGCTTTGCAGGTAGTCCAAGTGTTCGCGCTTGGTGGCGAATTGGCTGCTTTCGTCCACTTGCAGTGCAACAATCAGTGCCACGCTGTAATTTTTGAGCTGTGCTTTTTCTTCTGCCGCCAGGTACCAAACGCCGTTGCGGTGGATGAGCCGGTAGGGTTGCACATGCCGGGTCTTGCCTTTGTAGCTGAACTGGCATGGGTGCCTCTGTGCAATGGCTGCCTCCAGTTGAGCAAAGTGCTTGGGTGCCGCAGGGTCGTGGGCGCGCAGGTTTTCTTGCGGCACGGCTTGCACTTGCGTGGCGCGTTGGTGCTCGGGGGTTTCAATTTGCTCCAGCAGGTAGGGCAGGCTGGCGTCGGGGTAGATTTGATCCGTGCCCACCATCCGTGCATAGGTGTTGAGCAGATTGGCGGGAATGGTGCCCCGGGCGCTTTTGGTCAGTTGCCATTGGCCGTTTGGGTTGCGCTCGGCAATGCCTGCCAGGCGTTGGCACAGGTCGCGCTCGATGGTGCGCACGTTCACCGCGTATTTTTGGGCAAGCTGGAGTTTGTTGATGGTGTCGCCCTGGTGCAGTTGCGCCAGTATGTGCGCCAGGCGCTGCGCCATTTTTTCTCCCTTGGAGTCATTGGTTTTGCTCATGTCAGGCGGTGTGGATGTGGTACTGGCAACTGTAGGTGGGCGGCGCGACAGGGTGTGTCGGTTCTTGGCGCTCAAGTATTTGAGGCTTGTTGTAACAATTTGGTAATTTGTGATGGCGGGTGCATCGGGCATTCTGCCGCAAGGTTTTGGGCCTGATGCAACGGCCTTTTCAATGCTGGGTGCCTTCGTTGTGTTCCTGCACCTGTCCCCTGTGCAGGGCGTAGCGGCGCAGGGTTGGTGCGTTGCTGGTCGGGCCTTCACTGGGGTTATCGGCCCCTTCAAAGCTCAGCATGGTGACGACCAGGTCGGTGTATCCCTGGGCTGTGGTTTGCCGGTTTACGGCTGCAATGTCGGAGCAGGTACCAAAGGCAGGCGTTACCGTAAGACCTTGCGCCGTAAAGGTCGCAAACCGGTAGAGCGCCGGGCAGAGGGCGCCGCCACTGTCCTGCAGCAGCACGGTATCGCTGCTTGGTTGTTCGAGGTGCGCCACGATGTGCAACGCGGCGTTGCCCTGCACCACCTGCACCGTACCGCTGGCAGGCTGCGGTGTGGGGCGGGTTGCAGGCGTTGCATCCATGACCTGGGGAGGGGGCGTTTCTGGGGCTGGAGTGGACTGGCCCAGCAACGTCAGCAGTTGGGTATGCAGTTGGCGCAGCATCTTTCCCCACCACTCGCGTAGCCGTGTCCACAGCGTGGGTTGTGGGCCTGGGCTGGATGGGCTGGCATGGTCTGGTTGTTGCGCCACGGGCCTTGGAGGCGGGCTGTCCAGTACGGGTTGGCCGTTGAACAGCAGCATGTGCTCCTCGGAAATACTCAGCTGTCCAAACCGGGTGACCAGTTCGCGCTCCATCATCGGCAAGCTGCCTTGCGGGCTTGCTTCAAGGGCTTGAGTGATCAGCCACCACCCCGAAGGTTGCGCAGAAAATATGAGCTTGTCCGTCAGCGATGAATCGGGCGAGATGGCTTGTGCGCCACCCACGGCACAGGCCAGTTCCGGCAGGCAACGGGCCAGTATGGTTTGTCCGGCGGGTGATTGGTTGGCAAATACCTGTCCGATCAAGTCACCAGTCTCTGGGCTGACTGTCCACAGCACTGAATGGGTGTTGCCCTTTTCAAGCGTGCCTCGCAAGTTTTCAGCGACGGCAGCCGGGCTGGCCATGCCGTAGAGCGTTGCCGCCAGAACTGCGCCAGTGCATGTCCAAGCCTTGGTGTTGCGAAACGTGGTTTGTGGCATGGTGTTATCCCTCCATGGCTGCGCCCAGCAGCGTCAAAGCCAATCCGGCCAGAAGTGCCAGCGCTGAAAGCACCGTACCCAATGCACCAAAGAGGCGGTTGCGGTCGGCTTGCACCAATCCGGCAATGCCCAAGCCCAGCGCTACGATTTGGGCAATGGCGCTGCACAGGATGAATATTCCGAGCACGCTGGCCATGGGGGAGCCAAGGTCTAGTCCGCCTTGCTCCGCATCAGCAATCCCCGCAATGGAGACGGACAGGAACATTGTGACGCCAGCGGCAAGGCTGATGACGAAGGACGCAATGCCCAGCCCTGAATGGGGTGTGACGGTTGGGATGGTTTGCATGGTGGCTGCGCTCCATCACCAGAAGAAAGCGAAAGGCCCGGGCTGCTGGGCATGGTAGGCCTTGACCTTGGCATCAAAGGCTGCATCGCTCATCCAGATGTAGCGAATCACCTCCACCCACGTGAACACCACGACCGCCACATACAGCAACCCGCCCAGTGCAGGCAGCAGCAAAGCCAATAGCGCCGGAATCAGCAGCAGCCCCAACAACTGCACCAGCCCCCAGCCCCAGGCCCCCATGTAAAACCGGTGGGCGCCCAACATGCCAAGGAATATGGCCCAAAGCGTCAGTACCGGCTTGCGCTTGGGTGTCGGTGCCAGGCGCGCCGCAGGTTGAGGGGCCGCGCTGGGCGCAATGGTTTCTGGCAGCGCCATTTGCACCAGGCGGGCGCGGTTGCTTCCTTCCAATGTGAACTCGACCGCCATCCCCTTCTCTGGCGGAACAACGTCTTGCCAGTCGCTGATGTGGAACAGCATCCGCTGGCCTTCAGAAGTGGCAATCGCGCCCACCTCTTTTTGTTCGTTGAATACAAAAATTTGCCCTCGCATGTCTTTCTCCTTGCAGGTATTGGTTTGGATCAGATCAGGCCCTGAGGGGGCTGCCGAGCTCGGCTCCCGCTGTGACTTCTGGGCCGAGACTGCCGGACATTCCGTCAGGTCGAAGCGGACTGTAGGAAACCGATGCGACGCACTGTGTCGGTTGCGTCGGAACGTGCGAAAAATGTTTCGTCGTCTGCATTACAAGCAGTGCGCCAGAAGGAACGATGGGGACAAATCACACAGCACGTTGCCCAGCGAGTGAAAAATATCGGCGTGCGATACTTTGCCGCTTGCCGTTGAGCCTTCTATCCGCGGCTGTGCCTCCATACCCCGTCCGACAAGTCCATGAACCTGTTCCTCCGTTCGACCGCAGCACTGCTGTCTGCTCTTTTTCTCGCTGGTGCTGCCGTGGCCAAGCCGCAGGTGGCCACCCTCATCGTCATGCCGCAGGATTTGCGCCAGAACCCGCAAATCATCAGTGACCTCGCTGCCAGGGGCATCAACCACGCCACGGTGTACCTCAACTGGTCCGATGTCGAGGCGCAGGAGGGGCAATTCGATTTCTCTGCCTACGATCCTTACTTTGACCAGCTCACCCAGGGGGGGCTGTCGTTGATCGTCGTGCTCGATATGGGGGGGCGCACTTACTTTGATGCGGGTGGCAAAAGGTACGCTGACCGCACTACCGTGCCCGACTGGCTGTACAAGCAGATGCCCGGCGGCATCATGAAGAACTTCTCGGGTCATTTCACGCCGCAGCCAGATTTTGCGAATCCCACGGTGCGCGATCTCTCGGCAAGGTTCGTGCGCAAGGCTGTGGCGCATATGCAGCAGCGTTACCCTGGCAAGGTACTCGCCTACCCGATTGGTCTGCAGGAAGAGCACGAAATCAAATATGGCCAGACCGGTTACCAGTGGCGCGACTATGCCGACAGCGCGCAGGTGGCCTTCCGTGCACAGACTGGCAAGTCGCAGCCCGTGATCAACTACACCAACGATATTTCGTTGGGCTTGCCCCGCGTGGAGCCGCTGCTCTATACCCACAAGCTGTTTCGCGAAGCGCGCCTGAAGGAGGCCACCTGCTTCTACGCCGATGCCATTCGCAGCCAGGGGGGGCGCGCGATGAGCTATTTTGGCGAATTGTTCACCGCCCACGACGCTATCTATGCCACCAGCGTGGCAGAGCAATTGGCCGACTGTTTGGATGTCGCCGTCATCGACTACAACTTCTACGATGGGTACAGCCTGTCTGCCGATGCGCGCGTGCTGCCCATGCTGGCCAACTACATGGCCTCGGTGGGTTACCAGCAGATCATGGTGGGTGCCTACGCCGAGCAGTGGGAGCGATTGAGAAAATCCGCCGAGCTGCTGCCCGTCATCAACCGCACCTTGTCTACGGCGCTGGCGCAGCCCAAGGTGATTGGTTACGAGGCTG
>CAYOYW010000041.1:0-1451 GCA_964408305.1 uncultured Candidatus Saccharibacteria bacterium
GTCCAATCGTGGATACATGGTGGCAGACTGAAACGGGCGCACATATGTTAACGCCATTGCCAGGTGCAACACCGTTGAAGCCGGGTTCTGCAACCAACCCCTTCTTCGGTGTGCAACCTGTGCTCTTGGATGACAAAGGCATGGAAATCGAGGGTAACCCAGCCGAAGGCAACCTTGCGATTAAAGCGCCTTGGCCATCGATGATGCGTACCGTTTACGGTGACCATAAGCGTTTCTATGAAACCTATTTCGCGATGTATCCCGGTTACTATTTCACCGGTGACGGTGCTCGCCGTGATGAAGACGGTTACTATTGGATCACTGGCCGTGTGGATGACGTTCTGAATGTTTCTGGTCACCGCTTAGGTACGGCTGAAATCGAATCAGCTTTAGTCCTGCATCCAAAAGTGGCTGAAGCAGCCGTCGTTGGCTATCCACATGAGCTGACCGGTCAAGGTATTTATGCTTATGTCACGCTCATGTCTGGCGTTGAGGGTACTGATGCACTGAAAAATGATCTGATCAATTTAGTGCGTAAAGAAATCGGCCCTATCGCTAAGATTAACTTACTGCAATGGGCGCCCGGCTTACCAAAAACGCGTTCTGGCAAGATCATGCGGCGTATTCTGCGTAAGATTGCTGCGAATGAGTTGGATGGTTTGGGTGATACCTCAACACTGGCTGATCCAAGCGTAGTCGATAATTTAGTTGCTCAACGTGAAAATAAATAAGTTCACGCTGAAGTTGTTATAAAAAATTGCCGCTTCTAGGAGCGGCAATTTTTTGGCTGATCTAAGTAAATTGAGCATATTGCAGCCAGCAAATTGTTGATCGCTAAATTAATCTATGGGTAGACGTTTTTGTACAACCACCCAAGGCGCAACTACTACAGCCCAAAGATTATTGTCATCAGCAGCCCATTCTTTGGCGATTGCATCAGGCAGAATGCGCACTTGTTGGGTATTTAGCCAGCTCGAAACTTTGCTAGTATCGTCATTCGCTAAAGCTGTTGCCACTTCAATCAGATCAAGTTCGGTTGTCGCTTGTAAGATCCGCCCGCGCGCAAAAAAAAAGCCCAATTCTTTCCATGTAATACGGCCGGTTTCTAAGTTCAAACGTGTGGAAAGGGGTAGTTCAAATTCATCCATATACCAAATCTCAGTGCCTAGGAGATTGGCGTATTGTAAAGAGCTTGCCGGATGAATGCCAAAGAGCGTTTAACTTAGTAAAGCCTCCGACTGTCGATCAGGTTTTCATAGACTCCATTCATTTGACTGATAATGTGCACAATCAGTCAACTCAATATGAATGAGCTTAAGCACGTGGAATCCACCAGTAATAGCAAGATAGCGAATTTGGTGTGGGAATTTAATTTCCGCCCTGATCACTATATCCATGTGAGTTGGCTTGACCAAATGCCTGATGGCCCAATCATTAAAAAATTAGTGGGT
>CAYOYW010000041.1:1461-5242 GCA_964408305.1 uncultured Candidatus Saccharibacteria bacterium
GTGCAGATCGCATTGTCCAGCACTTATTGCAACGTTTTGGTTTAGAAAATCAAGTCTTTTTCAATTTTACTAATTCGCTGACACGGATTTCCTTGTGGTCAGGTGATGATCTAGAGCGGCTAATTTTTTATGTAGGTACGGTGTTTTATTACAAAAAAGTACAAAAGATTGTAGTACGTGAAGAAGTACAAAAACTCCAAGAACAGCTCGGCTCTGACCTGTTTAGCTTTATGCATCGGCGCGCTGCTTTAATGAAAGGTAACTTGTCCTTAGATTTAAACCTACCAGACAAGCTCGATCCACATCATAGTTTAATCGTGGCGGGGATGCTGTGCCTAAATCAAGCTTTACAAGAGTACCCCGTCGCTTTGCGCAAGCGATTAATGCTGAAGTTACCTTACCAATGGTATCTATTACTGAAAAAGGCTGAATCCTTAGCTAAGCAATTACACGGGCAAAACAAAGAATGTGCCGCCTTAATACAAAAAATAGCCATAGAAGTGCGCATGAGGATCGACAGCGATGGACAAATTCGTTTCAATTAAGCCACTCGACTCGCAATTGGAGTCGGGCAAAGTCGTACTGAAAGCGAACGATTATCGGCATTTAGTTAGTTATGAAACCTTAGTCCAAGAAATGGCACTGCGCGACCAAGCACGCGAGCAGCGTGCTACTCAAGCGCTTACTGAGGCTATTCAAGTAGGTATGCAGCAAGGCCGGGCGCAAGCCCATGATCAAGTAGTACAACAGCTTTTAGGTTTTACCATCAAAATGCACGATAATTTACGCAATATTGAATTAGCCCTCGTTCAAGTTGTGATTGATTCGGTGCAGCAAATTCTACATACCTTTGAAAATCGGGAATTAGTCGCTAGTACGGTGCGACGGGGGATGGATTTAATTCGCAGTAGCAAAAAGCTGATTATCCGCGTTCATCCACAAATGCAAGATGTGGTCTTAGAGCAATTAGAGGAGTGGCAGCGTACAATTGTCCATATTGAGGTTTTACCCGATACTCAATTGAAGTTAGATGAATGTGTGCTGGAATCTGATGTGGGAATTATTCATGCCAGTGTCGAGCAGCAGATGGAGTCATTAATTCGGGCTTTGCGTAAGACCTTTCCTTTGCCTAAAGCACGCCCATCACCATAAAAAAAGCCGCTAGGAGATAGCGGCTACAAAAGCTATCAAGAGAAATTTGTTTATTTCCAGAAATTAGCTTCTTTAGAAGCAATCTCGCGCACTTCAGCCGCTAATTCAGTGTAGCGATCACGATATTCTTTCCATTCGCCGACATAATAGTCCTCGGCATTAAAGTGGCCTGAATGTTCATAGGCCATGAATTTCTTTTGCATATCTAGCATTTCTTGAATTAGGGCCTGTTTACGCTCGTTCATGGTGTTGGTCTCTTAACTTAAGCAATTCATTAGGGCAGCATAAACGCTGAGGTTTATCCAGCCCATACCTCTTAATGGTTAAAGTCTCAGTAGCCACCTTTGCGATTGGTCGCAGGTAAGCCAGCGATCTTCAAGCCCTGCTTACTCTGCGCACGTGGAAATAAGTTGTAAAGATCTTTGCTGCTAAGTTTTTTGTTATCCCATTACTCAGCCATGGCTTTGAGAATAGCGCGCTCCATCGGCTGATTGCCATTATTGTTAATGTACTCTTCGCGCAAATAATTGAGTACATCCCAATGTTGCTCAGTCAATTCGCCAATCCCATCTTCGGTTGCGAGTTGTTGGGCAACGTCCTTATCCCAGTCATTCAAGTCGACCAAATAACCAGTCTCAGTCAGCTCAATAGTTTTACCATTGATTTCTAATGCCATCTTTATTCCTCTCATGCTTTAAGTTGCATTCAATTCACTTTAGAAAAATTATACTAGGCGTCCAAGGCCTCACTACTGCTCTAAAGGGATAGCTGTGTGGGTTTATTCGGTGGGTTTGAGGGTTTTAATACCTTTGTGTGGGAGCAATAAGCCACAGCCATAATGCCGACCTACGCCTAAACCCACTTGCTGTAAGCGGATCGAGGTTTCATTATCCAAATCGGCGAGCATTAAATGTCGAGTAAAAATAGAACTTGTACCGATACGCAAGTGCTGGCTGCGTCCACAGAGCATTTTCTTGATTTTAAACTGGGCGGTTTGTTTTACTTCTGCGGCCATGCGTTGTAGGAATTCTTCTTCAGATTCAGTCTCAGCAGAAACAATATAGCGAGCAAACAAGACGGCTGCATTAGAGAAAGGCTTTTCTTTGGCTTCACCTACCTCAATCTCATATTTTCCCCAACTAAGGGTTTGTCCGGTTAAAGTTTTTGCTGCTTGGATGCACTGCTTAGGAATGCGTAACTCCAAACGTGTACGGCGTGAAGGTATCAATAAGCCGTTTTGTTCTTCAGGACGCAGCCAGCCATTGCCACTCTCGGCGACATGAATCGTATGGACACCCGCTAAAGTTTCGTTCTCAAACCAAGGCAATGCTTGATGAATCGCCACCGATAAATCCCAAGCATGATCAAGCGGTAGTTGCTTGCAACGCATCGCAAAGCTTAAGTCTAAAATATCATCAGGAGCCTGATAGGGCAGGGTTTTGTCTTCATCTTCTTGCCAAAACATCAGATGTTACCTTCAGAAAATCAGATCAGCAGCAAAGCACGCTTTGAGCAGCTTGTATATATTCAGCATGGAAGATGGATGCACGTGGCAGGATGCTGTGCGGGGGCTTGCAATCATGCTAGGCATGGCGTACAAGGATTCCCCCATTTTATTTAAAGTTACTAAAAGCGAATAGGACATCAAATTTCATGAGCGAGTCTCTCTCCCCTCCGAATATTGTTCCTTTAGAACAGATTTTACCAGATGAACCATTATTAATGATGGGGGCGGGACCGGTACCGATTCCGCAAAAGGTTGCAGCGGCAAATTCAATCGTTATTAACCATCTCGGCGACACGATGAATCGTGTGATTGAGCAAGTTAAAGACATGAGCCGCTATGTCTTCCAAACTCGCTCTTCGCATGTAATGGGGGTGAGTGGCCCAGGTTCTGCGGCGATGGAAATGGCAATTGCCAATTTAGTGACGCCTGGTTCACGGGTTTTGTGTATTACTAATGGTTATTTCAGCCAGCGCTTAGCCGAAATGGCGCGGCGGGTTAGGGCAGAACCGACGGTTTTAGAAATGCCGCGTAATCAAGGTGCTGATATTGAAGCGGTTGAACGTGAACTACAGCGCACTAAATACGATGTCGTGACGATGGTGCAGGGTGAAACTTCGAATACCGTTTTCAATCGTGAGCTAGAGAAAATCGCGAAACTTGCAAAGCGCTATGGCTGCCTAATTATTGTCGATGCGGTTTGTACCCTAAGCACCATGCCCTTAGAAATGGATAATTGGCAAGTGGATGCGATTATCACCGGTGGCCAAAAGGGGCTTTCCTCGATTCCGGGGGTATCTTTGTTAGCCTTTTCAGAAGAAGCATGGGCACGTAAAATCGCCAATCGCCAAGACTTACCTTATCACTGGTGTTTGGACGCGCAATTAGCAGATAAATTCTGGAACCAAAAATCCTATCATTACACTGCGCCAGTTTCGGGTATTTTGGCTCTACATGAGGCTTTACGCCTAGTTTGTGAAGAAACCTTGCCGAATCGCTTTCGCCGCCATTTACGCTGCTCGGAGGCACTACAAGCTGGTTTAGAGGCGATGGGCTTAGAATTATTAGTGGAAAAGCAGCATCGTTTAAATTCGGTCATTGGCATTGTAGTGCCTGATCATGTCT
>CAYOYW010000042.1:0-5226 GCA_964408305.1 uncultured Candidatus Saccharibacteria bacterium
CATCAATGATGAGGAGACGAAGGTGGCATTCGCCATGTCCCTTCTCGCAGCGCGAGCCAAAGACTGGGCGTACACGGAGTACCTCGCGGACTCCAATCGGTTTCCGACGTGGGAGCGCTTTTGCGAGCTAATGAAGGAAACCTTCTTGCCCCCACATTCGGATTTCCGATTGCGCTCCCAGTTTCTGGGTTGTATGCAAGGCAAGCGCGACCTGTACACGTATGTACAGGAGTTGCGCCAACTTGCCGCGTGCATCACGCAGAACCCGTTGACCGAAGACGTCAAGGTCACTGTGTTCTCACAGGGTCTTAGACAGGGCCCTGCCCGGTTGGAAGTGTTCCGACGGATGCCTCGCACCTTTGAGGAGGCTGTCCGTATCGCCATGGGCGAGGAACTTTCGCACTCGCGTGCTCAGGCAACGCCTGCTGCTCCGGAGCCGATGGATCTTTCTGCCATTCAAGCAGGATCAGACACGGTCTGTTTCCGTTGCGGCAACCGCGGTCACCTGGCACGTGACTGTCGCGTCTCTCCTCGAGCCCGTTCACCGAACAGTGGACCTCGTCCGGGTAGCCCAAGCCGTGGTCGACAAGGTCAACAAAGAGACCAAGTCTCTCAGCCTCGGGCGTCGCCGCGACCCCAACGGGGAAACGGTGGAGCTCGTCGCCAGTGAGGCTTGACGATGAGCCAGTGGCAAAGGCTCTGCCAACGGAAGACGTTATCCCGTTCGTTGGCAGACTGGCCTCATTGAGGGATACATCGAGAAGATCCACCCTTCTCACATTTGCCGCGCAAGTGGAAGGTTTTCAGGAGAATCTCCTGGTATTGATTGATTCAGGCGCGAACAACAACTTTATCCGACAGTCCAAGACGTCGTTGTTGTCATCCGCAATGCGGCACAACCTGGTGTTATACCAAGGTGGAAGCATGACAGTTCGTCTCGCCGATGGCGAAGTGAAGAAGATACCGAGATGCATCTTGCGTCTCCGAGTCAAGTTCCTTGACTTTGACTCCAAAGAAGAGCTCATCGAGCTGCCACTGTCATGTCATTATGACATCATCCTTGGGATGCCGTGGTTGGAACGGCACCAACCTTGGATCGATTGGCGATCCAAGGAAGTTGGCACCTCCAATTCACTCCTTGAGGAAAGGGCTGGTCATGACCCCGCCTCATCGAGGTGTTTTAGTGTGGAAGCCACGTACGGGTCCACCCGACCTGATCAATCGGTGGATGCCGTCACACTGGGTGTGGATGCTGTGAGCACCAGCAGTTCACATGGTGAACCAACCGGAGGGGTTGGATCCCAACCAGTCGAAGTTGCACAAGAAGGTGTGCTCAAGGTGGTTCACGTCCAACGGACGGATGTGACCGATGCCGGCGGTGCTATTTGTCCAGATAGCACATGTGGCGCTGCTCTCGCCAGTGGTGCTGCACCGAAGCGCAATGCACGGGGTGCACGGTATGCACGGGGTGCACAGATCGAGCAATGCTCGCGTGGAGATGAAGCATCTCACGGCAACACGCTGGAGGTTTCCTCGCAAATTGGCACATTCAGCAATGCTGAACTGTGTGTCTTGGAGTCCAAGTGCTCGATGTCGACGTGTGACGACATGTCGATGGATCCGCCAACATCTGGATCCCAGATTGTGGATCTCCCAGTCATGGACTTCTTTGAGTTTTTGAAGGAACTCAAGGCTGGTGAGATTGGTGAAATATGTCACATTGTGACTGCAGAGGGTGACGCCCACAAGATCAAGCGTCAAGTCCTCGAAGAGGAGAAGATCGGTAATGTTGATCGAAGCGACGGTGACTCCTCCTTCGATGCCGAAGGGTGGCAGAATCTGCGAGAGTCTGGCCATCCGCTCTTCTCGCTCCTTTGGAGCTATCGAGATGTGTTTCCCGAGGAGGTTCCTTCATGCCTCCCAGTTGATCGCGGAATCCGCCATGAAATTGATCTTTTGCCTGGTACGAAGTACTGCGTGACCAGACAATGGCCACTGCCCAAGGAGCAAGTGGACGTCATTGACGCATTCTTCGCAAAGCGAATTGCTGCTGGTCAAGTCAGGGAGTCCAAGTCGCCACACTCAAGTCCAACCTTTTGTGTGCGCAAGGCGACGGGCGGGTGGCGCATTGTTCATGCCTTCAACAAGCTGAACGCCGCGACCATCCCGGCCCAGACTCCGATCCCGCGTCGGGATGAGCTGATTGACAGCATGGAGGGTTCCTCCGTTTACAGCAATATCGACCTGAGAGATGGCTACTATCAGGTTCTGATGCGCTCGAAGGATGTGCCACTGACAGCAGTCAGTACGCCGAGTGGCATGCTTTACGAGTATCTCGTAATGCCCCAAGGTGTGTCCAATGGACCAGCGACCTTCAATCGACTCGTGACTCACGTTTTTAGGCCGCTGCGTGCCTATTGCCGCACCTACTTTGACGACATATTTGTGTTCAGCAAGGCTGAAGAGAATCGCAGTGCGATGGAGGTTCACAAGGATCACCTCAAAGCGGTCCTTGACCTCATGCGACAAAACAAATTCTATGGCAAGTTGGCCAAGTGCACCTTTGGTGCGTCAGAAATTCCCGTATTGGGTTGCTTTGTTGGCAAGGACGGTGTCCGCCTTGATCCTGACAAGGTCAAGACGATTACCGAGTGGCCTCCACTCCAATCCGTCAAGGAATTGCGCCAATGGCTTGGCATGGCCAACTACCTGCACCGATTCTCTCAGAACTTCGCTCAAAAGGCAAAGCCTTTGACCGACTTGCTGAAGAAAGACGTTCCGTTCCAATGGAACGAGAAACAACAACAAGCATTCGACGAGATCAAGCGAAGCTTGTCATCTGCACCAATCTTGGCATTGCCAAACTCAGAAAGGGCATTCAGTGTCGTCTGTGACGCTTCAGATTTTGCCATTGGCAGTGCATTGATGCAAGAAGATGATCAAGGCCATGACCGTGTCATCGCGTATGAGAGCCGACAGCTCAAGGCCGCGGAACGCAACTACCCGGTCTACGAGAAGGAGCTTCTCTCAGTCAAGTACGCGTTGGAAAAGTTTCGTGTTCATCTTTTGGGTCAACGACCCTTTATTGTCTACACGGATCATGCCTCGCTTCGTTTTGTGACTCAGTCGAAGACTATGACACAGCGCCATGCGCGTTGGCTTGCCTTCTTTGCGGAGTACAACTTCCGCTTGGAGTACAAACCCGGCAAGCGCAACGTTGTTGCAGACGCTCTGTCAAGACGACCGGATTATGTGTCGATGACACCAACAAAGGAAGATTCGGTACCCGAGGACAGTTCAATGAACGCCATAGTCGCAGCGAGTTCCTCGCTTTACGACCAGATCCGTGCTGCATACGAGCACGACTCGACTTGCCGTGCGTTGCTCGGTCACTTTGTGCCGACGCACCAAGACGATTGTCCGGCAGTCTCGTCGAGACTCAAGGCACGACTTCGTCGTTTTTCATTTGAACATGGGCTCCTCTGGTATCAGATTTCGCCCGAAGACAACCCACGAATCGTGGTTCCGGCTGATGAAGACCTCAGGCACGTCATTCTCTTTGAGATGCACGACGCTCCACCAAGTGGACACTTGGGCGTCGAGAAGACGTACCTACGCGTTGCGTCTCAGTTCTGGTGGCGTCGCCTGCAGAGTTCGGTACGCCGCTATGTGGCCACCTGTGAGGTCTGCCAGCGCGTGAAGGCGGGCACTGCCCGGAATGCACCCTTGGTGCCTTTGGCTGTGCCAACCGACTGCTGGAGTGACATCAGCATGGACTTTGTCTTCGACTTACCACGTGATTCCATTGGAAATTGTGGTATATGGGTCGTAGTGTGCCGGTTGAGCAAGATGGTTCGTCTTGTTCCGGTACAGAAGACATTGTCTTCGCGCCAATGCGCTCAACTCTTCATAGACCATGTCTTTCGCTTCCATGGGTTGCCCAAGACAATCGTATCGGACCGTGATCCACGGTTTACGGCGACTTTCTGGTCTGAGTTGTTCAAACTGCTTGGCAGTTCCTTGAACATGTCGACCACAGCGCACCCTGAGTCCGATGGACAGACGGAGCGCGTCAATCGTGTTGTCGAAGACGTGTTGCGCAGCTATGCTGCCGAGCATCCGCGCTCATGGAGTCGTCACTTGCCGTTGGTTGAGTTCGCACTCAACACGACAGTGCACTCGTCCATTGGACAGACTCCATTTTTTGTGAATCACTTGCGGAATCCGCGTCTTCCCATCACTTTTGAACCGATGGTTGACTTTGCTTCAAGTGTTCCTCGTGATGTGTCGTTCAATGAACATGACCTCCTGCCCTTTGTAGAAAAGCGCCATGCGCTTTTGGAATTCGTACGTAACTGCATGGCAGAGAGTCAAGATCGACAGAAGGAACACGCCGACAGACGTCGAGGACGTTGCGGCAAGCAAAAGGAACTCAAGGTTGGAGACGAAGTCTTATTGTCTACGACAAATTTACCAACTACGGCTATTACATGCAGTGGGATTCCCAAGCTACAGCCTCGCTATATAGGCCCCTTCAAGATTCTTGAACGTGTGGGCAAAGTCGCCTACAAGTTGGATCTTCCGGCTTCAATGAAGCTTCACCCCACGTTCTATAGGGGACTCCTCAAGTTGTATGAGCCTCCGTCGTCGATGACGACTTTGGCTTGTCGGGCGGGGGAGGAAGCTGGCGCTGTTGCTGATCCGTTGGATTCGCCGCCGTTGTCGTTGCGGTCGAAGCGGTGCTTGCGTTTCCGACCGACACCCACGCCCCAGTCACCGACTGGACGGGCCAAGGGTCAGTCCCAAGGGGAGCAAAAGACGAGCCAAAGGCGCCGAACATCGGGTTCGCACGCTGCGGTTGCTCGGGATTCCCAAGCGGACGAGGGATCCTCGACTCCGGTTGTGACTGGAAGTACGGTCTTGGATGATAGTGCGGCGCACCCGTCGGCATTGCTGGCATCACCGGCATCGCCGGGTATCGAGCTTGAGCGGACGTTGGAGCCAGAACCTGGAGTTGACCTTGGAGATTCGCGATCGTCTGCTTCAGATTGTCGGCGATCTTCTTCGTGGACTCCACGTCACGCTTCAACTGATTCAGTTCCGTCTCTTGTGCCGCCATCGACCGGGACACCGTCCCACTCCACTGCCGACATTCGTGCCAATGGCCAAATAGCGTCTCGGTCTTGCGATGCAAGTCCCCGCCAAGGAACTTGGCACAAGAGTAGC
>CAYOYW010000043.1:0-5178 GCA_964408305.1 uncultured Candidatus Saccharibacteria bacterium
GGGCGTGCAGTTTGAGACCTTTGCCACCCAGCGCATCCGCGGCGCCATGCTCGACGAACTGCGCGACAACGACTGGATGTCGCGCAGTTCGCGCAAGAGCCAGAAGGACATCGAAAAAGCCGTCCAGCGCCTGGAGCAAAAGCTCGGGCGCAGCCCCCTGGAATCGGAAATAGCCGCTGAACTGGACATGAGCCTGGGCGACTACCAAAGCCTGCTGGGCAAGGTGCGCGGCACGCAACTCGTCTATCTGGAAGATATGACCCATGGCGACGACGACGAGGGCTTCCTGGACCGGCACGAAACCCCCGACACCGAGGCCGACCCCATGGCACTGCTGCGCAACCAGCGGCTGCGCAGCAGCCTAGTGGGCGCCATCCAGTCACTGCCCGAGCGTGAGCAGTACATCATGGGCATGTACTACGAGCACGACATGAACCTCAAGGAAATCGCCGCAGTGCTGGGTGTGACCGAGTCGCGCGTATGCCAGCTGCACAGCCAGGCCATTGCGCGCCTGCGCGCCAAAATGCGTGCGCATTGAGGCGAAGCGGCCCTTGCCATCATCTGCCTGAGCAACATACCAGTTGCTCCAGAACAGGTCGTATTGTCCACGAGCCGTGGAAC
This sequence comes from uncultured Candidatus Saccharibacteria bacterium, assembly GCA_964408305.1. Lineage (GTDB taxonomy): Bacteria > Patescibacteriota > Minisyncoccia > Phycocordibacterales > UBA9973 > UBA4124. Next base: position 622 of record CAYOYW010000043.1, read on the forward strand.
CGGCGCGCCCCAGGCCAGGGCTCCCGCGCAAGAACCGCCCCGCCGCGCCGGGAGCGTCCTCCCTCCCGAATCGCGCAGCGCTGCGAGAGCGGGGGGAAGGCGCCGAAGGCGACACAAGGGGGGTGTTCCCCTTCAAGTCGCCGAGCGGTAGATGCGTGCGGCCTGGGAACCCGGCTGGCCGTAGGTGGGGGTTGGGTCGGCGGGGGGCAGGATGGATGCGACCTGCCGGTCCACCAGCGCGCCCAGGCGGGCGAGCTGTTCACGTTGCATGGCAAGCCGGTTGCTCACCGCCTGCAGGCGGGGACGCAAGGCTTCGGGCCAGGGACGGCCCTGCAGGCTGCGCGCTGCTTGAACCAAAGCATCCAGGCCTGTGCGCAACTGGGCGCTGCATTGCTCCAGCACCAAAGGATCGGCCGCCACAAGGGCGGCCGAAATTTCTTCGAGCTGCTGTTCAACGGCTTGGAGCGCGGCTTCAGGTGTCATGGGCTGGAGTGTATTGCGAGCAGGGCATCCGTGCTGAGGAAGGTTGCGTCCCTGGCTACGCCGAATGAAAGCCTCGCGCCGCTGCAGCCCGGCCAGCGGGCTGATGGGTGCTCACACCCGGGTGCGGGAGAGGAATTCCTGGCTGTTGGCCAGCATTTTGTCGGCCACCACCTCGGCATCGACCTTGAAGGTGCCGTTCTCGATGGCAGTACGCACGGCCTTGACTTTGCCCGCGTTGAAATCGCCCTGGGTGCGGGCTGTGGAGTCCAGCCCCTGTGCAGCCTTGGAAAGAATGACGGGTACCCCGGCCGATGCCACGGCTACCGCCGCATTGCCTGCCGCAGCAGTGCCCGTGCCTGCGGGGGCAGGCGCAGGTTTGGCCTGGCTCTTGGCTGCAGCACCAGGCGAGAGGCCGCCTGGCAGTTCCGGTGTTTGTCCAATTTTCATCGCTTACTCCTAGGGCACTGGCAACACAGGGCCCGGTAGCAATGTTTTCGACCCGCTGGACGCAGACTTTAGCGGTATTTCCCAAAAAACACCTAGAGTTGGGCGCTTATCGTTCCATCATGCAGAACAATACCTTGGATTATTCTGCCATTATCGAGTTTCACGCGCACAGTCTGGCCCGCAGCCCCGGCAGACATGGCCTGCCCTGCCGACGTGATGGCAAACCCCGGCCCCTGGGCCTGCACCCGCACCTGGGCACCAAAGGCAAACAACTGCGGCGCCTTGACCATGGACTGGCGCAGGGTCTGCCCCGCCTGCAGCGGCTGGGCGGCCACCTGTCCGACCCACAGCGAAGGATCCGCCAGTACCGGCGATGGGGATGCGGCCCAGTCAACCTCGGCCTGTACCGCGTCCGCCGCCGTCAGCACCGCCCCTGAGGCGACGTTGCCAGCCAGCACCCAGGCGGGCCCGAAGGCCTTGACAGTGACGGGAAGAAACACATTCCAGCGCGTAACCCCCTCGGTACAGCGCAAACCCAGGCGCGTGCGCCCCCACAGCCGCCCCCCGGCAGGCAGATAGGGTTCCGCCCGTGCGCAAGGCGCCAGGCGCAGTTGGGGATCCAGCGTCCCTACCGTGACCTCCAGGCGCAATGGGGAGGCTTGCGTCAGTGTGCTGCTGCGCAATGCGTCATCGGCCCAGTGCTGTGCAACCTGGCCCCAGTCCACCTGGGCATGGGCCTGCGACACGAGCAGCCCCCAAGCCAGCAAGGCCAGCCAAGGCCGGATGCCCCCCCGCATGGAGGCCCGGAAAAAAACAAGGAATGGGTGCATGGCGGTTCTCCCGCAGTGGGCCTGCACGGCGTGCGCAGCACCGCCGGCATGGGATTCATCGGAGCCTTGGAACCGGCTGCGCTGTGACTTGAACACTACGGAGCACTGTATGCGCACCAGTGCCGGGCAAAGCGGCAAATTGCGCGCCCATACCCATGCTCTTTGCGCTTTAGAAAAAGCAGCGGATTTCCATAATCAGCCCATGCCGGAAGTCCGCCTGGACACTCCGGCACCGTGCAATCCGTGGTGCGAGGTCCCCATGCTAGACAAGATGACGAACCGGCTCGATTTCCAAGGCAAGGCCCTGGTGCTGCGTGCCGAGCGCCAGCGCGTCATTGCCAGCAACATCGCCAACGCCGACACCCCGGGCTATGTGGGCCGGGATATGAATTTCAGCGAGGCGCTGCGTGCTGCCACGGGTTCCGAGTCCCCCGCCATGGCGGCCACGGGTGGCACCGCTGCAGCCGCCGATACGCGGCATTTTGCCCTTTCCACCACCCTTCCCAGCAGCCAGAACGGCAAGCTGGGCTACACGGTGCAGACGCAGCCATCGCTGGACCAGAACACCGTGGACATGGACCGCGAACGCGCCAATTTTGTGGACAACTCCGTACGCTACGAGGCCACGCTGCGCTTCTTCAATGGCCAGGCCAAGACCATGCTCAGCGCCATTACCGGCCAGTGATGCTGGCAGAAAGCGAGATTCGCCATGTCGATGTTCTCCATCTTCAACGTCTCGGGCAGCGCGGTCAGCGCGCAGTCCCAACGCCTCAACGTGGTCGCCAGCAACCTGGCCAACGTCGATGCCGTGGCCGGCCCCGACGGCAAGGCCTACAAGGCGCGCCAGGTGGTGTTCCAAACCCAGGCCATGGGACCGGACAACGCCGCCGGGGTGCGCGTATCCGCCGTCAAGGAAAGCGAAACCCCTGGGCGCCGCGTGCACGACCCCAGCCACCCGGCTGCCGATGAAGAGGGCTACGTGACGCACTCCAACGTCAATGCCGTGGACGAGATGGTCAACATGATCTCGGCCTCGCGCTCGTACCAGAACAACATCGAAGTCATGAACACAGCCAAGTCGCTGCTGCTCAAGACGTTGCAGATTGGGCAATAAGCCCGCGGGAAAACACCATGACCACGATCACCAACACCGCCGCCACCAAGGCCGCCTCCAGCGCCAGCACCGGCCAGGTGGGCGCTAGCACCACCCAGGATGCGCAGGATCGTTTTCTCAAGCTCCTGGTGGCTCAGCTCAACAACCAGGATCCGATGAACCCGCTGGACAACGCGCAGATGACTTCGCAGATTGCGCAGATCAACACGGTCACCGGCATCCAGCAGCTCAACGACACGGTCAAGGGCATGATGAACCAGTTTGCCGCACAGCAGCTGATGCAGGCCGGCAGCATGGTGGGCCGCCAGGTGCTGGTGGAGGGCAACACGATGTCCATCGACAGCACCAGCCACAAGGCGGGCGGTGCCTTCGACCTGGCAGGCTCCGCTGCCACGGTCACCGTACAGGTACTCGACCCCAACGGCAAGGAAGTGGGCACCGTGGAAATGGGCTCCCTCAAAGCCGGGCGCTACAACTTCGACTGGGACGCCTCCAGCTACTCGGGCGCCACCCCGCTGCGCTTCAAGGTGCTGGCGGCCAATGGCGAAACCGCCGTGCCGTCCACCGCGCTGATGCAGGACAAGGTCAGCGCCGTCAGCATGGACAGCGGCACCCTGTACCTGCAGCTGGAAGGCGGCAGTACCGCCACCTACAGCGGCATCAAAGCCATCCTCTGATCCTCTTCACGACTTCAGGAGCACACCATGGGATTCCAACAAGGGCTTTCAGGCCTCAACGCTGCCAGCAAGAACCTGGACGTGATTGGCCACAACATCGCCAACGCCAACACCACGGGCTTCAAGGCTTCGCGGGCCGAGTTTGCCGACATGGTGGCCTCCGCCATCGGAGGCGCCAGCAGCAACAACGCCGGCATCGGCGTGCAGGTGGGAGCGGTTGCACAGCAGTTCACGCAGGGCAACCTCACCGTCACCGGCAACACACTGGACGTGGCCATCAACGGCAGCGGCTTCTTCATGCTGCAGCAGCCCGATGGCTCGGCCGCCTACACGCGTGCGGGCAATTTCAAGCTCGACAAGAACGGCGACCTCAAGACCAACAGCGGCGCCAAAGTGCTTGGCTATCCGATCGACCCGGCCACCGGGCTGCGCACCGCCACCGTACCAGGCCCCCTGAACTTCCCCTCGGCCCAGCCTATTGCAGCCAAGCAGACCACCACGGTCACCGCCGAGTTCAACCTGGACGCCAGGGCCTACGACGCCGCAGGCGTCCCCGCCACGCCCGGCCCGCCACCCACACCGGCCATTCCCGCAACACCAAGGGCGACCTACGGCACCTCGATCAACGTGTACGACAGCCAGGGCGTGGCCGTCCCGGTGACCTTGTACTTCCAGAAGACCGCCACCGACAACCAGTGGGATGTGTATGACTCCCTCGACCCCACCGCGACATCGGTAGGCACCATCACCTTCGACAACAACGGCGCCATCACGGGACCGGCGGCCCCGGCACCCGCGACAGGCTTTGGTTTGTCGCTTTCGGTGGATCCTTCGCCCCCCAACCCCAACAACCTGCCGGCCTTCAACGTGCTGGTGAACCTGGACGGCGTGACCCAGTTCGGCAGCAAGTTCGCCGTGTCCGACCCGAGCCAGGACGGCTACGCCTCGGGGGAGCTCACGGGCATCAACATCGAAGCCAGCGGCATGATCATGGCGCGCTACTCCA
>CAYOYW010000044.1:0-5153 GCA_964408305.1 uncultured Candidatus Saccharibacteria bacterium
GGTGATGTGCGCTGGGTGCCGGTTGGGGATGCGCCGATGGTGGGCCACGCGAGGAGGTTTTCATGCCCATGACACGCTACTACTACACCGCGACGGTACGGGAACGCTTACACGTTGCCCCTTGTTTTGCCAACGAGCTGCTGCGCGAAGGCGCGGAGTTGCTGCTGGCCGGCGATGTGGACTGTATATGCCCTCGCGGCGCCCCAGCGAAGGGGGGACTCCCCTGGCCAGGGAGGTGCAGGCAACTTGGCTGGCGGCGGCCATAGCGGTCGCAAGCCGCTGACTGACCCTGTGTACCGCAGCGCGGTATTCAGGCAAACCGAAGCCTTGCGACTGTTCTGCCGAGCCTAACAATCGATAGCCGCGCACGTCCCCGTGCCCGACCCGGCTGAATGCGTTCGTCGAGAATCGCATTTCAATCTCGCTTGTCATCACGCCCTCGATCCAATCACGAACGATTAGCGCCCGCTTGCAGCGGGCGTAGTAGTCTCGGTCACTGGCCGCCCCGACGCGCAGGACACGCGAGACGTTGCCGCCGAAGCGGCGGGCCGCCTCATGCTGCCAGCCCGCTTCTCCAGCGCCCCTCACCTGCGGTGTGAAGTCAGCGTCACGCTCCGGCAGCCCCTCGATCAACACTAGCATGTTCTCCAGGTTCACTTCTTGCGGCGGAAGTCGCCGAATCAGATCAACAGCGCGCAAAGCGGATTCAAGGCTCAGCGGCGACTCGCCGCATGCGCGGCCCAGAATGGTCAGCCGGAGCAGGCCATGCCCACCGTCGTTGACTTCCTCAACTAGGCCTTGCTGGATCATCCGCACGACCAGCAGTTCAAGACGCGGGAGCATCCGTGTGCGCCATCCGGGATCGCGCAGCGTTGCAAGGTAGCCGCCGTATGTATTCGAGAGAAGGTCGATGACCGCAGCGCGCTCAATGTGCTTGACCTGCGCGAGCAGCCGTATGATCCAGGTGCCGGGGTTGCCATCATCGAAGGAGGAGCGGATCGGTTCCGGCTGGCCCTGCACGTAGCGGCGCAACAGTTGCCGCTGCTCGTTACCTGAGTCCGCGATGGCGATGGCTTTGCCCTCGATCTCGTAGCCAAGCCGTCCAGCGCGACCCGCCATGTTCCTGAAGGTTGCCACCGTATAGGGAACAGGGCCGTCCGCCCCAGGAAATGCGGTCTCTACGATGAGAACGGTCGAGGCGGGGGTGTTGACCCCCGCCGCCACCGTGCTTGTAGCGACAAGCACCTGTATACCGCCATCGGCTGCACGGAAACCGCGCTCGACTGCTATGCGCTCCTCGCGAGTAAGGTCCCCGTTGTGGAAAGCCGTCGCTCCCTGGAGCGCGATCCGAAGGTTCCCGGACATGACAGAAGGATCACCTTCAGGAAGCTCGCTCAGAACAGCCTGCGCGGGTGGCAGTCCTAGCTCCCGTGCGAGGTACTGCGCGCATCCACTCGCCGAACCACGCATATTGCGGAAGACGATGACCTTCTCCCCATCTGCCACCAGCTTCCGCACCAAGGGAACGATCACGTCCTGCGATGACGGCTTCTGACCCCGCTGCACTACGGCCCAATGGTCGAGAATTGGTTCCGCCTGAACAACTCCCTGATCGTCCAGGTACTGCCATACGCCAGTACGGTCGATGACCCCTTGTCTCAGAGGAATGGGTCTCTCGGCGGTTTGCAGAAGGCTGCACGCCAGCCAATGCTCAAAGCGATTGGTGTCACCAATGACCGCGCTCAAAGCCACCAACTGCGGGCTCGCGCCGCGCCGCCTCGCGCTGACGAGGCTGGTCAAAACCAGTTCTACGACCATGCCGCGGCTAGAGTCCGTGATGAACTGCGCCTCGTCCAAGACGACAAGGCCTAGCTGGTTGAGAAGGTAGGGAGCGGCGGCGGACAGTCCAAGGAACTTCTCGTAGGTGAAGAAGGCAATGTCGTACTTGCCGCGCAGCACGTCACTGACCTGATCCTGCCAGTCGCCGCTGCACCGCGCGATGCGCAGGCCAAGGCGTTTACCGTAGAGCGCGGAGAAGTCCTCAAACTTTTCGTTAACAAGCGCTTTGTAGGGCAGTAGGAAGACCGCCTTGCGTCCTTCTGAAATCGCCTTGATCGCTGCAAGTTCACCGACAAAGGTCTTCCCCGCGCTGGTTGGTGCGACGACAAGAAGGGACGTGCCGCCCAGAACGTTGTGTTCGTTGATAGCGGTCTTCTGCAGCGCGTTCAACCCACCAGGGAAGCTTTCCTTCCACGCATCAAGCACGTCCTGCTCGATCCCATACGCGGTCAGGTCCTGAAAATCGCCTGTTGTCTGAATCGCGCCACGCTCCGGGAACGCGGCGCGGTAGCGCTCGCCCTTAACGCCGCGCGGCAGCGATAGCTCCCCCTCAACATGGCCGAACATCACCGGCGTCTGGTCATAGCCAAGGCGGTTGGCCGCTGCTCTGACAAGCCTAAATGCGTTGTCAGTGAGGCCGACCATGCTGACCGGCCCTTCAGCTTCAAGAAGGCAGTCGAGGACCGCTTTGGTAAAAAGCCCGTGGCGCGTTTGTGGGTCTTCAAGAGCTGGTTGATCTTGCGCCGAGGCTGCCAACAAGATTCGCCCGTTGCCCGAAACACCCGCCAAAGGCGCGCCGATATCTCGCACGACCAGACCGAGGTCTAGCACGCGGGCTGGCGCCCCGCCGCTGAAGCAGCAGTCCAGAACTAGCACGACCGCGCGCGCACGGGACTGGCGGAAGCGTTCCGCCAACGTCCCCATGTCAATCGTAGTGCCGGGTATGTTTGCCGTGTCGGTGTCGTGGAGAACGAGCCGGTGGTCAGCCGTCCCATGTCCGGCGAAGGTCAAGAGGACGATATCGTCTTCACTGGCTGCGCCCAGGGTTTGATCGAGCGCGGCCGCAACGGCAGTTCCGGTCGCAGCCTCGTCGATGATCAGGGGTGCGTTCAGGCCTTCTATCGAGTCTGACAGGACAGCCCACAGCGCCGTTGCATCGCGCGCCGCACCGCCGAGATCGCGAATCTGAGGGTCGTGATGACGGTCGATCCCGATGAAAGCAGCCCGGATCATACCTACGCTCGAGCGACCCTAAGCGGGCCCGACGGCGTTACTTTCTCGAGCAAAGCTGGCGCGAAGCTCTCGCGTTGAACTACTTGCTTGGCTCCGACTCTTTCGAACCAGACGACGAAGACCTCATCATCAATGGATGTCATCGTCTTGCCCACCTGCTCTACGGTCATCGTCGGTCCGCCTGACTTCAGACGAACCAAATCCCCCGGTGCGAAATCCATAGCGTCCTCCTTACCGCGAATACTGTAAGTGTATCCAGTCACTCTGGGTGCGGCAATGCTGCCACGACAGCCAGGAGACGGTGCGCAGACGTGACGTGTTCTTGGGATGCTGGACTTGAGGTTTAGGGAGAGTCCCGAACTCACGAGACCCGAACGGAAGACTTCTATCCTCAATGACTACGCCCGACACGGTGATCGACCGTTTTCAGGCGCACAGGTGGAGGTCTGTTTCTGGCCGAATTCTGCCGTAGAGGAACGCCTGGACAGGGGGGGCGGCCTGTCATCGGTGCCAGCGGGATGGTCAGGTGCAAGCCATTTTCAAATGGGATTTAGATTGATGCCCCGGTCACGGCGAACGTGTTGGGCATGCACCTCTTTGATCCAGTTCTGGAGCGACGGGATGCTGAATGAATTACCTCAACAGAATTTGAGCCAATTCGTTTGACAACTGTATTGTGTCGTCCCAATCTAAAGTGAGAAGCCGCTCTTCAGTGTCAAACGATTTGCCTCACCCGCCTGCCGCCCCTCACTCCCTGGAAAAGATCGCGTGCTGCGTCTTGGTCGTGCGTTCGTACTGGCGTGCGATGCTTCCGCACACCAGGTCGCACAAGGCATAGACCGATTCGTCCGCGATGCTGTAGTACACGCTGGTACCCCGGCTCTCGCGGCGCACCAGGCCTTGCTGGGTCATCAAAGACAGGTGCCGGGAGATGTTGGCGGCGGTGTAGCCGCAGAGTTGGGCCAGATCTCCCACGTTGCGCTCGCCTTCGCGCAGGTGGTTGAGGATGCGCAGGCGCGTGGGTTCGGCCAGTGTCTGAAAATAGGCGGCTACTTGTTGCAGCGCTTCTGGGGGAAGGTCTTTCATGGGAAGTTCCTGGCGGCGCGTTCTCATAGAACGCCAAGGCTTGGGTTGCTTGCGTGTCCGATGATACATCGTTTGACTAATTAGCTGTTTGGCTAAATAATTCAGTCAACAAATGTTCTGCATCGTGTTGCGAAGGAGATTGCAATGACTTCCTGGCAAGTGGTTCGCCTGTTGGCGGGTACCTTCATCCTGCTGTCCCTGGCTCTGGGTATTCCGAGCAGCCCTCTGTTCATGAGCCAATGGTGGCTGGCGTTCACGGCCTTTGTGGGCGCCAACCTGCTGCAAAGCGGGCTCACCAAGTGGTGCATGCTGGAAAACATTCTGCGCAAGCTGGGCATCCAGCCGGGCTGCTGATTGCCTATGGCTTCGGGCATGAGTTCCCCAACCGGCACCGGTACTACCCCCATCTTTGTGGACGTGCGTTCACCCGGTGAGTTTGCTTCTGGCCATGTCGAAGGTGCGTTGAACATGCCGCTGGATCGACTTCAGGCCGACGCAGGCACGGCATTGCCAGACCCGTCTGCCGAGGTGGTGCTGTACTGCCTGTCCGGCGCCCGCTCGCACATGGCCATGGTGTGGCTGCAGCAAATGGGCTACACCGGCGCGCGCAACGGCGGCTCCGTGGGCATGGTGGCCATGCAGACGGGGCGCGCCATCCGGCGCAACTGACATTTACAAAGGATAGACATGAGCGAGAGCAACGTGCGCATCACCCTGCGTCAGCAGCAGGACTACCGATTCCAGGTCGATTTTGGTGAGAGTATTGCGCCTCTCCAAGCCGATGAGCCCGCACCGCTGGGCACGGGCCAGGGCCCTTCCCCCGTGCAGTTGCTGGCGGCAGCCGTGGGCAACTGCCTGTCGGATTCGCTGTTGTTTGCTCTGCGCAAATTCAAGCAAGCGCCCGAGCCATTGCACTGCACCGTGGACGCCGAAGTGGGCCGCAACGAGCAAAAGCGCCTGCGCGTGCTCAAGATGACCGCCGCACTGCACCTGGG
>CAYOYW010000045.1:0-5070 GCA_964408305.1 uncultured Candidatus Saccharibacteria bacterium
ACCATGGAAGACCCCGCCGCACTGCAACAGGTCAAGGCGCTGGTCGAAGCCTGATGTTGCTATAAATATTATAGCTGCTGGCGCTCTATTTGCGGGCGCCGGCAGCTTTTTTTATGCTATGCACTGCTCCACAAGAAGAATGTGGCACCCACCAGGGCCCCCATGCTGGTGGCGATGCCAGCCAGACGCAGCGTGTGCAGGCGCGACCACAGCAACAATCCGGTGAGGCACAGCACGATCAGGCCAGCGGCAATGGTGTCTGACAGCAGCACCCAAAATGCATTGGCGCCGGTGGCCATGTGCAACCGGGTGAGGGTGCCCAGTGGCGTGGCGTCCTGGATGTCGACCGTTACAAAGCGGTTGCCGACGATGTACTCAGCGTTCACTCCTCGCTGCGGGCTGTGCAGACGCACTGTCCAGCGTGCGGGTTGCAGCACCTCACGGTCGGCCCAAATCACGGTGCGCGCTGGCTCGGCTTTGCTCAGCACCTGTACCCCTTGAAACTGCAGCTGCGCTTGCATCCAGGAGGCAAGGGTATTCACATCGGTCAGCGGCGGCTGGCCTGCATCGGGCAGTGCCAGTTGGACGCTTTGCTGTATGGTTTTCTCTACCGGGATCTTGAGCACCGCACGGTGATTGAGCAAGATGCCAGTCACACCAAACAGCAGGCCCACGGCCGCGCCCCACAGCCCCGCCCAGAGGTGGACTTTACGCAGCCAGCGCAAGAACACCACACTGCGCCGGTGCATTTTTTGCCTGGGGGTGGCGCCTGCTGCCCCGGCAGGCCCAAGAACGGCACTCATGTGCTCTAGAACTCGTACACCACATTTAGCCGCACCTGCCGCACTTCGCCCAGCGTGAGCACGTTGTTGCTCAAGGCGCCGCCGTAGTAGGTTTTGTCGGCCAGATTACGCACGTTCAGCGCGGCGCGCCAGCCCTGCCCCTGGTACATCAGTGCGGCGTCAAACACCGTGTAGCCGGGAATGGTGAAGTCGTAGGCGTAGCCCGTGCGCTCGCTCATGTGGCGCAGGCCTACGCCCAGGCCCCAGCCCGAACCAGGCAGGCGGTACACCGCCCAGACATTGGCGTTATGCCTGGGTACGTTGATAACGGTGCTGCCCTGTTCGTGTCTGCGCACGCCGTTGACCAAGCGGCTGGCGTTGCTTTGGGAGACGACGGCATCGGTGTAGGCGTAGGCGGCAGTCAGGCTGAGCCCATTGCGCAGCTGCGCGGCCACTTCCAGCTCTAGGCCACGACTGTGATGCTCACCTTGCTGCACGTTATAGCCAGCATGCGCGGTGTCGTTGGTGCTCACGTTCTGGCGGCGCAGGTCGTACACGGCAAGGCTGGCGGTTTGCCGTCCACCGTCGCGGGCAAACTTTACGCCAGCTTCCAGTTGGCGTCCGGTTTCGGGCTTGAACGCGTTACCAAAAAAGTCCGTACCGCTGACGGGTACAAAGGAATTGGCCCAACTGACATATGGCGCTACGCCGGGGGTCGCTTCCCAGCTTGCACCCATCATGCCTGTGGTGGCGCTGTCTTTGGAGGCGCTACTGACTTTTGCTGTGCGGTTGTTGAATGTGCGTGTGCTCACCCGATCGTGGCGCAGTCCTGCGCTCAGGTGCAGGTTCCGGGTCAGGCTCAGGCGGTCGCGGGCGTAGAGACCACTGGCCTGGATGTCCTGGGTGGCGTCGGACACTGCGCCAGTGCAGGTGATGGTCCGGCCGTACACGGGCTTGAACAGGTCGATGGTTCCCATGTCTGCTGGCGTGCACGACTGCGATGCCAGGCGACCATGTTTGTCATTGAGGTCCAGGCCAAGCGTGATGTCGTGCTTGCCCCAGGCGGAGTCCAGGCGGCCATTGAGGTAGGTGTCCAGCGCCACGGTACGGTAGTCATCCTTCTGGATGTTGCCGGTGCGCGCCTGGGTGCGCTGGTCACCGGCCAGGGCATCAAGAAAGGCAGAGGCGCGCTGCTTGAGCGTGTAGTCGTCCCAGCGGAAGTTTTGCTGCAGATGCCAGTCTTCGCCAAAGCGGTGTTGCAACTCGTAGCCTACGCGGGTACGAGAAAACTCGTTGTTGCCAAAGCTCGGCTCACCTGCGTAAAAGCCGCGGTCCACCTGCCCGTTGCGGTTGGGCAGCAGCGTGCCTTGCGGGGGCAGGCCTTGCAGGCGCACCCATTGGCGATCCTGGTAGCTGGTGAGCAAGGTCAGCTCTGTTTGCGCGCCCAGGGCCAGACGTAGCGAAGGGGCGATGTAGTTGTTTTTGAAGACAACATGATCGGTCACATCGTTGCTGTCGTTGGCAAGCGCAGCGATGCGAAAGGCCGTTTTGCCATCGTTTGACAGCGGGCGGCTGATGTCGGCTGTTGCCTGCTTGTAGCCATAGCTGCCCAGAGAGACGCCAATTTCGTTGAAGACCTCGCGCTTGGGCCGTTTGCTCACGACGTTGACCATACCGCCCGGACGCACATTGCCGTACAGCAAGGAGGCCGGGCCTTTGAGTACCTCGATGCGTTCGGCACCAAAAATCTCTTCCGCCGGCACATAGCCTTGGCGCACGGTGCTCAGGCCGTCGATGTACTTTTCCTGGCCAAAGGTCTGCCCACGGATGGCAATATCGTCAAACCCCCGGTTGCCTCGCTCGCCTGCCACGACGCCGGCCACACCGCTCACGGCATCCACCAGGGTTTTGTCCTGGCGCGACTCCATCAGTTCGCGGGTCACCACGGTGATCGATTGGGGGGTGGTGAGCGGGTTGGCCTCGCCCTTGGTAGTGGCTGTGATCTTGCCGGGGGTGATGCCGCCCTCAGTACTGGCCTTGATGTTCACATCCGGCAGGGTGGGGGTGTTGTTGGCGGCGGGCGCAGCATGAATTTGGGCAAAGCCGCTGTGGCCCGCCAACAGCAAGGTGGCGGCAAACACGGTGGGGCGCAGGGAGAACGAACGGAAATGTGGTGCGGAGTTTGACATGGTTGCTGAAATTGAAGTGGACGCGGTGCCGTGCATCCGAACCCAGGGCTGTGTCACAGCATGGGTGTGGACGAAGGACAGCAGTGCTGGGGGATCAGTGCGACGCTGGTGCTGGCGGCAGCGCGGGTGAGGCCATGCCTTCACGCAGTACAAAGCTCAGCGTGATGAGATAGCCCACCTCGCCGTATTTGCTGCCATTGAACTCGCCGCTGGTCTTGTCCGTGTACTTGACTTCGGCGACGTACTGGCCTTTCCAGGGCAACTGAAAATGGACGGTGCCGTCGTCTGCGCTGCTGACTTCGCGTGCCCAACCCGAGGGCGCGATCATTTGCACCTTGGCCTTGGGCAAGGGTGCGCCCTGAAAGAACACCTGGAACTGCCCGGGTTTGCCGGTGGGAACCAAATCCAGCGCAGCAGCCGGTACCACAGCCCGCTCAGGGGTGGCTACCCAACGGGCAGCGGGTTTCCACAGCAGGGGCGAGAGGTTGCGTTGGCTGCGATCCATGACGGGCACGCTCGCCAGGGCCAGCAGCGTATCTGCCGCGCCGGGCACGGTATAGGTGAAGGCGTCTTTGGTGCGTGCACCGTTCAATGTTGTCTGCTTTGATCCCTGGCTGGCTTGCAGAGTGGGTGTCGCAACAAGGCGGTCGAGCTTGCCGGGCGAGGTTTCGTGAAGGTTGTCGTTGAATTCGCCGTAATACAGGCGTGCCTGTCCGTCGGCGGCCTCTAGCCACACGTGGTGGGCTTGGACGGTGGTGGACGCTGCAGCAAGGGCAGCGGCAGCCAGCACGAAGCAGGGGTGGTAGCGCATGATAGACAGTCCTTTTAAAACCAAAACCGTGAAACACGGCCTTGCGGTAGGAAATTGCCTATCAACTCCACGCCAGCGGCAGGCTCAGTGGGTGAGTGGGTACTGTAGGTGAAATCAGTTGCGAATAGTGCTACTGTTCCAGATGTTTGGCTGACAGAGTACTTGGGTGCTTACGGCCAAACCTTCGCCTGGGCGCGGTGCATGTATCTGTGGGCTGCGGCGTGCATAATACACATAATACAAATCGGTTTCATTTGTATTTCTATAAAATGTTGTTTTTTGTGAATTGCGGTGGTAGGGTTCGGCAGTCCCTACCGCTTCCACTCCGCCGGGCACTGCCAGCTGCGGATCCAGGCCACAAACTCGGCCAGCGGCATGGGGCGGGCAATGTGGTAGCCCTGTGCCAGGTGGCAGCCCATTTGCGCCAGCATCTGGCCCTGGTCCACGGTCTCCACGCCTTCGGCAATCACGCGGTAGCCAAAGGAGCGGGCCAGCCCGATCACCCCTTGCACGATGGCCAGGTCGCCCGCGTCGTCCATCATGCCGTGCACAAAGCTCTGGTCGATCTTGAGCGTGGACAGCGGCAGCCGCCGCAGGTAGGTGAGCGAGGAGTAGCCGGTGCCAAAGTCGTCCAGCGCCACGCCCACGCCCTGCTGGCGCAGGTCGGCCAGGGTCTGCGCCACGGGTTCGATGTGGTAGAGCGCTGCGGTTTCGGTGATCTCGATCTCCAGAAGATCGGGGGGCACATCGCTGTGGCGTGCTAGCTCGGCTGCCACCCAGCGCGCAAAGCCCGGTTGCTGCAGGTGCGGTGCAGACACGTTCACGCTCACGGGCAAGGGCTGGCCTTGGTTCTGCAGCGCGCGCACCAGTTGCAGGCCCGCCTGTAGCACCCAGGCGCCAAAGGGTACTTCCAGCTCGGTGCCTTCCAGCTGCGGCAAAAAGGCGCCGGGTGCCAGCACGCCTTGCTGCGGGTGGCGCCAGCGGGCCAGGGCCTCGGCGCCCACCACGGTGCCCTGGTGCATGTCTACCTTGGGCTGGAGGAACAGTTCGAACTCGCCGCGCAGCAGCGCTTCGCGCAGGCGCTGGATCTGCTCGCGCACTTTGCGCGACTGGCGCTCCTGCGAGGAGTCGAACTCGTGCAGCCGGTTGCGTCCGGCCTGCTTGGCGGCGTACATGGCCTGGTCGGCATGGCGCAGCAAGGTGTCGGCGTCGGAGTCGTCCTGCGGGTACAGGGTGTAGCCAATGCTGGCCGTCACGCCCACGCGGTGCTTGCCCAACTGGTAGGGCG
>CAYOYW010000046.1:0-1376 GCA_964408305.1 uncultured Candidatus Saccharibacteria bacterium
ACAGTATTACCTTTTGCAACCAATCTATTGAGCACGCCAATTAAATTTTTGACATCATCATAATGAAGCCCTACTGTTGGTTCATCAAGCAGATAGATAGTTTTTTCAAGAAACGGACGGTAGAGCTCTGAAGCTACTTTCACTCGTTGCGCTTCTCCACCAGAGAGTGTCGTTGCGCTCTGGCCGAGCTTCACATACCCAAGCCCAACATCAGAGAGTGTTCTCAATCGGTCGTAAACAGCTGGGATATCCTCAAAGAATGAAAGTGCTTCCTCTACTGAGAGCTGGAGCACATCATAGATGCTCTTTCGTTTGTATTTCACCGTGAGTGTCTCTTTGTCGAAGCGCTTCCCACCACATACATCGCAAGTCACATAAACAGTCGGAAGAAAGTGCATCTCGACTGCTATTTCACCATTCCCTTCACAAGCTTCACAGCGACCACCTTTTACATTGAATGAGAACCGGTTCACCTTCCAACCACGAAGTCGTGCCTCCTCAGTCGAAGCAAAAAGTTCGCGAATATGAGTAAATGCTCCAGTATAGGTTGCAATATTTGACCGAGGTGTTCGTCCGATTGGTGACTGATCTATCATAATAGCTCGCTGGAGATACTCAGTCCCGGTAAAAGATGCGCAGTTAAAGACTTTTGCACTGCGAAGCTTTCGTTCAAATCGTGCTTGGAGATTCTTATATAAAATCTCATACAGAAAAGTACTCTTACCTGAACCAGACACCCCAGTGACTGCAACCATTTTGCCGAGTGGTACCTCAATATTTTGATTGTGAATATTGTGAAGGTTTGCTCCAGTAATCTTGAGTACCCCTTTGTCTTGATCGCGGCGTTTTTCTGGAATATCTATCATTGCTTCTTTTCGAAGATATGCAAGAGTGCGAGAACCGCTTTCATTTTTCTTTGCAGCAAGAAGTTTGTCGAGATAGCCAGAGACAATCACTTGTCCTCCGTGAATACCCGCACCAGGACCAATATCAACAAGATAGTCCGATGCATAAATAGTATCTTCATCGTGCTCAACAACAACAATAGTGTTTCCAATATCACGAAGATCTTCAAGGGTTTTAATAAGCCGCTCATTATCTCTCTGATGAAGCCCGATCGTTGGTTCATCGAGTACATACATCGCACCCACGAGCCTTGAGCCAAGCTGACTTGCAAGTCGTATGCGCTGCGCCTCCCCACCAGAGAGTGTATTTGCTGTACGAGAAAGAGAGAGATATTCAAGCCCTACATTGAGCAGAAAGGTGAGTCGGTCTTCTATTTCTTTCATCACTGCCTTTGCAACCTCGCGATCTTTTGCAGAGAGTTTGAGTGAGCCAAAGAAATCAAATGCTTCTTCTACAGAGAACGAGGTGAG
>CAYOYW010000046.1:1476-4746 GCA_964408305.1 uncultured Candidatus Saccharibacteria bacterium
TCCTGCATACTTGTTGTATCTGTATCAAAATCTTCTGAAATACCAAAGACAACTTGCACGAGCCCGTCAGCTTCAAGGAGCGCTCGCTCTACTGCTTCAAAAAGTCGCAATTCCGCATCTCGAGGGTTGTCCTTGAACTCATGCACAGCAAGTTCATCAACAAGCACTTCAATGGTATGTTTATCATTTTTCTTTATTTCAATGCGTTCACGGAGTTTATGTACTTTACCGTCAACGCGTACAGCACTAAATCCTTTTCCAAGAAGATCGTAGAGGAGTTGGTAATATTCACCCTTTCTTCCTCTTACCACTGGTGCATATATCTGAATACGGGTGTCATTGAATCCGACACTTGCAATTTTTTTTGTGCCCCCTGGTGGTGGATTTTTTGTGAGTTCTTTTATCTTTTGCAAAATAAAAGTATTGATCTCTTCTGGTGAAAGTTTTGCAATGAGTGTTCCACAGACAGGGCAGTATGCCTTACCAACTCGCGCATAGAGCACACGAAGGTAGTCGTAGATTTCAGTTATTGTTGCCACTGTTGAACGAGGATTGTTTGAACGAGATTTTTGATCAATAGAAATAGCGGGCGAAAGACCAGTGATCTCATCAACATCAGGCTTGGGCATTTGATTCAAAAATTGTCGTGCATAGGAAGAAAGCGACTCTACATATCGTCGCTGCCCTTCTGCAAAGATAGTGTCAAATGCGAGGGAGCTCTTCCCTGAACCAGAAAGCCCTGTGATTGCAATCATTTTACCTCGAGGCATCTCAACAGACACATTTTTGAGGTTGTGTGTACGAGCGCCTTTGACGACTATTTTTTCACCTGCCTGTACGGAGGTTGTTTTTTTATCTTCTTTTTTCTGCATATACAAACGATCCCCGGGACTGGGGATACTCTATACCTCGGGCATTTTAGCACATTCTCAAGCGGTGTATACTGGGTAGTATGATACAAACAATAATCAGTGCGCTTTCTCTTTTAACGACAAAAGTATTTGCCCATGTCGGGTATGTGGTAGGACAGCACGACTTTGAGACACATCTTGGAGGTGATCCAACATACTTTTTTTCACCACTCAAAGACCGTACTGATATTTTATTGATCGCAGCAACACTTCTTGGTGTCTTTATTCTCTATTTTCTCTCCTGGAAAATAAAATGGATCCGGGTGCGTATTATCGCACTTCGCGCTCGCCTTGATACCTATCACGAGTTTGTGCCATGGATCTTACGCCTCTCTGTTGGTATTGCATTTATTGGTGCATCTGCTGCACATGTACTTATCTCTCCTACTCTCCCGCATCTTGGACTTGCTGGTGTTGAGCTCATTGTAGGCTTTGCCCTCCTCTCTGGAGCTGGGCTTGTACCAGCAGCAATACTTGGCCTTGTCCTCTTTGCGACAGCGGTCGCGCAAAAGCCTTATATTTTTGGCAATGCCGAACTTGGTGCTTCACTCATCGCGCTTCTGATTCTTGGAAAAGCTCGCCCAGGACTCGATGACCTCCTTGGTGTCCCCGAATTCAAATTTGAAAAACTTAAAAAATATGTACCGACAATCCTTCGCTTTGGTATCGGCGGAGCACTCGTGTTCCTATCGCTGTATGAAAAAGTACTAAATCCTCACCTTTCCGAGCTCGTCGTACAAAAGTTTGCGCTTGATACTATTATTCCTGTTGGTGCTGCAATGTGGGTCTTTGCTGTTGGAATGATAGAGCTTGGTGTAGGACTTTTTATCTTACTAGGATTTCAGACACGACTCGTCTCAGCGATCGCCTTTTTGGTGCTTATAGTGACATTCTTTTTCTTCAAAGAAGAAGTCTACTCCCATGTGACACTCTTTGGCGTACTCTCTGCACTCTTTATTACTGGTGCTGGCCCACTCAGTATAGATGCACTCTTTAAGAGAAGATAGTTGGAGACTATCTATTGAGAACAGTGACCGTTATCTGAAGCACTGTTGCGAAGGAAACCCAGAGAAGGTAAGGAATATTAACAAGTGCTACCCATCGGAGGTATGGCCAAATAGCAATCATTGCCCAGATAAGTGTTGAAAGCACAAGCATAATATCAATTGCTGCAAGCAGATTGTTTTTAAGACCAAACTGCAGTGGAGTAAAAGCAAAATTAAAAATAAGGTTAAGTATAAAAGGTAGTGCAACAGCAAAAGGAATAGTCCCTTTGTATGTGTGGTAAAAAACTGATCCAAAACTAATTGCAATGAGTGTATAGAGGACACTCCATACTGGACCAAAAAGCCAACTTGGTGGCGCCCATGAAGGTTTCAACTGCATCTGATACCATTCGTATCCCATACTATTCGGTAGTTACTCCATCAAACTCTGGCGCATCGACTTCTGCTTCAATTTTTGTTTTACGCAAAACACCATCCTTATGGTGAGAAGGAGCATACAGTGTATAGAGTTTAAGCGAAACTGCCCCAGTATTAATGACATTGTGCGGGGTTCCTGCAGGGACAATAACAGCATCACCATCACTAACCTGATACTCGGTCTCCCCTACAACAACAGTGCCATTTCCAGACTCAAATCGAAAAAACTGATCATTGTCTTCGTGTGTCTCAAGTCCAATATCTTCTCCAGGGGTAAGACTCATCAGGACAAGCTGCGCATGAACTCCTGTGTACAGGACATGACGAAAGTCTTCGTTGTTCTTCGTAAGAGTTTCAATATCTCCGTAATATCCTTTTTTCATAGTTAAAGTATAGCACTACTGCTTAGTGTAAACCTTTCGTAGTACTATTTTACTCCAAACAAAGAGGAGGGCACTGTAGTTGATGATCATATACCAAGTATTACCCCAAGAAACACCGTACGGAAAGCGATACTCAGAGAGTGGAAAAAGAAATGGTGTTGGATAAAAGCCGACTGCATGCGATGGAATATCAATGAGAATATGGAGTGCCCAGCCGAGGAGTTCCCACCGCGGCCGCTTTGAGAGTATCCACACAAGGACGAAGACGAGCGCCCATATCACGAGTGAATGACTGAACTGATACAGATATGCAGCAAGATCAAATCCTCCTACTGTTGGCGCATGATGCCCGCGAATAAATGGCTGCCCAAGGAATATCGCTCGATACATGCCAATGATAAAGGGGATCGTAAAGGCAAAGAAATCCGGTGCCACACCAAAAAATGCCGTCCATCCCACGGAGACATGAAATCTCCCACCTTTCTTTTGTGCAACTTTATTTGCTGCCCTCGCCCCTGCATTTGTCCAAAGTGTATGTGCCAATATGTCCAT
>CAYOYW010000047.1:0-4613 GCA_964408305.1 uncultured Candidatus Saccharibacteria bacterium
CCATCGAGGAGGCCATGCCGCTACTGAGGCAGTTGGGGCTGGTGTCCCGGTCCAAGCGCAGGGAACGCAGGCTGGAAGGGGACGAGGGGAAGCGGCTCCTCGCCTACTTCAAGGCTCAGGACGAGGACGCGGTGATCCCGATGGCGGACATCATGGACTTCGCCCTGTGGACCGCCCGCCGGCTGGACGAGATCTGCCGGGTCAGGTGGGAGGACCTGGACCGCAAGGCTGGCACCCTTACCGTCCGGAACGTGAAGGACCCCAGGCGCCGGCCGCGGGACCACACCTTCCCGCTGCTCGGGGATGCCTTGAAGATCATCGAACGGCAGCCCGTGACGGACGAGCGGATTTTCCCCTACAAGTCGGATTCGGCCGGGGCTCGGTTCACTCGGGCAAAGGCGAGGCTCGGGATCACCGGCCTACGCTTTCACGACCTACGGCGGGAGGCGGCAAGTCGGCTATTCGAGGCCGGGTACGCCATCCACGAAGTCGCCCAGGTCACGGGACACAAGAGCCTGGACACGCTCTGGGCGATCTACACGAAGCTGCACCCGGAGAAGTTCAGGCGGCTTTAGAGCGGTCCCATTCCTCGCGGGCAGCCTTGCGCTGCTGATCGATGTAGCGGGCGAGGTCTTCGATGTGGACGAGCCGCGGGGCCTTCTGGCTTTCGGAGGCCCGGAAGGTCGGGACGGGGAGGGCGTTCAGGTTCGCGCTCTGGTACGCCTTGTCCCTGCCCATGCCGAAGAACTCCTCGCAGATGTCCTCCAGTTTGACGGTGGGGGACTCAAAGCGGGCGAAGAGGGCGAAGGCGGTCTTCATTTGGCCTCCAAAGCAGCCACCCGGGCGGCCAGCGCGTCCAGGTCCCGGCGCATGGCCTCCGGGGTCATGGAGGTATGCCAAGCGTTGCGGCATTTCGGGGAGCAGAAATGCTGCCAAGCCCTGCGGGGCGTGAAGGGGCTACGGCAAGCGCGGCAGGGCTGGGCCTTACCGGAGGGTTTCCGGTCTGGCTGCGTGGCTCCTGCGTTGTCCAAATGCGTTTGCTGGTCCATGGCTCGGTATTGGTTAGGGCGGATGGTTAGCGGTAAATGGCCAACGAGGTTGCGGCGGCTTCAATCATGGAAATCGCCCAGGCAAAGTCCATTGGACGTTCTGCCATGATGAGCAAGTTTTCCCCTGGCTCAGATGCCCGAGACCTATGCCAGTGATGTCTCACAAGGCGGGCACCGTGTAGGTCTGGTGTAGGTAAATCTCCATTGAACCAGCCTGCGGCTTCGGCCCATTGAGAAATAGTCCAGCCGTACAGTGTCATTCGCCCCTCGGTGAGTTGGACTGCGGTTTCATGGAGTGCCTATCTATCGCTGCCAGCGTTCGGCATGACCCACTGCTGCACTGGCAGCGGCAGGCTTAGGATGGCCTCGATGTACACCTTCCCGCGCTCGGTCAGGTAGTACAGCGGTTCTCCCACCTTCACCGGGTCGTTCTCCCCGAGGAGGCCGTCCGACTTCATCTTCCCCCTGGTCGAGGTCCAGATGGGCGGATTGTCCGCCAGCACCGGATGGTCGTCGCGGCGGCTGTAGTAGTGCAGAAGGATGTCGAGTTCAAACGGGCTCACGGCTTTCCCTCCGTCGTCGTGCTTGCGGAGACTGGCGCGACTACCTCGTAGTCGTCGAAGGTAAGCTGACGGTGCCCATACCCATTCGCGCATTTCGCCTGAAGGCCGACTGTGTGCCAGTACCGCTCCCAGGCGTAGTGCCCCCATGCCCGGTCGTAGATGAACCTGTTTTCCACCTTGGCGAGTCCCTGACCTTCGCCGCGAATTATTCTGATCGAATCTCCGACCTTCGCGCCTTTGTCCTGCGATACGGGGCGGCTTTCGCACAACCTAGCCGCGTCCTCGGTGTCATAGGTCGTGCCGCAGGTTTCGCAGGTGTACCGCTGAACGGTGGAGGTTTTCACTGTTAATCCTTTCTCTCCGTGGTGGAGGACGGCGCGGCATAAAGCCTGAGCCATTCCCGGATCTTCGGGACGGCTTCTTCAAAGTTCATGCCGCCGGACTTGGCGATGCAGGTGAGATGCAGGACCGCCGCCAGGGCGCGGATGGAGCCGTCCGAGATCGTCTCGATGGCAGAGGAGGCGGACAGTTTTTCGTCGATCAGCGCCATCTTGTCGCTGTGAAGTCGTTTCACATCTGCCTCCAGATCGTCCCGCTGCTGGTGCAGGATCGCCAGCACGGTGGCGATGTCGGACTTCGCGTGAAGGCCCTCGCTGGTCAGGTGGCTGACCCAATAGCAGTAGTGCGGCTCCAACTCCATCGGACGCGCTTCCCGCCAGTGCTTCCAGCGGTCACTCGGTGCGTCCTTGATCTTGATGTTCTCCGCGTCGATCTGATAGCCCATATCAAGGGCCTCCTGCAACGTCCTCGGCGTTGGCGCGGCGGGGGCAGGAGTACGCGCTGCATCCTGAGCGGACTCAACTACCGCCACTTCGGATGACTCCTCCTGCCCCGCCGCATTCTTGGTCGCCTCGGACTCGGGGAGCGGCGCACGAAGCAACGGCATCCAATGGGTAGGCTCGACCCGCTGAATCTCCTCGTCCGCGTTGAAGATGACCCAATAGCCATTCATCCAGAAACCGGGCATCGGGGCAAACTCCCCTCGTTTCCCATAGCGCAGGCGAACCCGCAGCATCACTGCGGAATCGTCTTTCGGAGCGGTGTCCAGCGAACGCCATTCCATGTGCGCCGCGCACGAAGAGGAGGCGGACGATTGCATTGCCGCCCGCATCCCCTCGTCCCTGACATGTTTGCTGGCGTGCCAGCCTCGGGCGAAGGCGTGGCGCATATCGTCGTAGGTAAAGCACTCCTGCTTCTCGGCCTCTTCGCGCGGCTCCGGCATTTGCTTTTCCGGGTGGGCTTCGCTCATGTGCGCCGTGAACAGTTCCTCGATCTTCATGTTCTCAAGCCGCATGTCGCGAGTGCCGTTCTCGGCGTGAATCTCTTGGGCGTTCTTGAATCTGCTCATCGGATCACCCCGCGCTCCTCATCCAGTTCCCGACGCAGGCGGGCGGCGTCGCGGGAAAGCATGATCGCGCACTCCTCCAGGGCTTCGCGGTCAAGGCTCCGCAGGTACGCCTCAAACTCCTGCTGTTGGCTCATCTCTTCGCCCTGCTTGTCCTCGCTCGGATTGTTCATTGGCTCTCCTCTTTCTTAGCGCGGTTGATCCCGTAGGCCGGGTCCCAGAACGAACGGCCCTGACGCCGCGCCTCCAGAACCACGGCTACAAACGTCCCGATGTCAACGAACTTGCGCCAGGCGTAGTTCACGGGCCATGCAACCATGAAGGCGACAGCGGCAAGGGCTCCAGCCCCGCACACAGCGGCACCGACCCACCAGATGATCGTGTTAAGCATCCGCCCTACCCCTCGAAGCGGCCATCAGCGATGCGCTGAAGCACGACCCCAACGGAGTTCGCGTAAGCCTGAAGCCCGTTCTTTTCGAGGAACTGCTTCACCTGCGCGAGGTCGCGCCACAGTCGGTCAAGTTCTTCCTGAGTCATCACGTCCTCCCTTACCGAAGCGATTGAAGTGGCCGGAACTGGATCACCCAAACCCAAGGGTTCGCGTCCCACGAGCCCAGCCCGTTGATGTGTTCCCAAAGCCCCGAGAAGCAGTCCCTCGCGGTCGGCTGATTGAAGGCAAAGGCGTCCATGAGTTCTACGGTGTAGAAGTTCGGGCCATCGGTCGGCCAGTTCTTGTACTGCTCCCCAATCCTTCTGACCCCTTCGGCGCGGGCATCCTCCTCGGTGATGTCCCGCACGCGCTCCACGCGCACGGCCTCGATCTCCAGCACCAGGCGGGCATCGGCCCGGCGAAGGTGGATGCCTGGCTTCCACGGGCCGCCGTAGTCGGTACGGTTGTCGGCCGTCCGAAAGACAACCATCTCCTGCCCCAGACAGCGGGTTCGCGCCCAGGCTTCGCGCACCCACAACCGTTCGCCGGGCTCGCCGTAGGGGCACGTTGGGGCCGCGCAGTCGTGCCAGCCGTCGTTGTCGGCGTAGCTGAACTTCCGATCCTTGTGGCCGTGCGCCAAGGCGTGGTCCGCACCCCACAAATGCTTCACGGCTCTGCGCGTCTGCGTCTTACGGCCGTCGAAGATGGCGCGGACCATCGGACCGGAGAACAGAATGGGGCGCTCCTTCATCCCCGCTTCCTCTCAGACGGCGCATCGGTCGGGGCCGGCATCTTCCCGAGCGCATCGCGGATCAGCTTCATCTCCGGCGAGTGGTTGTAGTAGAGGTCGAAGGCTTCATCCCCGTGCCACATCTCGGCCACCGCCACGCACTGTTGCAGCGCAAGGCGAAGCTGGACGGTCTTCTCGACGGCCTGACGGTACTGCTCGACGCTCGGCCCTGTCTCCGAGACTGGCGCACGACGGTTCCACCGCTCTGCCAGTTCCCGCGTCACGTCGTCCTTCAGCGGAAACACCAACGCGGTGGAGGCGTGGCATCCGTCGCATTCAAGAAAGTGACCGCTTGGGATACCTTCCGCAGCGCCGGTCCTAAAAACGGGAGTTCCGCCGCAGAACGGGCACGGCTTCAGTGTCAGCGAGCGCGATT
>CAYOYW010000048.1:0-4242 GCA_964408305.1 uncultured Candidatus Saccharibacteria bacterium
GATCTTCCTGTTGGGTTCATCAATAAGTTGTGCCCCACAATAGAGTAGGGTACTGAGACGTAGACGAATTAAGCCCTCACTGCGGAAACCACGCTCATCTAATAAAATGATGTCGGAGGTTTCAAAATTATTGATCTCTTGTACGGAAACAGTGGCAGTGCCAATTTCCAGAAAGAGATTGGCTTCCAAGCTTTCCCATTGTGCTTCAGTATCGGAAGGCCAAAAACGTAGGCGCTCTTGAATTAAGGGATAGAGACGTTCCTCAACTATTAACAAGCCACGAATTAGGTTCATTTGCTCCTGTTGAGGGGCATCGCGTCGACCTTCAAGTAGCTCAAAACTAAGCGGCAAGGTATAAACCTTACTATTTTTATCCGCTGATAAAGATTGAATTTTGATTTTGCTACCTAAGCCATTTTCAATCCGTGTAATTAGTGGGTCTAGAGCATTTTCAGCTAAGGCAATTCCTAAATTTTCTGGTAGGCGTGATAGCATTCCTTCAGGGATAAACGCGCGAATCTGATCGAGTAAAGGCCAATCTGATAACCATAATCCAGCAGTCGTATCGCCAATACCTAAGGTAAGACCAATCGGTAAAACGGCTGGTGTATCGGGTTCAGTCGGGAAAATTTGCAGACGGAAAGCTTTAGTTTCGCTGAGAAAAAATGCAAAGGGTTGCGTTTTATTCAGTAGTAAATTATTCATGCGCACCGCTGCAGGTGTCCATGAGGGTGGAGCAAGTGACTTAAGCTTTATACGACGGTGTTCATCAGTCATTGTTATTATCTTTATGGCCTACCATGTCCAGACCCATACCAAGCTGTCTTGACACAGCTTGCTGGCACATTTGTGAAAGATTGCGCAATTGGCTTATAAATTATTTTATAAACCGAGTGTATAGCTAAGCAATCTGAGCTGCAACTTACACCGTTTATCCGCATTAACTCACTACCGATTGATCAGTATCCCAAGCTTGTAAGCGTCCAGCATTAGGATCAGACATGACTGCCCCTAAGTAATACCCACTGAGAAGACCGGTAGTTAGATAGCTGTTATTAGCAAAGTCAACAGTGATCTTGCCAATACTATTGCTCCAGAAATCATGACTGCCATCTACATTCTGACCTAGATATAAAGCATTCCAACCTTGAACAGATGAATTCGTATCACCGGGTAAATCAAAATAATAGGCATTACCCGCAATCAATTT
Source organism: uncultured Candidatus Saccharibacteria bacterium (assembly GCA_964408305.1). Taxonomy (GTDB): domain Bacteria; phylum Patescibacteriota; class Minisyncoccia; order Phycocordibacterales; family UBA9973; genus UBA4124. The sequence goes on from CAYOYW010000048.1 coordinate 1,211, forward strand.
ATCTCCTTTAGTAGGATCAAACAGGGCTGTTTCCCCCGCTAAATTGTGAATGCCATTAATGGTGATTTCGCCGGCTGCAGCCGTTCTGACTTTAGCGAGATAGCCACCATCAAAATTGGAAGAGTCATATTGATCAAACCATGAGGAAATCATTAATTGCCCAGCATTACGATTAAAGTCGTCGACTCCAATTGTGTCTAAGCTACTTTTTAAATTAAGCAATGACATAGGACTTGCACAATCAAAAGCATAATGGTCGCGATGGTTGAAAATATCATTTAAAGCATCGGAAGCTTGAATGGTTTGGCCTTGATCATTAGTAGTACGCATGAGCAAATAGCGATTGTTATCGCGCTCGACCACCTCCCAAAATTGGTTACGTTCTAAGACACGCTCTGTGCCTATCTGACCGTTAGCGCCCGTAAATAAGCGCGTTTCAGGTTCTGCTAAACTGCTCGCTTTGATACTGATGAGCTGATCAGTGAATTCCCAACCAGATTCAATGGCTAAACCATTTTTCAACATGTTTTCGCGAAACCGGAGTTCATAAATAACAGCAGTGGTCAGGCTACTACGCTTTAATTCTTGCCCACTTAGATTTTCGACTATCAAAGTATCGCCAACACTTAATTTACCGTCTTGGCTGTTACCATCTAGAACTCGCACTTTGCTTGTTGTGTCAGCAAAACTGCTATCTAAAATCGCTTGTTCAGCTTGGCTTAGGCTCAAAGGAGTTGGTGGTGGCGTGCTAGGCTGTTGAGTCGTGGTTTGATTAAGCTGTTGCATCAGTTGTTGTAACAATTGCATCACCAACATTACGATTTGCAGATGTTGATTGGGGGAGGCTAATAAACTCTGTGCATTTGACCAATTGAAAGCCTGATTGGAGTTATTTGTTTGGTTAGCACTACTAACTTTAGTGGTTTGATAGTTAGTGTTAAAAGCAATACTGGTTGTCATAGCTGGTTACCAGCTCCACTGTTAAGGTTGTTATTAATCCTACATTCGCAAAAGTAGGACATTTTTATTGTGAACTCCTAGTCTAAATCCTCTTTAGGTAGCCTATCCTGCTGTAAGTTGATAACTGGTAGTGGATGTCGGATAGCTTGCCTAGAGCTTAGACATAACTGTAGCTATGCTTTTTTAAAAGAGGGGTATTTTTTTAAATCTCCCAACTCTCTGACATTGCCTTCTATGCCGTTATTTTGTTGCGTTCATCTAGGTGTAATTCGACCTGTGGCCTTGTTTTTGAAATGATTGTTCTTATAGAAAATACTTAGGCTGGATTCAATAATGTTAGTAAGATTACTAGTAGTTTGCTTGTTGCTACTAACAAAAACGCTGTGGGCTGCTCCTTTGACTTGGAGCGAGAAGCCTTATTCGCACTTTTCTGATCAAGAACCTTTAGTGGATCTGTTACAGACCTTAGCCTCTACGCAGAAAGTACCGGTGGTCGTCAGTCCCAATATTAAAGATGTCGTAAGCCTGCACTATAAGCAACAACCCCCTAAAGAGATTTTCAGTGATTTAGTCAAAACCTACGGACTGATTTGGTTCTTTGACGGCGAGACGCTATATGTCTATAAGGAAAATGAAGCACAGCGCGGCTCAGTGAGTTTAGAAAAAATGACTCCTCAAACCTTTACCACGGCCATGAAGCGTTTGAATGTCTTGGACAGCCAGTATCACTGGGAAGTGTCTGAAGTGGATAATATGATTTATTTCACAGGTCCAGAGCGGTTTGTGAGTGCTGTTTTAGATATGGCAAAAATCATGGATACCCAAAAATTAGAACGTCCACAAGTTTATAAGTGGGTCGATGCTAATGGTCGAGTGAATTACAGCAATGAACGCCCTGAAGCAACCAATGCTGATGTCAACAAGGATGTGGCTACTAAGGAGCGGTTCCCCGGTTTCGACGTGGTGGATGTCATTAATCGCTAATTTTTCGTGTGGAGTTTTTCCTGTGAAATTATTAACTCACCACGATTTTTGAAAAAGAGCCCCAAATCCTATGAGCATGCAGCACACCCCCTACTTATTGAAAGTGCTTAGTGGCAGCAATGCTGGTGCTTTAGTTCGCTTAAAGACGGGCGACACAGTCATCGGCAAGTCTATGTCTAGCGATATTATTCTGCACGATGAAAATATTGCTGACTCACATATCAAGTTAAGAGTTGAAGAAGAAACTATTAACTTAGAGGTGCTGGCCAAACCCTTATTAATTGATAACAAAGAAATTGATTTAGGCTCTCATCCTCTCAAACCCTATCAAGTGGTGAGTTTAGGTAGTATTGATTTTTTTGTTGCAGATGTGCGCAAGCCCGGACGGCGCGGAGCGGAAACTAGACCTTCTGAATCCATAGTACCACCAACGGTTAGAGCCACGAAATCTACTGAGAATATACCGCCTGTTGCAAACTTGCGTTCTGAACCCGTGGAGTTAAAGCCTAAATCAAAGGCTTTAGGCTGGAGTTTGTTGTTGGTAGGCTTAGGGTTGCTGCTACTTGCGAACTTATTGTTTTTAAAACCTTATCTTAGTGGTCTAGCCGAGAAAGTCGGCTTAAGTGAGTCAGCCGAGCAGCGCGCGCAAGAATTGCTCAAAAAGCTACAACCTACTGATTTAACCCTAGTGCGTTACCCCGATGGGCGCACAGCTATCTCTGGTTATGTGCAAACTCGTGATGATAAGCGTAAGTTGATGAATCAAGCCTTATTGGCAGGGAGTGGGATTAATTATCGTGTCTGGGTGCGCGAGGATTTAGTCGCGAATGCCACCCAAGTAGCTCGTGCTTTAGGACAGAACGATTTGTCTTTTAGCAATCTAGAACAAGGCAAATTAGCAGCACATGGCTATGTGAGTGATGAGGAGGATTGGGCACAGATTAAAGCTAATATCATGTCAGATGTTAGTGGTATTCAATCGATTGATGATCGATCTGTCCAAACCTTGATCAAGCGCAAGGAAGCTTTGGTACAGTTTATCGAGAAAAAAGGCCTGTCTAGCCGCGTTAAGGTTACTATCGAAAATG
>CAYOYW010000049.1:0-4035 GCA_964408305.1 uncultured Candidatus Saccharibacteria bacterium
GCACGGCCCCGTTCGCTACGCGGCTTGAGTCAAGTTCAATGAGGCCGGATCAATATTTACGAAATCGGACGCCGTCGTCGCATTTCAGCCGTATGATTGCGCTTATCCCGTAAGGGATTCGGGCTTGGCAGCCCGGTACGAAGGCGCAGCAGCCGCGCGCCTCTCAATGAGTCGGCGGCTTTTTTCATTCCCAGGCTGCGCTGGGCATGGTTCCGTTTCGGCGGGGCTGTGCGGGACTCCCGCAAGGGGGTGCCGGTCCTTCGTCCGGTCTGCCAACCCGCACAGTCCTGCCACCCTCTCTTGGCAGAGGGGGCGGCAGGTTCTTCACCTGTCACGAAGGAGCCATCATGGCTGACTCTCTCTCATCCATCGGCGCGCAAGCCGCCGCCTCTCCCTCCATCGATCCCATCCAGTTGCATGTGCAGGTGGTGAACAACCTTGCCCGCTGCAAGGCCCTCATTCTCGCCAATGAGCCCATGTACCTGTTCGCCATCCAGCAACTGGAGGCCGCGCACACAGCGCTGGTTCAGTTGGCAGCGACACACACCGGCTCGGTTCACTGAGGAGAGACACCATGCAACACCAATTCAACGAAGCCGCAGCCCGCGCATCTGCCCACGCCATCACCTCCGTGGAGACACTGATTCTGGCACTGAGCATGCGCCTCGGCATGCTGCGCAACACTATCGCCGCGCTCACCTTGGCCGCGCACGAGCGGCCCGATGACATGGCGCGGCTGCACCTGCCTTCCATCCTCGAATCCATCGCGGCGCTGCTGCCCGACGATGACGCATTCACCGCGCAACTGGCCCCGGTGGCAGACGCCTTCATGGGCACTCTGATGCAGTCCGCAGAGGCTGAGCGCCAGCGCACTGTGCCCCCTGATCTGCTCGTGCGTGTCATTGAGATTTTCGGGAGCGGCTGCGACGTAGAGATGGGCGAATTGGAAGGGCTCAGCAAGGCACTGTTCGAAGCGATCAAAACGGATGCAGCCTATGGCGATGCGCTGCGAGCGTTCTATGTCGCTGTGCAGCGCAATGGCGTCACGGTGTCCAGCGGGGTACACCAAGGCGCCCCGTACCACACGTTTGGACGCGCCGCTACCAAGGCCAAGCCAAAGGCCTCAGCACGCAAGCGCGACAAGCTGGTGGCGGTGTGATGCAACAACCGGCACGCCCCAAAATGACCGCTGACCAATGGGAGGCCCTGGCCTCCCATTGGGCACGCCACGGCGCGCCCATGGGCCGCGTGAAGACCGCGCGTCGCTGCGTGGAGGTTGGTATCCAGTTGCTGATGCTGAAAGGGGTAACGCCCCATGGGCAGTTCCTCGACCGTGTAAATGCACTGGGGCTTGAAGTCGGTGTGGCGGGCAAGTGCATGGCGGTTGTGCGTCGATTCCGTGGCGCCCCCGATGCATTCTTTGACGCCATCGGCAGTGCATCGAAGCTGGTGGAGTTGCTGGCGCTGGATAGCGCGGACGCTCTGGCGCAAGGCAAGGACGTGCAAGGCCTGACACTTGATCGCGTGGCGCAGATGCCGCCCGCGCCGCTGCAGACACGGCAGCGGCCATAGAGGCATCTTTCCGCGCCCTGGGTGTCACCAGCTCTGCGGAGCTGGCCAAGACTGCGTCAGAGGCACAGCGCGCCTACGAGATCATCAAGTCCTCTGGCACCAGCACCGCACAGGACATTGCAAACGCCTTTCGCGCTGCCGCAGAGCGCGCAATTGCTGCCAATGACGGCGTAGCCCCTGCATGGGTGCGCAGCCAGGCTGCGGTGCGGGGCTTTCGCGTCGAGTCTGATGACGCTGGCAAGTCCATCCTACGCAGTATGGAAGATGCAGAGGGCGCGGTCGGCAAGGTAGGCGCTGCCGCCAAAAAGGCCGGGCAGGACTTTAAGGGCATGGGCGAAGAAGCCAAAGGCGCGGGCGGCAAAGTGGACGAACTGCGGGATAAAAACCGCCGTCTGCGAGAAGAAAACGACCGCCGAAAGCCTGGCAGTAATAACCAACCCGATGGCGGCGGGGCAAACCGTGGCGGCGGAGCAAACCCTCTCTCGCCCAGCAACAATGACCCGCAGAAAGTGCTGGACTACTACAACAGCTTCAAGCCCACATCCAGCAAAGACTTCGACAAGGCCGTCAATGACGCGCGCAACACCCATTCCGGCAACGTCACGCTGACAAAGGAATACGTGGACGCGCAGATCGCCAAGCAGTGGGGTGAGAAGTTCGTTGGCGACTCTGATGCGATGGAGCTTTTCAACGCCAAAATCAAATTGGAGGCGTATCGCACAAACTACGGCAATGTCGTCAGGTCGCAGCAAAGCCTGAACGAACAGAACGCCTTGTTGCAAACGGTGCAGCGGCTCGAAGAGAAGCTGCGCGCCCGCCAGGCCGAGGGTGAGCAAAAGGCAGCACCCAAGCAAGCCGAACCTGCAGCCCCTCGCAGCCCTTCAAGCGGCAGCGGCATGCACGCAGGCGGCAGTACGGGCGGCAGTGTCACGTACGTCAACAACATCCATTTCCCTGGCCTTCCCCGCCACAGCACACGGCACAAAGATTCAGACAGCGCAATGGCGGAGGCTGATTTCATTCGCAGGCTTGCTGCCTCCAAACGTGTGGCCCAATGACAATGAGCGAAAATACTCAGGACGCGTCGGGTTTTATCGAGGCACCTATTGAGGTGGTGCGTGATCTGGTGAAGCACTACATTGCCAGCGGTTGTGATTGCGATGCCATGCGGCAGATCGTTGCCTTCGTGCTGGCAGTGCTGGTGGAACGCACGCTGGTTGCTTCGCTCACAAATAGCTCCTGCGTCCAGATTGGTGATTGCACGCTGACGCTGGAACAGGCAAACACTCGAATCGCAGATTTGCGGGCACTGCCGCTGTTCTAAGTTTCCTGCCGTGCAATTTTCTTTTGCATGGTGAAGCAACTGAACTTTTGATTTTTCGCGCTTTTGGCGCTTCAAATATCACGCTTCGCTTCAGGGGCGGCCCTTGCGCGGGAGCCCTGGCCAAAGTCAGCTCGCTGGACGCAGCTTGAATGTGGCACAGCCTACGCGCACCCTTGCGAACGCAGGCGAATGCGAGTCAGGTTGCGCCGCCAGTATCAATGGGCTCAGGCGCATGTTCCAAACGGCCTGCGCCCTCGATCAGCACGCAGGCCTTGCCGCTGCGACGGCACTGGTCCTGCACGCGCCAGAAGTTGCCGTGGCCCAGGCAGCCCGTCTGGCACAGCACCAGGTCGGCCGCAACGGCCTGGGGGTCGCGCTCCAGCGCCAGACGCGCAACCAGGCGGTCGTGGTCTTCCCGCGCGTAGGCCAGCGCTGTCTCCCGCACCACCAGCGCGCCCCGCAGTCGCATCGTCTGGGCGCGCAGGCGCTCGATCTCGGCCTGCTGCCAGGCCATCACTCGGGTGCAGCGTTCCTGTACCTCGCCATACGCACGGCACAGGCTCAGGTGTTCTTGGGGGGCAAAGGCTTGGGTTTGGGTGCTCATGTCGTCCAACCGATCCATGGTGGATATTTTAATTGAGAATTGTTGTTATTTACAAGAATGCCGTTCTCGTGCTTGCGAGACCCCGCTTCTCGGGTAAATGGCAGTGGTGATTCGCTGATTCCAGCCAGATAATGCTTCGCAAGGAGGCACCATGAAGACCTTGCTGCGCTGTGTAGTGGCTTGCTGCGCCTGGATGGCGGCGTCCGCCATGGCCCAACTGCAGCCGCAGATTCCACCGGCAGGCCCTGCGGCCCCAACAGGCAAGACCGTGGTGTTTGTGGCCTCGGACTTTCGCAATGGCGGGGTCATGGGGGTTTACCGCGGACTGGAGGAGGCTTCCCGCATCCTGGGCTGGAAGCTCGTTCTGGAAGACGGCCAAGGCCAGGGGTCAACCCAGGCCGCGCTGCGGGATCGCGCATTGGCCACAAGTCCCCATGGCATCGTTTTCGGCGGCTTCGACCCCGATGCCCTCACCGAACAGGTGGCAAAGGCCCGCCGCGAGAAGATCGTGCTGGTGGGCTGGCATGCGGCCAAG
>CAYOYW010000050.1:0-3954 GCA_964408305.1 uncultured Candidatus Saccharibacteria bacterium
AACTGAAAGTTTATTTTACGTTTGCAGTGCAACTGCTTATAAAATAAACGCGACCCGCCATTTTATCACAGCAGCAAAAATGGCAACAGACCGCAAAACCCAGGAAAGCCCAAGCCAATGTCGGACAACGAAAAACAACCGGATCCGGAACTGGAAAAGGAGCAGCGCGAGATCAGACAAAGACTGGTCCGCCGAGTCGCTTTCGCAATCGGACTGATCGGCGTTGCAGCGATCAGCCTCCCACTTCTGGACAAAATCAAGTCCACGCCGGACAACAAGCCAGCCCCGCCACCGGCAAGCGACGCACACACCACGCGCATCATCCCCGCCCCTGACAGAGCGGCAAAGCAGGAAAGCGTACCCGCCCCCCAACCCACGGGTACCGCAGAACCATCACCATCCACCGACAAAGAGCCAGCCCAACCGCCCCCCCCCACGGCCGCACATCCAACACAGGCAGACACCGGAAATACCACACCGGAGACACCCTCGCAGCCAATCGCGGCAGCGCGACCACAACCGATCACGACACTACCGGCGAGCCCAAAGCAAGCCGAGCTCGTACGGCCAACACAACCACAGGCAAGCGACATCCGCACCCCAAGCCGCCCCCAGCCCACTACCCCGCAAAGCCCGACCGAGCCGAGCCCGCCCGCCAAACCTGATGAGACGGAAATCCCGGTAGTACCTCGCTCGAAAATGCAGACAGGGCAAGGTTATACCGTACAGCTCGGCGTATTTGCCAACTACGCAAACGCCAAGGCACTGCAACAACGTCTGGCAAATAACGGCATCAAGGCTCAACTCGAAACCCGCGTACAACTCGGTCCATTCCACGACAAACAGGAAGCAGAAGAGGCCTATCGGAAAATCAGGCAGCTGGGACTACCAGCAGTACTGGTTGGCCAATAACCTACCCCAACCCCCTCCGGCCAGACAACACCAGAGAACCGGCACACCAAAACAAAAAACCCGATCACAACGATCGGGTTTTTCATCGCGGAGGCGAAAAGAATCAGGCCATTGCCTTGATTGCTGCCGACAGGCGACTCTTGTGGCGAGCAGCCTTGTTCTTGTGGAAAATTTCCTTGTCCGCGATGCGATCGATGATGCTCACCGATTCCTGGAATACTGTTTGTGCAGCAGCCTTATCGCCTGCCTCAATAGCTTTCAGAACTTTCTTGATTGCGGTACGGAAAGCAGAACGCTGCGAAGCATTGCGCGCACGGGCGATGTCTGCCTGGCGAGCACGCTTTCTTGCTTGTGCGCTATTTGCCATGTTAGTTGACTCCTAAATTTGGCGTATTCGAAAAACGACGGATGATACGGCTTATCGCCAAACAATGCAAGAATCGCTTATCATGCGCCGCACTTCAATAGCAGCGACATCGAAATGAATCTACTCAAGGCGCTGGCAACCGTCAGCAGCATGACCCTGATATCCCGGATTCTCGGTTTTGTACGTGACGCCCTGATTGCCAGGGTATTCGGCGCAGGCTTCGCTACCGATGCTTTTTTCACCGCATTCAAACTCCCCAACCTGCTGCGACGAGTATTCGCCGAAGGCGCCTTTTCACAGGCTTTCGTCCCTGTACTGGCCGAATACAAGAACCAGCGCGGCGAACAGGAAACCCGCCATTTATTGGCGAACGTCAGCGGCTTGCTGGCGCTTGCACTGAGTATTGTTACCGTAATTGGCATCCTGGCAGCGCCATGGATCATTTACGTGACGGCACCAGGATTTGCCGCCAGCGCAGAAAAATTCGACCTGACGGTCAAGCTGCTACAAATCACCTTTCCTTATATCCTGTTCATCTCTTTGGCTTCACTCGCTGGCTCCATACTCAATACCTATAACCAGTTTTCCATTCCGGCCTTTACCCCGACGCTGCTGAATTTGTCCTTTATCGGCTGCTCGCTGTTTCTCACCCCCTATTTCAACCCGCCTGCACTGGCACTGGCTTGGGCAGTTTTCATCGGCGGTCTGTTACAACTGGGGTTCCAGCTTCCCTACCTGGTGAAAATCGGCATGCTGCCGAGGCCACGACTCAGCTGGCGAGACCCCGGGGTACGGCGCATCCTGACCAAGATGGGTCCGGCAATTTTCGGTGTATCGGTCGGACAGATCAGCCTGGTCATCAATACCATTTTCGCTTCATTCCTGGTCAGCGGCAGTGTGTCGTGGATGTATTACGCCGACCGGCTAATGGAGTTCCCAACCGGCATTCTTGGTGTTGCACTGGGCACCATCCTGCTACCCAGCCTGGCAAAACATCACAGCAACAATGCCACCGAAGAATACTCCCGCCTGCTCGATTGGGGTTTGCGACTATCGTTCCTGCTCGCTGTACCGGCGGCGGCGGCGCTGGCCGTACTCTCCGGCCCGCTGATCGCAACCCTGTTCCAGTATGGAAAGTTTGGCCCGCACGATCTGGAAATGACCCGGCAAGCATTGATCGCTTATAGCGTAGGGTTGCTAGGGCTCATCCAGGTCAAGATTCTGGCCCCGGGCTTCTACGCACGTCAGAATGTCAGAACTCCGGTGAAAATCGCCGTTGTTTCGCTTCTGGCCACGCAAGCCATGAATCTGCTGTTTATCTGGCACCTGCGCCATGCAGGACTGGCTCTGGCCATCGGCCTTGGCTCGTGCATCAACGCAGCGCTGCTTTACCGCGGGCTGCGCCGGCACGGTATTTACACCCCCCAACATGGCTGGCCAGCATTTGGCAGCAAGATCGCATTGGCGACGCTGGGCATGTGTGCGGTGTTATGGTACGCCACGTCCTGGGCCGGCTCCTTCACGCAAGGCGGATTGGCGGAGCGAGCACTCAAACTTGCCCTGATCATTCTGCCAGGCATTCTGACCTACTTCGCTACACTGCTGGCACTCGGAGTCCGGCCACGACAGTTCATGCGCCGCGAAAAATGAAATGCCGGCCCGTCCGGCCGGCATTTCAGGTTCACCGCGGCGACATGCCGCAAGCTAGCGCTGACAACCGTTAAGCAGATGCTTCAGCCCGGGGATGTCAATCAGCTCAATCTGACGGTTGTTGACCTTCACATAACCTTCGTCCTGAAACCTGGAAAATATCCGGCTGACGGTCTCCAGCTTCAAACCGAGAAAACTGCCGATTTCTTCACGCGTCATGCGCAGATTGAATTCACGCGGCGAATAACCACGCGACTGGAAACGTTGCGATAAATTCAGTAAAAAAGCGGCCAGCCGTTCTTCCGCTTTCATATTGCCCAACAGCAACATCACACCATGATCGCGCACGATTTCGCGGCTCATCACTTTATAGAAATGCCGCTGCAACGCCGGAATCTGGCGGCACAAATCCTCCAGCCGCGCAAACGGAATCTCGCAGATTTCGCCATCCTCAAGGGCGATGGCATTACAGGTATGGCGCTCGGAGCTGATTGCATCCATACCGATAATTTCGCCCGACATGTGAAATCCGGTCACCTGTTCGCGACCATCTTCCGATATGACGCAGGTCTTGAAACACCCGGCTTTTACCGCATATAACGCTGCAAACGGTGAACCGACCCGATAGAGGGACTCCCCCTTCTTGACGGAATGGCCTTTCTGAATGAGCCTTTCGAGCTGATCGAGTTCGCCCCCCCCCAAACCGACCGGCAGGCAAAGCTCCTTCAGATTGCAGCCCGAGCAAGCAGCCTTGAGATGATGGACGGTAACTTCACCGAACAGTTGAGCAGCTTGGGGCATAATGATCCGGACAGGTACAAAATAGATCTACTATGACACGGTTTTTGATCCACATCAAACCGACTGACCAGACCTGCTGGCATAGTGATACCGACCAACTACAGAGCTTCCACGCCCACCATGGATCAGCACGCCCGCGTACATTTGTCCGGTGACGACTACACCTCGGTAGAAGTCGATCTAGACCTGATCCGCCGACTTGACAAAAACGGGCCGCGTTACAC
>CAYOYW010000051.1:0-3908 GCA_964408305.1 uncultured Candidatus Saccharibacteria bacterium
ATACTACTCATGATCAATAAACTTACTCACCACCCAATTAATAACAGAGATAACAAAGGCGCCGATAACAGCTGCTTGAAAAGAAGTAATAGTAAAACCGGTAATTATTTTTGCAACAAACCAAAAGAATGCTCCGTTTACTACAAGAGAAAAGAGTCCGAGCGTAAGAATATTGAGCGGGAGTGTGAGTATGGTGATGATTGGCTTTACCACCATATTGAGAAATGCGAGACAAGCAGCAACAACAACAGCGGTCAGGAGACTGTTTACCCCAATCCCAGACACAAAGTGTGGGAGTGCAAAAACAGCAAGAACAGTTATAAACCAACGAAGGAGTATCATAGCCAAAAGTATACTATGCAAAAAGACTCTCTACCACTTTCTTAACAACAGCCCCATCAGCTTGTCCTCCAACTTCTTTCATCACCGCACCGACGAGAATACCTATTTTTGATTTATCTGTATGCCCGAGCTCTGTTTGTTTTGCAACTGCAATTGCCCTAATCTTTTCTTCAGAAAGCTGTTCTGGAAGAAAATCTTCAAGGAGATAGAGCTGCGCCTGCTCACCAGCAACAAGATCAGCTCTTCCTGCAGCGGTAAATTGCTCTATTGCGTCTTTTCTTTGTTTTACGAGCTTACTAATAACCTTGATAGTCCCTGCATCATCGAGCTCGTCTTGCGGTGTTTTGCCTGTCGCAACAAGCTCGTTGGTAGAGGCAGAAAGCACTGCCCGCAAGGTATCGAGTGCCACCTGATCTTTGTCTTTCATTGCATTTTTTAGCTGTTCTCTTATTCGTAGTTGGATACTCATATAAGGTGAGTATATCCCGCCTTTCGCTGTAACGCTATGCCAAAAGAAACATGCTAAAATAGCCTTATGAGGATATTCTTTTTCGATACTGAAACCACAGGAAATACACCTGAAGACCGTATTATCCAGCTTGCAATAAAAGAGCGAGGTAACCAAATTCCTTTTATTAACGAGCTTTTCAAGGCACCGTTTCCTATCCCCTTCGAAGCAAGTGCTGTACATCATATCTCAAATAAAATGGTCGAGCATAAACCACTCTTCAAAGAATCCCCACGATATGAAGAAATAAAGACGCTCTTTGAATCTCCGGAAACTATTGTTGTTGCACATAACAGCGCTTTTGATGTCGCAATGCTGGAAGCAGAAGGTATTCATCCGACCAATATCATCTGCACTTATAAAACCATCCGGGCACTTGATACAAATGGTGATTTTGCAAACCATAAACTTCAATACCTTCGCTATGCGCTTTCGATGGAGCTTGATGTGCCAGCACATGATGCGCTCGCTGATGTCATTGTCCTTGAAAAACTCTTTGAATACCTTCTTGAGAAACTCATAAAAGAAGGTTTGGACGAAACTGCAGCACTCCAAAAAATGGAAGCTATAACGAAAGAACCTGTTTTTGTGAGAGAGTTTTCTTTTGGGAAATATAAAGGTATGCGTGTTGAAGAGGTGGCAAAAACAGATCCGGGGTACCTCTCATGGCTTCTTGCTGAGAAAATGAAAAACCCTATTGGAGAAGAAGACTGGATTTATACGCTTAAAAAATATTTAGCATAGTATGCAAGCACTCTATACAATCATTGGCGCACTCATCGGAGCTTTTGTTATCTACCTTCTCTTTGCAAAGCGAAAAGCAGGCGGCACGACAGACCAAGGAACCGGTTTCCAGCTTCTCTTGCAACAGATGAATGACCTTCAAAAAGTGATCGATCAGAAGCTTGGTGATAGTGAAAAAAGCATCAGAGAAAGTATGCGATTTCAGAGTACCCAGTCAAATCAAATTATTTCAGATATCACAGAGCGCCTCACACGACTTGATGAGGGCAACAAACAAGTGCTCGGCTTTGCAGAAAGCCTCAACCAGCTACAAGACATTTTGAAAAATCCAAAACAAAGAGGCACGATCCTTGGTGAGTACTATCTTGAAACAATTCTCTCAAAAGTGCTCCCGCCAAAAACATTTCAAACACAGTATCAGTTCAAAAATGGCGAGATTGTTGATGCTGTTGTATTTGTTGGAAAGAAAATTATTCCAATTGATTCAAAGTTCTCCCTTGAAAATTACAACCGCATTATCGAAGCGCACCAGGAGGGGGGCGATGCTGAGCCTTTTATCGCAGAGTTCAAAAAAGATATCAAAAAAAGAATCGATGAAACTTCAAAGTATATTCGTCCTGAGGAGGATACGCTCGACTTTGCTTTTATGTTTATTCCTCATGAATCTATTTACTACGATCTCCTCATCGCAGAAGTTGGCACTATAAAGGTAAATACCCAAGATCTTATCCAATACGCATTCGAAAAAAAGGTAATCATTGTCTCTCCTACTTCATTCCTTGCATACCTGCAGACAGTGCTCCAAGGACTTCGTTCTCTACAAATTGAAGAAAATGCACGAGATATCATCAAGCGCGTTGAAGAACTGGGAAAACATTTGAAAGCCTATGAGGAGTATCACAACAAGCTTGGAACTTCCCTTTCGACAGTGGTGAATCACTATACCAACTCTGGAAAAGAGCTCAAAAAAGTAGACAAAGATGTCATGCGTATTTCAGGAGAAAGTGCAGGTATTGATCCAGTGCTCGTTGAAGGAGTTCGAGAAGACTAGTTTGGAAAGAGGTCTTTGTTTGCTATTTTTTTGAAAGATGAAAGTGGGATAGCAACATCAATAGGACCATCTGCATATGAAGCTACTTGGTACGGATCAAAGAGTACGGTGATACCTGCATCAGTTACCAAGAAAGAAGCATAGTTATCCTCTTTTGCAGCTGCCCCATCAGCAATCCAGTCTTTGTCTGCACCAGGCCTCTTTTCAAGTTCTTTTTGTACAAGGGCAGCAAATGTCGGAAGTCCGTCAGTGCCATTTGAGAAAAGATTTGAAAGCGTAAGAAGTTGTCCTTCTCTGTTAAAAGAAAAAGTTTTTCGTGTCTGCATACCGTGCGCTCCTCCTGTGTAGGAGTTGATTGTAAAGATATAGTTCTGAGCATTTTTGCCACCAACAAATTCGTATGAAATATCAAGTGTTAGAGAGGTACTACTTGCACTCTCTACTTCGCCAACCCATGCGGTATCCTCTTTAAAACCTGCTATTTGTCCTTCAACATAATTTTTGAATTGGAGTGTCATAGAATCACTTGCTACCTTTGGGTATGAAGCATCGATAGTGTAGTTTGTGGTACTTTCTTTCACAACAATTTTATCAACTTCTTGTGATGGCCATGCGAGCGCTTCAGTATCTTGCGGTGTTACTTCTGTATTTGCTGGCTTTGTATCACTGGTATGAAAACCAATAGCAATCAACGCACCAACCACCACGATAGCAACGAGAGAAAGAATAAATTGTTGTTTGTTAGTCATTATTGAAAGAGTACCTTAAATTCGAGGTGATCGTCAAACTGCGACTCACCACTTGGATTATCCTTTTTCATAATAATCCAACCATACTTGTATGCCCCTAGTTGGTTTGCATCATAGGACACAGATCCCGTAAAGGGCACCATATCTGTTGTCATCCAATCATACCCCTCATCAACAGTTACAAAGCCCTTTCCAATAATAAGCCCGTCCCAGTTCACAATCTCAACAGGCGCTGATGCTTCAAAGAACCAGTTTCCTTTTGCTTTCCCTTTGATAGTAACTGGTGAAGTGATAGTGCTTTCTGGAAGTGGCGTACTCACGATGATCACCCCTTCTTTTTGAGCAGGTGCTGCCTCTGGAGCAAGTCCTACTTCTTCTTGTCCAGGAAGTGTTGTCACGGTAGGCGCGCACACTTGCCCAGGACAAAAGTAAAACCATGCAATAAGTCCAAAAAATACAACAAGCACAAGTAAAATAAATCGCTTTTTCATATAAGCTCAGTATACACCTAAAT
>CAYOYW010000052.1:0-3743 GCA_964408305.1 uncultured Candidatus Saccharibacteria bacterium
CCCATTCGAGACTGATGTATGTTTTGCCAAGTCCCGTATCGGCAAACACGGCGCATCGCCCTTTATTCGCCGCCCATTTCACGATGTCCCGTTGAAATGGCTTGAGCAATGGATGCACATCCCTGGGGTCGATCTGAATGCCAGACACATGCGCCTTGATGATTTTGTCCTTGATGAATGTGTTGTAATCCTTCATCTTCAATCTCCTGTAACTGTGGTGACGGTTAGCGCCCGTCTCTGCGAATATCTCCGACAAGCATCGGATAGCCCGACGCTGTGAACCCTGTTACTGCAACGGCCACGAACACCGCTGCGCTGCGCAACCCCTGCCAGATCGCCATGATGACTGCAATCCCGGCCAGAGTGTAGGCAGTGCCGCCAACCACCTGAAGCGCTGTTGCCCCTGGCGTAATGTTGACAACCGAATCGATAAACCGGTTGTAGCGGCGTGAGGCTGCAAACAAGCCAGCCAGCACAGCGCCGGTTGCGAGCGCCTTACCCGCCGTTGTCAGTTTGTTGGTCATTCTGTACCTCCTTGAGAAGTTCATCAAGCGAAATGTTAAACAAAGTCGCCATCTTTGTGGCAACGGTGATGCTTGGGAGATTTTCGCCGCTCTCGATCATCGAAACGGTTGACTGGCTTGACAATCCAAGCGCCTCGGCCAGTTCCTTTTGATTCAGGTCGTGAGCCTTGCGCAGTTCCCGAATTCGCTTACCGATTGAATTATTCGGCTTCATACTGCCCCTCTTCGACCTGCAATAAATCGCGTGGATCACAACTGAGCGCCAGCCCCATCGCCGTGACGGTTGACAGATGGACGTTTCCGCCGTCCATCGCAGTTATCACAGCGCCACGGCTGAGTCCGCTGATTCTCGCCAGTTCACTTTGGTTGATATTCTTTTCTGCCATTTTTACCCGAACGGCCAACGGGTTGACAACTAATTTCATTCTCAATACCTCCTACGCATAGCATAACATAGCCGCTGCGCATTGTCAATATACAATATGCAAAATGTACGATATTTCAAGCATTTTGCATATTGACATATACAACACAGTGTGTTACAATGGTTACAGACCGATGGACGGTCAACAGAACAGGAGGTTATGATGACAGCTTATGAGTTTGGCAAGATGAGCGCAGAAGATGGTGATCCATTCTGCCCAGAGACGGTTTTCGTATCGTCAGCGCAGATGGGTGACTACGCTGCCGGATTCCTGAGCGTGCAGCCTGACAACCAGGCGGCGCTGAGTTTCACCGGCCAGCTTGACAGCCGTCTCGCAGAGTTGCGAGGCGCTGACATGGCAGTGGACGAAGCGCAGTACACGCCACGACCTGGTTACGATTTTTAATCCACCATAGCCCGCTGGTCGGCTTTGTAGGCCAGCAGGAGAATGATGAGATGAACGAAATCACAGTATCAAATTTTGCAGACCTAGACGACGTGCAACGAGCCGCCAAGATGATGTTAGCCTCTGGCTATTTCGAGGCGCAGCGTGATCCAGCGGTGGGAGTTGCACAGTTGGCCGTGAAAATTCTGGCAGGTCGTGAGATGGGGTATGGGCCATTCGCAGCCGTGCAGGGAATTCACGTCATCCAGGGGAAACCGGCATTGTCCGCAAACCTGATGGCCGCAGCGGTGAAAGCATCTCCACGATACGATTATCGTGTGCGCAAGATGGATGCCACCGAATGCTCAATCGAGTTCTTTGAGCGCCACGGTGTCAACCGTGAGAGTATCGGCACAAGCACATTCACCGCCGTTGAGGCACAAAAAGCGGGCGTCAAAAACATGGATAAATTTCCACGCAATATGTTGTTTGCCCGTGCCATGTCTAATGGCGTGAAATGGTTTTGTCCCGATGTTTTCAGCGGCAATGCTGTCTACGTGCCAGAAGAATTGGGCGCAACAGTAGACGGTGAAACTGGCGAGATTATCGACGTGGAGCCAGCGCCGGCACAGCAACCGGCCACGCAGGGCAAGGCAACGCCAACGCCTGCACCGCAGCGAACAACGCCGCCCGCACCTGTTACGGTGACAGAGCCGCCGCCGAATCCGTTCGACGATGACGAAGCCGGCCATAACGCCATTGCGCAGACCGAACCCATCACGGCCGTGCAGTTGAAAGCCCTGCACGGTTATGGAATGAAGGCATACGGAAGCAGAACGGCTTGGGACGCCAAGAGAAAAGAATTTGTTCTCATGTTGACGCATGACGCACACGAGAGCGCCAAGTTTCTGAGCCGCTCCGAAGCCGACAGGTTGATCGCCGGTCTCAAGAAAAAGATCGGCGGAAGTCTGAATGATGACGAATTGACCGGACTGGCAGAAATCGCAGGCTATGCGCCGGAGCCAGAAGAATTGGCCGACGTGCCGGAAATGGCACACTAACCACAGCAGGGGGCTGCGCATCCTACACGCAGAGAAAGATCAATCATGTTTATCAACCTAACGCCGCACACAATCAATGTGCAAAATGTGCGGAATGAAATGATTGCAATCCAGCCAAGCGGAAACGTCGCCCGTGTGGAAATGCACGAAATCGAGGATTGCGTCATCGATGATGTTGTCATCATGACGCAGCGTCCTGGCGCCGTTACGGGCTTACCGCCCGAAACTGAAGATGAGTTTTACATCGTTTCGGCTTTGGTGCGCCTTGCCGTACCAGAGCGTGATGATGTTCTGTCGCCAGGTGTACCGCTGCGCAACGATGCCGGGCAGGTCGTTGGTTGCGTCGGCCTGATCGGAAACTGAAACACTGCCTGCTGCTGCCACCGTGACAAATGGAGTTGGCAACCGTGCCACTCCTGAGCGACCAATCGACGGCGCAGCGGCGGGGAATTGACAGAAGGAAAGGGGATTATCATGGCGATGTCAACAGATGAACGCAATGAATTGAGACAAGAAATCAATAGCCTGTTTGCGACGACTAGAATTCTCATTAGCCGTGTGAGTGCTCTTGAGGAGGAATTGCAAGAGTTGCGTGATGCCGCCACGAGTGACGATGAGCCACGCTCTTTGGCGTCGGTTATCGGAGAGTCCGCCGATTATCAGCGGTTCATGAAAACACACTGATGAGTACACCACTGATAATCCTGTTGGGTTTTCTCGCAGCACTCGCAGCGTTTTGGGGATTGTTTTCGATTTACGCTGCGCTGTGGATGGCGGGCGACACGGATGATCTCATGGAAGGGATGGATGAAATACCATGACACAGCCTGTAACTTTGGTAACACGGGACGCCAGCCTAGATGATCTGAGCACCGGCGATTATCGGGATATGTTCGATGAACTGCGACCGATTGACCCGAAAACTGGCAACCGTCTAAGCCTAGACAAATTCATCGTTGCAATCGGTAGCCAGTGGAGTAAGGCGCTTTGGCACTCCTATGACCACGGCGAGAAGACTCTGAACCGGTCACAGCGCAGTGAATTGCGGGTTGCTTGTGGATTGCCAGAGTTGCCTAAAACGGTGGCCGACGCAACGGCGCAAGCCTCACCAGATGCATCCGTGTGGCGGGTGGGCGAAAGCGTACCTGAGCACGTCATCATGGTCGGAAGTGAGCCGATAACGCTGCACGTCAATTCTGGCGTGTCGGTCGTCAACACAGAAGCCCATGTAACTAGGGTAACGACGGGGCAGATTCAACGGAAACGCTACACACGCCCTTGTGTGTCAGAAGCACAAAATAGGCGGTTTCTAGCGCTTTCTGTGCGGTCGTGGGGAGATGTGATTGAGG
>CAYOYW010000053.1:0-3654 GCA_964408305.1 uncultured Candidatus Saccharibacteria bacterium
TGGGGTGTTACTGCGAAACAAAAGGAGGATTTGTTTCGGGGATATACAAGTTGTGTGCTATTTTAAGACACCCCCATAACAAGAAGAAATGACGATTAAACAAATAGAAAATGCTTGGCGACAAAATTTTAAAAAATCCCCTCTAATTACTGACGGGACTTTTAACCCTTCTATTGCTCGACAACTCTACTATGGACCTGACGATGACAGCGACTTACCATTCAAAGAAGGTTTCAGAGATTTTAATGATAACTGCGACATTTCCGATACAGAAAATAATATTGACTGTTTATTACAATATCTTCATTTCATTGGAATAACGATTTCAAAAAAAGCAATTACAGACGGCATAGCAAGGGGAACAACATCATATCAGAACATCTTAAAAAAAGCATTCTACATTTTCAAACATTTAGCTGCTTATGACGAAGAACTTAACATCGATGACCCATATCACGACAATATGGGCGACTTATTTTTCTTTTTAAGAATAGAAGAAGGGGACAATGGACAACCTAAACAACTGACTTTGTTTGATGAGTTAGAGTTGCCTGACTTCTATAATAAATACATTGAACTTCCTAATGGATATGAGAATGACAAAACAGCTCAAAAACTTTTTGATTTAATTGAAAATTCTGACAAGTCAATATTTCTTACAGGAAAAGCCGGGACAGGTAAATCAACTTTCATCCATTATTTCACTAAACAGACTGACAAGAGTGTATTATTAGTTGCATTTACAGGCATTGCCGCAATTAACATTGGTGGTCAGACAATACATTCATTTTTCCGCTTTCCTCTAAAACCGCTTCTTCCAAATGACCCTGACATTACCATCTTCAAACCGTTTTTTCAAAAAAGGAAAATTTTAGAGCAAACGGACACTATTATAATTGATGAAGTTTCAATGTTGCGTTCAGACATTTTAGAAGGATTGGACTATTCTCTACGAATGAATGGCGGAAATCCTAATAAAATTTTCGGTGGCAAACAATTAATATTGGTTGGAGATATTTTTCAATTGCCCCCAGTTATTGACAATGCAGATGAAGTTGAAAGTGAACTTTTCAAAATCATCTATGACAGCGAATACTTCTTTGATAGCGTGGCATATAAACAACTAAATCCTGAAACATTTGAGTTTAATAAGGTTCATAGACAATCAAATGAAGAGTTTATAAGTCTGCTCAACAAAGTAAGAGATTGTTCAATTGATTACAATGGAATTGACGAACTCAACAAAAGATATAATCCGAGTTTTACGCCTAAACCAGAAGATTTTGTTATCACATTAACAACTAACAATTACTTAGCGAAGTCAGAAAATGTAACCAAGTTAAATAGCATACCCTACAAAAGTCATTTCTTCAAAGCAAATATTACAGGCGATTTCAAGGAAGATAAATATCCTACTGACCCTGTATTAGAGTTAAGAAGAAACTCACAAATAATGCTTGTAAAAAATGATAGCATTGATAAGGGAAGACGTTGGGTAAACGGAACCATTGCTAAAATTGAGTTTATAGATGACGATAAAATCGAAATTCGATTAAAAGACGGTTCAGTTCACACATTGCAAAAAGAAACGTGGGAAAATCGGCAATATCAATGGGACAAAAACAAAGGTCGAATAACATCAAAAGTTGTTGGGACATTTGAACAATATCCAATTAAACTTGCGTGGGCTATAACCATTCACAAAAGCCAAGGCCTGACATTTGATAATGTTATTGTTGACTTGGGTTCAGGAGCATTCGTAAATGGACAACTTTATACAGCATTAAGTAGGTGTCGAACACTTGAAGGCTTGACATTAAAAAGACGTATTCAAAAAAAGGATATAATCGAAGACAAGAGACTAATTGACTTTTATAATAATAAAATCAAAAACAGTTCAATCAAGATATGAAAAGAAAAACAGCACACAACAGCAGTTTGGCGAAATGGCGGGTGACGTGCTTCTATGACAGTTTAGTGCTTAACCAAAATGTAGTTCTTCGATTGAACTTTAGTGCTAAAAATCCGCCACTTCGCCAAGCTGCAAACCGTTACCACCAATTGTAAAAAACGACACAGAAAACAATGACAGTAATAATAATCATCGCAGTAGTTGGACTACTAATTTACTTCGGGACAAGAAAAAAATCCGAGCAGACTTTTAGTGACAACAATCAAAATACTCAAACTTCTATTAGAAGCTCACGGACGAGTTCATCTCAACAAAAATTCAAATCCAAATTATCAGACTTATCATTTCCTGACAGAATTGACGCAATAGTTTGGCATATTCAGGCTATTGAAAAAGGGCTTTCAAATGGCGACTTACAACTGGCTAATCTTTCATATGCAAAACTTATTGAAAGTATAAGGCAACAAAACGTGACAGAGAACGGAAAATTTGAAAACGACTTAGCGACAATACGAAAAGAATATGACGAGTTTAGAACTTTATACGGACTGGAATATCCACCACAATTTTTGCCACCTTCTCAAAGACAAAAGGCACAAAGTTCTTCAACCATTCCGAGCAACCCCAAGCCGACAGTAACAAGCAATAATTCAAAATTAAAAAAACTTTTATCTGAATTAGACTCAAAAGGGCACACTGAATATCCACTTTTAAGAAATGAATACGCAGTATCTTCTGGAATGCCTTATACAGACTTTTCAGGCTGGGTAATTGAGCAACTTAAAACGAAAGACTACAACTCACTTTACGCATTTGTAAAAGAATATTATTTAGGCAGAGAAAACGACACTTACAGAGAACAAGAACTAAAAAAGATTTTTGAAAAGTTTCTTACTAAGAACTTCAACGCATTATTTAAAGATATTGACGAACAAGCAATTTTTGAAATTCAAGCATTTTTTATCCTTAAACGTGGTATTGACGATTTCAATAGAGAATTTTGGATTGCAGAAGATAAAGAAGCTGAATTACTATGTAAAATTTTGAGTGTTTATTCATTTGAAATTCTTCCAACCTCTTTTGAACCACTAATCAAGAAAGCAAATAAGTTTTTGCGAGAAATGCGAAAAGACGTTGAATACTGGAAAGAATATAAAAATTACAAAACAGAAGAACTGCAAAACGAATACAAACTAGAAACAACCAACGGTTTAGAAAAGAAATTGAGACAATTAAATTCAGGCGAAAGACTTCATTTCTTTGACTTTGCAACTGTTTACTCATACAGAAAATTTTGGAATGGAGACAGTTCCTATAAAACTAGAAGCTATGGAATTAACGAGTTAGACAGCGTTGAGAAAATTTCAAAATTGGGGATTTTTGACAACGTAAGTGATATTAATGCTATACCCGAAATCACAAGCAAGGGAGAGCTAAAAGAGACCGCAGAAAAAGCAGGATTTGAAATCAAAAAATCGTGGACAATGGACAAGATATTTGAAAACCTTATGAAAACTGAACAAGGACAAGCATTCCTGCAAGATTTTATAAAAGGTAAACAAATCTTTGCATTTAAAGATGAATACCGAGCTGACTTGACAAGTATTTTCAAACAACAAGAAAAAATAAGGCGGACAGTTGACTTAATAACAATGATGTAATGACGAACGAGACGAGAACAACTGGTGGTAACAGGCGTTTGGCTCAATGGCGGGTGAAGTGGTTAATTGAACATTCTACCT
>CAYOYW010000054.1:0-3637 GCA_964408305.1 uncultured Candidatus Saccharibacteria bacterium
AGCTGTTTATGTCCACCCCGCCGCAACTCAAAATCCTCCTGGTCGACGACGATGAGGAACTGTTGTCGACCGTTGCCGACATGTTGTCACTCAAGGAGGGCCTGCAGGTGCAGACCGCCCAAAGCGGCCACGATGCGCTGCAGCAGCTGGGGCGCGAGCAGCCGGACCTGATGCTGGTCGATATCCGCATGCCGGGCATGAATGGCTGGGAGCTGGTGCAGGCCATACGCCAGCGCCTGCCGAGACTGAAAATCATCATGCTGACCGGCTCGCATTCCGAAGACGACGTCCGGTCGGCGTTCGAGCGCGGCGTCGATGGTTATCTGCTCAAGCCGGTACGTGCCAATCTGCTGTATGCGTTGATCGACAATGTGATCAACGATGTGCCGCTGGAAGAGCAATTTGCCCCGAGCCGCTGGAAAGTCTGATCCTCTGGCATGGCGCGGTTCGGCCGCGTTGCTGGCGCTGTTCGGCGCCTGGCTACTGTTTGCCTGGGCGTTGTTCGCCCTGCATGGCCATCTGCTCGACCGGGCTTATCAGCGCACCCAGACACTGGCGTCAATCGCCGCCAGTCACGCCACCACCGTGGCCGATACCACCGAGCGTCGGTTGCGTGCACTGGGCGATTCGCTGTTGCTGCCACTGGAGCAACCTGGCACCGATCGCGGCGCCATTCACGAAGCCTTGCGCCAGATGCAGGCCAACAGTCCGTCGATTGCGTTACTGTTCCTGCTCGACCAGAACGGCAAGGTGCTGGAATGGTCGCGCGCAGGTTTTGCCCCGCAACTCGATCTGGCGCAGCGCGACTATTTCCGTGCCCATATCCAGGGGCCACGCCGTGACCTGTATATCGGCCGGGTTCGGCATTCGGATTTTCCGCACGATGTCGATGTGCCGTTCATGGCTCTTTCCAGCCGGGTGGTGTCGCTGCGCAACGACACCGTCGGTGTGCTGGTGGCGTATGTCAACGAGCAACCGTTCCATTATTTCTACCAGTCGTTCGGCCTGGAGGCCGGCGCCCATATCCGCCTGCTGCGTAACGACGGCACCCTGCTGCTGGAAGAAAACGCCGCGTTTTCGCCGGCCGGTGCCGGGCTCGATTTTCGCCGTCTGAGGCCGGATACGTCCGGCGCTGGACGTTATCGCGGCCGTCTTGGCGGAGATGCCGGCGAACAGCTGTATTCGCTGGCACATATCGGCCGTTTCGGCCTGGTGGCGGTAGCCGGCGCCGACCGGGCACGCGAGCTGGAGTTGTGGCGGCTGCTGCTGCTCTGGGGCAGTCTGGCCTTGTGCGGGATTTCGGTATTGCTCGGGCGCCATATGTGGTTGTGGCAGCGGCTCGCTCAGTCCCATCGCGGCGCAAACAGGCGGCTGGCCGACAGTGAGCGCAAATTGAACGGCCTGTTGCAGTCGGTGCCGGACGGTGTCTGGAGCGCCACCGGGGACGGCGCCCGGCTGCGGTATGTCAGCCCGGCGGCGCTGGATCTGTTCGGCATTGACGCCGAAACGTTCAGCCACGCGCCTTACAACTGGATGCATGCCGTGGCCGAAGACGACCGGCTGCAGGTCAGCGAGGCCTACCTGTCCTGTCGTTTCGTCGAGGGCCAACGTTTCGAGCTGACCTACCGCATCCGCAGCGGGGAAGGCTTCCGCTGGGTGTTGCACCGCGCCTGGGGGGTGCTCGACGACGGCGGCGCCCTGTTGTCGGTCGACAATATCGCCGGCGATGTCACCGAGCAGCAGAATTCGCTGATTGCCCTGCGCGATCGCGAGCGTGAATTGCTGGCCCTGCTCGAAAGCCTGCCGTTCGGCGCACTGTTTTTCAAGGATGGCCAGTGTTACGCCAACCCGGCGGCGCGCGAGCTGCTCGGCGGCCTGTACCAGCGTGAGTTGCAGCCGTCCGAATTGTTCGAGCGGCTGCAGCAGGGCGGGGAGGCTGCGCCGTTGGCAGTAGGCGGAGAATTCCGCGTCTGTACCCTGCTGCGTCCCGGCCTGCCCACCGTCTTCGTGCGGGCCGGCTGGCGGCTGGTGGCGCGCGGCAACCTCTGGCTGATTCAGGACGTCAGCGACAGCGAACGCCAGGCACGGTTGTCGAGCGAGGAAGAATCCGCCGCCAATATCGGAGGCTGGGAGCAGGACCTGCGCACCG
Organism: uncultured Candidatus Saccharibacteria bacterium; assembly: GCA_964408305.1. GTDB lineage: Bacteria > Patescibacteriota > Minisyncoccia > Phycocordibacterales > UBA9973 > UBA4124. The sequence continues at coordinate 2,150 of CAYOYW010000054.1, forward strand.
GCCAGATGCTCTGGTCGCCGCAGCTGTACCGCCTGCACGAGGTCTCGCCCGAGACGTTCATGCCGGACGAAAACAATGTCCTGCAGTTCTACAGCCCGGCGTCGGTGGAGCAGTTCCGTGCCGCGCTGCGCGATGCCGTGTTGTTCGGCCGGGGCTTCAGCCTCGACCTGGAAATGAATCTGCCGTCGCGCACCGCGCGCACGGTGCACCTGATCGCCAAGGTGCAGCTGCATCAGGGCAAGGCGATCCGCCTGTATGGTGCCTTGCAGGACATCACCGAGCGGGTGCGCACCACGCAGGCGCTGGAGCGGCAGACACAAAGCCTGGTGGCCGCCGAACAGATTGCCGGCATGGGCAGCTGGGAGTGGCGGCCGGGCGAGGAAGCCGTTCTCTGGTCGAGTGGTGCGTTGAGCCTGCACGGCGTCGGTCGTGACGACTCGTCGTTTGGTGTCACCGGCTGGCTGGCGCGGGTTCATCTGGCCGACCGCGACGAGATGCGCGTCATGCTTGAGCGGCTGGTCTTCAGCCGCTCGTCGCTCGAATGGGTGTACCGCGCGCTGGATGCCCGGCTCAGATGGCGCCAGATTGCCGTCAAGACCCGCCCCGAGCTGGATGCCAACGGCCAGGTGCGGCTGGTGCGCGGCACCCTGCTCGACATTACCGAGGCGCGCGCGCTGAACGAAATGTTGACCCTGCGCAACCGGGCGATCGAGTCGCTGACCTCGGGCGTGCTGATTTCCGACCTGCAGCTGCCGGATGCACCCATCATCTACGCCAGCCCGGCCGTGAGCCAGATTACCGGTTATGGCAACGAAGAGCTGATCGGGCGCAATTGCCGTTATCTGCAGGGTGAAGATCATGCGCAGCCGGAGATTGCCGTGATGCATGCCGCCATTGCACGGCGCAAGCCGGTGCGGGTGACGCTGCGCAATTACCGCAAGGACGGCGCCATGTTCTGGAACGAGCTGGCGCTGGCACCGGTGCCGGACGAGCAGGGCGAGATCCGCTACTACATCGGCATTCTGACCGATGTGACCGCTCGCCGGCGCAACGAGGACATGCTGCTGGAAATGCAGCAGCGGCTGCGTTCGATTCTCGATACGGCGGCCGACGCCATCGTGGTGGCGGATCAGCGCGGCAATATCCTGCTGTTCAGCCATGCGGCCGAGGTGATTTTCGGCTACCAGGCCGACGAGGTGCTGGGCCGTAATGTCAGCCTGCTGATGTCTTCGGCTTATGCCGAGCAGCACGATGCCTTCATCGAGCGTTATGTGCGTACCGGCCAGCCGCGGGTGATCGGTTTCGGCCGCGAACTGGTCGCGCGCCGCAAGGACGGCCGCGAAATCCCGATCGAGATTTCGGTGTCGGACTGGCTCAGTGGCGACGAGCATTTCTTCACCAGCGTGATCCGCGATGCGACCGAGCGGCAGCGTATGCAGCGCCAGCTGCTGCAATCGCAGAAACTCGATGCACTCGGCCAGCTGGCGG
>CAYOYW010000055.1:0-3493 GCA_964408305.1 uncultured Candidatus Saccharibacteria bacterium
CTCCACTACGATGGATTCTCGCTGTCAAGTTCCACACGAAACGACGAAGAACCGGCGAAAAGGTGGAGACCGCCACCTTCGGGCCGTTGTGCGTGCACCCGGCCTGGCAGCGGCGGGGCGTGGGCACGGCGCTGATCGAGCACACCAAGGCGCTGGTGGTGCGGCAGGGGTATCCCGCCATCCTGATCCTGGGCGATCCGCACAGCTACTGCAGGCACGGCTTCAGGACGGGCAAGGACCTGGGGGTGGGCAGCCTGGACGGCAAGTTCCCCCTGGGGCTGCTGGTGTTGGAACTGCGCCCGGGCTTTTTTGGAGGCCACCAGTGGAAGCTCCAGAGCAGCGCCGTGTACGGGTTCGATCCGGCCCTGGCGGATGCCTACGACGCACGCTTCCCGGCCAGGGAAAAGAGGCGCCAGCCCTCGCAGGAGCTGTTTTTCATGCTGGTGCGGGCGGTGGTGGAGTAGCAGACCGCGAGGGGGCGCAAAAATTGTAAGGATGAACCAAAATATATGCGTGGCCTCCGGAGCAAATAATTACATATTTGGTTTGTGTTGCGGGTGATTTGTAGTGTGGTTTAAGTGAGAATTGGCGATAAAATGATAAAACATACTATTTGTAAATGATCGGTCGGTGTTGCTTGTGCGAGCATAGCGCTCATGATTTTCGATGATAGCCGCGCCTGATGCGGAAATCGAGCCGTAGGTATGGGGTGCATGTGAGTTTCTTATATTTCGCGAAGATGACCAATGATTATTGCCCAGAAAAATACTGAGAGAGTGCTTGGGTTGGATATATTGCGTGCATATGCAATTGTTTCTGTTTTGTATGGTCATGCCTTTGAATTAATTAAACAACATTTATCGGCGACCCTTCAGATGGCGTACTGGGGCCCTGTTTGGGATGGTGTCACGCTCTTTTTTGTATTAAGCGGCTTTCTTGTTGGTCGTATCATGATATCGGTGTGCGCGACGAATAAGCCAGGATTTATTGATCTGGTTGAATTCTGGGTTTTGCGATGGTTAAGGACTATTCCGCTATATTTTGTTGTTTTAACGACAATAGTATTTATCTATTGGTTGTTGGGTAAACCAAATCAGGGCGATTGGTGGAAATATTATTTGTTTTTGCAAAATCTAAATTGGCCGCATCCCGATATCTTTGCTGAGGCGTGGAGTTTATCGGTGGAAGAGTGGTTCTATTTTTTGGCGCCTGTAGGATTTTGGTTGGTCTATATTTATGCGAAATCTACAAAAACTGCTGCACTTAAATTAATATTGTTTGTGATAGGGGCTTGTATTGTATATCATGTGACGATATATATTACGCATCCAATAACAAATTTTGATGAATGGAATAACTATTTAAGAAATGTTGTTTTGTCGCGGTTGAGTAGTATTATGTTTGGCGTGCTTGCGGCTTATATTTGCATATATAAAAATGAATTTTGGATGAGGGCTAGAAATATATTGCTTGGCTTTGGAATTGTAATTCTTATTTTCGATAAAATTGTTGTATTTAGCACTTTTAATAATGAAGTTGGTGTATTTTATTTGGGTGTAATAAATTTAACAATATCGCCTCTTGGGTTTTCTTTGTTGCTTCCATATTTTGCGGGCGTGGAAAATAAATCGACTAATAGATGGCGGCTATTGGCTGGTGTTGTTGCGTATATTAGCAAAATATCCTATTCACTGTATTTGGTAAATCATACTCTAGTAAGAGAGCTTTTGTTTGGTTTCATGATTACATTGTTGAATATATCCCTTGCAAGTGGCAGGGATGCTATTGTTGTATATTTTTTGTATTACTTGTTGTCAATATTAATGGCTGCAATTTTGTGGCGAAGCATTGAGGGTCCTATAATGAAATATAGAAGGCAGCTGAAGGAGTCATTTTTTGATAATAGAAAATCTGATGCTGGACTTGTGGGTTAATTTTCGTTGCTCCTGTTTGTTTCTTGTGGGTTTCGTAAAATCTCGATTTCTGAAATTTCAATTCAATGAAATCAAAGTGTTGCGTGGTTTTGTATTGAATTTTAGGGGTTTTGTAAACCTTCCTTGGTGTGATCTCAATGAAAGGAAATATGATGAGATATCTGGGTTTAATGAGGTATGTATATGTGCTATTGATTGCTTTTATTTCATTCGCTGCAAATGCTTCCACGCATGTTTGAGGTGTGCTCTACACGGATGGAACGGCGGGCATTGATTTTGTGGCGCCTTACGAACATGTTATATTGGATGTTAATGGCCTGCATCAGCCTGGAATGTATAAAATAGCCCAATCCAGATACAAATGGGATGGCTCGGGGATAATTCGTGCGTATTCTCCGAGTGTGCCGGCATCGGATCATGCTATAGTTGCCTTTGGACAAGGATATCGACCTGGTTATTATAATTCGCCGCAGCATGGGTTTTCTCAGCTATTTGATAGAGGTATTGGTGCAATTTTAGGTTTTGATGGATTAAGTCTTGAGCTTTGGCATGGGAGGGCTTTGTGCAACAAAGCCGTTCTTGCCCCTTGTTAGAAATACCGACAAGGGACAAGGAGTTGAGAAATGAGTGACAAGCAGGTGCGTGCGCAGTACACGCGAGAGTTCAAGCTGGAGGCGATTCGGCAGGTGCGCGCTGGTCAGGCCATTTCGGTGGTGGCCAAGGTGCTGGGCATTCCCAAAGCCTGGGTAACTGGGTGCGGCTGTTAGGCAAGGGGGAACTGGCTGGCATTGACTGCGTCGATAAGGTCGCCAAAGTCTCTCCAGAGCAGATGGAGATAGCCCGGCTGCGGGCAGAGAATGCTCGTCTTCGTATGGAGCGCGGCATTGCAAAAAAAGCCGCGGCGTACTTCGCGCAGGACATGCTGCGAGGTACGCCTGGATTCAACAAATGAGCAAGCAGTATTCGGCGAGTGTGTCCTGCCAAGTGCTGGAAGTCAGCGCGAGCGGATACTTCAATTGGCTGCGTCGGCGTGAGTCTGGCCAGGGTGACCCTGGCGGGCGTCACAGCGACGAAGCCTCCCGAGTTCGACACCAAATGACGCAAGTTGTTGATTTGCTTGGAGTGACTTCTTAAATTTGTCACTACAGCAGCATCATTTGAGCGTCTTGCGTAGGTTTTTTTATGTTCAGTGCGGCCAGGCATCTGCCTGGCGTGGCTGGATGGTGGAGACACCGTGTATCGGCGCTGCGTTGTCGATGCTCACCGTGTGCCGCTGTATGCGGCGCAAATCGGCCAGAGCCGATTCAGGCGATAGCTCACTGCCTGCCCGTTGCAGGCGCTGGCGCATGACTCGGTACAGGATCAGGGCCATGAGGCAGATGCTGGCGTGGGCCTTGATTCGCTCAGGCAGCCGGTGGTACACCGGTGCAATCTCTATCGGACTTCAGCACCCGAAATCGAGGTGGGTAGCCCCCGCATACCACAGGTGATTGGCACGCCCCATTAAAATCTTGCACCCCCCGACTGGCCCGTCAGATGGCCGCACCCCCATGAACGCC
>CAYOYW010000056.1:0-3358 GCA_964408305.1 uncultured Candidatus Saccharibacteria bacterium
TACAATCAATACCCAGTTGTCTTTTAGTTTATCCATGTGTTTATTCTACTACATTATTAATACTTGGCGGTCTCTCCTGGACAAAGTTCGAAATTACTTCGCCCAACATCCTGATGAATGAATACTAGCACGGATGCGGTCTCGGTTTTGCGAAGCAGACAATCTGGGGATGCGGATTCGCAAAACCTCGGCTGATTTTTCTGGCTGAGCTTTGGTTTCCGCCCACAGGAGGGGTCTGGGGAGGAATGCGGGCGGGATTCGGATTTTTTGGCGGTGCGGGCTCTGATAAAGAAATTGCTATACTTTATCTATGAACTTTAATGTAGAGGAAATTCTTGGTCAAATACTGTTAGGGAATAGATTTGTAGGTATAGTTCCATTCAGTACACATGTTGTTGATTTTGTTATAAAAAGCAATCTCGATATGGCTGATATGCCAACACAAGAAAAAGCTGTACGCCATATTATCATCGCCCCTAAAAAGAAAGTCAGTGAAGTTTTAATGGAGGAAAAACTTTTACAAGTCGGGTTTCCAGAATATGAAAAATCCCTATTGAAACTTTTTAATGATATTCGAAATCTACCCATTTGCGACGCGTTTTTGAAAATGCAATACGAATTTATAGCGAAAAATTATATCTCTGCCGAAATTGATATCATATATGGATTACTTTTTGGGTTTAAGTTGTGCGATATTCACTACTATGTCCAAACAAGGGATCAGAACACACCACAGCATTCACTCGAATCAGTGCTTAATCAAAAGATAGGAGATAGAGAACGTACGCTTAAAGAGCAAACTATTCTATGTGAAAAGTGTACTGAGGATTATCTCAAAACTTTGGTCAATTAGATAGTGTCAGTGACGAAAATATGTTAAAATATCAACATAAAATAATCAATTTAAACATATGAATGATGACATTCCAAACGGTGCTCAATTCCTCATTGTGAAAGATAATGAGTTCAAAAAAGTTACTGCTTTCCCTGAATTTCCTATTGAAATACAAACACTAACTGCAATAGATGTAAATGAGGAGGATTTTATAAAAACAGGACGACTTGGATTTATACTCACAAATGTTAATGAGCAAAGTGCTACAATAAAATTTCTCAACAATACAACAAGTAGTGAGCTGCTAATTCATTTCGGAGAGCGAAAAGAATTTACGATAAACAACAGTACATATCTTATAGAGCTTTGGGCAATTCGATATAATGCACCAAAATGGGATCAGTGGAAAGTAGCTTTTTAGAATAAAGCACTTTCCATAAGGAAAGTGCTTTATGATTTTAGATCACCTTATTCTCTTCTGGAGGCGGAGGTGGAAGATCTTTTTCCGGCTCGGCTTTAGTCGTCGCCGGTTTATTAACATTAACCTTTATTTCCTCGGGTAAATTATTGTCTTTTTCCATAAGCAAATTTTATTATAATAATGAATGTATTTTAGTACATTTTAACTATTTTCGTAAATTTTCCTAATATCCTCAAGGAGATAAGTGTCTATGATTACGTTTGTTTTCCAAATAGTGCCGTCATTTAGTTTTAATCTAATTTGTCCAATATCGCTTTGTGTAGGGTCAGGAGGTAGAACTTCTGCCGTGATATAGGTATCCTTTAATGTATAAATTCTATCCCCGGGGCTCAAACTTCTTATTGTCTTTGACTGTAACAATTTAGTGTCAATAATAGTCATTCGGCTACCTTCGGCTGCTGGGATACGTGGTAAAGATTTCATGAAAGATTCTATTTCCATATCAGATAAAGAATCAAAATTCTTCTTTACCTCTTTTTGTTCAACTCCTATTTTTTCTAAAGCTAGTCTATCTTCAACAATAGCTCTCCATTTTTCAGGTATGCCGCCTAAAACATATTCTTTATCCTTTCCAGATTTTATTTCATTTATATATTTCTCTATCTTTCGCTCGATATCTTCCTGTAACCCCTCTTTAGCCCCACCCGCAATATTCTGCAGGGTATCGTAAATACCTTCTAATTGCTCATCGCCTTTGAAATCTCGCTTTTCTATTTTAGATAAACCCAGCTCTTCTCGAATTTTCTCGATTTTTTTCTGATCTCCTGCTTTTCGTTCTTCTTTCTGTTCCATACCTTTTTCCTGTTCCCTAAGATAGGTAAGCGCGTTGGTTTTACGCTCTTTTTCTTGCTTTGTTTTTTCAGGATCGAGGTATTCTGGCACCTCCCAAATAAAGTCTAGCGCCTCAGAATTTAACCCTTCATACTGGGACGGGATAATTGCCAGGTCTTTTGTTTCTGTATTTTGCAAGTTCTCTTGCTGTAGTAATTTTTTTTCTATCGCATCACGCATAAACGAACCAAGTCCTTCCATGACTTTTCCAGCATCTTCTCCGTTACGTATACGCTCTGTGTACTCGTTGATTTTCTGTTCTGAACCAGATAGATTTTTAGATGACTCCATAAACCAACTTTATCATTTTCAGATTACTTTTTCCAGTTGCCCGCACCGCCAAAAAATCCGAATCCCGCCCGCATTCCTCCCCAGACCCCTCCTGTGGGCGGAAACCAAAGCTCAGCCAGAAAAATCAGCCGAGGTTTTGCGAATCCGCATCCCCAGATTGTCTGCTTCGCAAAACCGAGACCGCATCCGTGCTAGTATTCATTCATCAGGATGTTGGGCGAAGTAATTTCGAACTTTGTCCAGGAGAGACCGCAAAAACGCAAAAGGAATTTCCGAACCCCAAAAGCGGTCAGCGCTTCGCGCTGGCTGTGTTGCACTTCCCCCGCCGAGCCCTGTGTCCGCAAGCATTTTCCACGCTCCGCGTGGCTCCTCGTTTGCCACCCAAAACTCAAAAGTGGTAGAATATCCTCGCTACCAACTCAATATCTTCGCGACTTTTCATTTGGATACTCAAACGGGTAACTGTGTCAATTTGTCGCAAGATAAGTTGGTAGCGCACGGTTACCCTTTTGAGTTTTCAATATGGATCACACCAGAAAATTTTTTATCTACACACGCAAAAGTACCGACACAGAAGATCGGCAAGTCAGAAGCATTTCGGATCAACTGGCCGAGTTAAAATCTCTTGCTCTCAAGGAGCAAATTGAGATCATGGATATTTTTGTGGAAAAACAGACAGCCAAAGTTCCAGGTCGGCCAGTTTTTAATGAAATGCTTCTGCGTATCGAGCAAGGCGAAGCATCGGGAATTTTGGCGTGGCATCCAGATAGATTAGCGAGAAATTCTGTTGATGGAGGCAAGATAATATATTTGCTCGATACGGGAAAGATTGCCGAGCTGAAATTCCCAACTTTCTGGTGTGATACGACACCGCAAGGCAAGTTCATGCTTTCAATCGCTTTTTCGCAATCCAAGTATTA
>CAYOYW010000057.1:0-3322 GCA_964408305.1 uncultured Candidatus Saccharibacteria bacterium
CGGTATGGAGCGCTTGCGTGTTCATGGCTTGCTCAAAAGCTGCCACCATTTGCCCTGTTTTTGCCCAACCTAAATCCCCGCCACGCGCTGCACTGCCGGGGTCGTCTGAATTTTCCTTGGCTAGTTGCGCAAACTCAGCGCCAGTTTGTAACTGCTGATAAAGCGCATCAATTTTTTGCTTAGCTGCAGCGGGTGGATATTTCTGTGTGCTGACTAAAATATGTCGCACACGGGATTCAGCAGCAATTGCGCGCTTACCACCTTCACGCTCTAACAATTTGAGAACATGGAAGCCGTTTTGATCGCGTACTACCGGTGAAATATCGTTCACTTGCATTAAAGATAAGGCACGCACAAAGGAACTTGGCAAAGCATCAGCAGCTTGCCAGCCTAGGTCACCGCCATTATTCGCAGCATTATTATCAGAAAATTGCTTAGCGACACTGGAAAAGTCCTCACCATTCGCTACACGTTTTCTTAAATCTTCCGCCTTATTGCGTGCTGCATTCACTTGCTCAATCGTCGCACCATTCGGGGCAGTGACTAAAATATGCTGTAAACGATAGCGCTCGCCGGCGGTAATCTTCTGGCTTTGGCTAGCAATTAAGTCATTTACCTCTCGATCAGAGACCGCGACTTTGCTACCGCCTATTTGTTTACGCAATAAATCAGCGGTGATTTTACGGCGGGTTTGCTCGCGTAAAGCAGTCATACTAATCCCAGCTTTTTGCAAAGCTGCTTGAAAAGTGCGCATATCCATCCGATTTTGTCGCGCAATACTTTCCATCGCGCGATCCACCATCGCATCATCGACACTAATACCATTTTCTTTAGCATATTGTGCTTGCAAGCGTTCGGTGACGAGTTCATCAACCGCAGCGCGGGTTAGATCAGCACCCGCTAAATTTTTACTTGCTTTGCTAGCACGTAGCATTTGCATACGCTGTTGTACTTCACTGTAGAGAATCACCTCACTATTCACTACGACAGCAATTTGATCTAGGGTTTCAGCCTGAAGGGGTTGGCTTACGACCACCAAAGCACCCATCAACAGTGCAGCGGGTAAGCATTTACGCCAAGTTGTCATCAAAGATTGGGTGCTATTTATAGCCATAAATTCGATTTTCCATCAAGTTGCGTGTACCACTGCCGAAACTACCTAAACCTTTTAGTTCAAGCTCCACAAACACGGCATCATCATAAGTGGTATTGTCTGATAATAAATAATTGCGCACCGCTAAGCGGCTTTTCCAACAACAGCTTTGATACTCAAGTCCCGCTAAGGTTTCTAGGCTGCGCTCGTTTTTTAAATCCTGCTCATGTGCACCGACTAAGGTCCAGTTTTTAGTTACCGGAGTGGCAAAAGCAATTTGGGCTGATTCGTATTCACCTTTGCGCTGACTATACCCTAAATTCAAAATTCGCTGCTTTTGATCTTGATAACTCACTCTGAACTGACTAGCTGACACTTGTTTGGCTGCTACATCACCAAAAGCCGTTCCAGATACTTTTGTTGAATCATTCAATTCCCCGGCCATTTCCATGACTAATTCAGAACGCGTGCCGGTTTTGGCGGTTTCATTCGGCAAGCTTACTTGGCGGTCTGCAAAATAATACATTTGTCCTATGCTCGCCCGGAAAATTTCCCGGCCTTTGTCTAGCTCTTGAACCCGTGTTGTCATTGAAACAGATAAGCGATTATTATCTGCAATCCGGTCTTTCCCAGTGAAATCATTATCGGTGAATAGCTGGCTATAACTTAAGGTACGCTCCGACGAGTCAAAGACTGGAATAGCTGCTTGATTACGATAGGGTGTATAAGTGTAGTAAATACGTGGTTCGAGGGTTTGCAGACGTTTACCCTCTTTTAAGGGGCGTTCAAAGAATAAGCCAGCGTCTACTGCAACCGTAGGTAGACTTCGGGTAATGTTTTTCTTAGTTGCTTGTTCTAACTGGTAGCTGGTTTGAGCAAACTTAAGTTTAGGCTCAATGAAAGCTGCTGAATTTTCAAAGCGTTGTTTAAGTGTGACTTGAGTGTCTAAGCGATGCCCATTATCACCTTTATTCCGAGAAAAATAAGTGTACTCACTACTAGCACTGAGTTTAGGCATACGCTCAGCAGATTGTGGCGTCCAAGTAGCTTGTAATTGTGGCAAGCGTGCGTAGTTTTCGGAGCTAGTATCCAAGATTTGATAGCTTTGTGCTAACGCAGAAAAATCCCATTCTTCATTGTCACTGGTATAACTAAGTGTGCGTTCCAGATTGACAATACTGCTCACTGCGAGTGAGTTACCTAAATCATCAAAATAATTTTTATCTGAAACCCCAGCCGCTTGCAGCTTAAGTTGATGATGTTCATCAAACTGGCTCAAATGCTGTATGTCAAAGTGATAGCGTAATTCGTTATTGTGTTCTTGATCGCTGGGCAAAACATCGTATTGCACAACTCCACGCTGTAGTTCAGTTAAGTAACGAAATTCATTTTCTAACTGTAGACCACGCTTACTGAACATATTAATGGTAGTGGTTAAGTCATAGTTAGGAGCAAGATTCCAATAATAAGGTGCACTCACGCGCAAGCCACTTTGCTCGTTAGTACCGAAGTTAGGTATTAAAAAACCAGATTTACGCTGGTCAGTCAATGGGAAGGAAAAATAAGGTAAATATAAAAAGGCTTGATCATTAATCTGTAACGTGACCTTGCGTGCAGTGCCTTGCTCAGTGCTGCGATCTAGCTTGATTTCCTCTGCTTTTAGACTCCAGCTATTAACTCCCACAGGACAGGTCGTGTAGCTTGCATTTTTTAAGCGTGTCACTTGAGGGCTTTCTTGAATTAACTCACTACTAGCACCTCGACCCTCACTACCATTTAATAAATACGCTACATCCGTGAGGCTACCTAAGCCGCTATTCAAGTTGTATTCAAGCTGCTGACTGGTGACATGAGCGGTTGGGCTTTTAAAGGTCACTTCACCTTGAGCTAAAACTTTTCCTGTTTGACGATTATAAAGTGCTTGCGTTGCGCGCAATTCTTGATCATTCTGGCTAATATATACATTCCCTGTCAATTCTGAGTCGCCCTGTTCGCGAAACAGCGCTTGATCAGCTTCTAGATAGACTGCCATTTTATCCAAATCTGCCGGGCGCAAAGGTTTTGCGGGCTTAAACGCTTGAGTAGGTATGGGGCAAGTTTCCCAAAAGTTTTGGGCATACAGCAAACTTGGACTGCAGCAGAAGCTCACCACGAGTAACCTCGTTTGAGATAGCAAAAACATGGAGTTCCTTGATTTTATGCTCTGTTCTAGGCACATAACATCGCATA
>CAYOYW010000058.1:0-3283 GCA_964408305.1 uncultured Candidatus Saccharibacteria bacterium
CGTTAGCACGTTGTTTCTGGTCTGCGTTCATACCTCGATCTCCGTTGTCATGCTCACTTTGTCAATTCCTCTCTGTATTGGCGATATAGCTCGATCTCCCGCTGATCTGGCACGTAGGAGATAATGCTGTTCAGGTGGTTGTGCAGCATTCCTTCACTGAGCCACTGCAGCCGTTGCTTGAACTCGACTGAGTTTCCGCAGCGCATCAGCGGCTCGGCACTCAGGAGCCGCGCCTTAGCTGTCCTGGCAGTCACTTCAGTTCACCTTTCAATTCAATACCGAGCTGCACCGCAATGCGGCGGGCTTCGGATTTGGTGTTCGGCCAGGGCTGCACCATGTCGACACCGTTTTCATCGACGATGCGCCAGGCGTTCACAAACCAGCCGCGCTTCGAGTTGTACCGCTCCATGCGGTCTTTCTTCAGGTAGCCGATGCGCACAGTTCATCCGGTACATCCACCTCGTCGCCCAGCTTCGAGGCAACTAAGCAGCGCATGGCTGCGATCAGGAGCGTGGGGCCGTACTTCAAGTAACCACCTGCTGTCGTTCTAGCCCAGCAGATAGTGGCGGGGTCGAGCAGCGGCACATACTCTGGGTCTAGCTGGTGTTGGTATCCGACGCACAGCTTCTCCCGATCAATGATTGGCCCGCCCTGTTGCCACGCTACTGACGGGCGATAGGGAATCCAGCCAAGTATGTTGCTGATAATTAATCCTTCTCGGCTATCGTATTGCAGCCGCACATTACCCTCTGCTTCGGCAACCGCCCAGTCCAGGGCGGCGCCGATAAGTTCACTGGTTTTGGTTTTCATGTCTCAGTCCTTTTGATCTGCCAACGCCCACACGGCGGCCCGCAGCATCATTTCGTAGTTAGAGTGCTCGCCACACTTGGCGCGGATTGCTTCGATCGCCTGGTTGTGGTCGCCGTTGAAGCAGCCAATACGAAGCTGCACCCCGTTGTTGATATACGCATAACAGACGCGCCCCATTTCACCAATTGGCCCGAAGCTACTAACGCCCCTGGCTCCGGACAGGTCGGCTCCGGACAGGTCGGCTCTGCGCAGGTCGATGATTTTCGTGTCCTCCCAAAGCACATAGCCGCTCAGGTTTTGATCTGCATGTCTCAACCCTCCAGCAACAGCATCCGCCGGTCGGCGCCGATGGTTTCGATTGCGGCTTGAGCTGCTTCTTTGGACACGAAGTAAACAGCGCCGAGGTTTTGTTGCCGAGCATTCTTGACGACTCTCCAAATATTGCAGCTGTGGTCGTAGCAAAGCCGCCATTTACCTTGCCGCGTGTTGCTCCAATCCGGCCTGCTATAGCCCCAGCTCTCTTTCGCCAGTTTGCGCAGCTCGGTCAGCACTTTGCGGCGTTCCAGCTCTTGCTCTGCTTCCGCTTCGGTGCGGAAGACATTGCCCATCACCATGCGGGCTTGGTCGGCGCCGTCGCTGTACCAGCGGCTTTTAACCACAGCCGCTTCGTCATAGACAAGCCAGTATTCGTCGTTGTCCTGCGGCCACGGCGCCGGCGCGACTTTCTCTGCCGCTTCGAGTTTGGCTATGCGTTCGCTGGCTTCGGCCAGTAGGGCTTTCAACGCTTCGATTTCGTTGTTCATGTCGTTTTCCTTCAGGTCGTCCCCGGCTTCAAGCACGCGATCGTCAGATCAGTGTCGTGCGCAAGGCTGCCGTCATCCTTGAACACGTTGGCATTCAGTGCGGGATTCTTGTACCGGTACGCCGGGTGCTTTTTCATCCAGCGGTGAATGATGGCTTCGCAGTGCGCGATCCGGGCGAGCGGGATGCTGGACAGGAACTGGTCCATCAGCTTGGCGATTTCCAGCAGGCGGTTGCGCTCGTCACCGGTTACACCGTACTTGGCCGTCCGTTCGCGGCGAGCACGGATCGACCGCAGGATGTGCTCTAGGTCAATAACTGCGTCCGCCCGTTCTTCGGTCAGGTACTCGTCGTACTCGATCATGGCCCGCTCCATCAGATTCAAACCGCAGATCAGCTCGTTCATCTGGTGCGGTGTCCAAACTCCTTCACCGGATAGCAGCGTGGCGAAGTAGCGGCCAGATTGGCGCTTGTTGTAGTCAGTCACGGACGGGTTGGCCTCGTGGCCGATCGGCAGACCGGCGATGCCGGTCTTGGCGATTGGCTTTGGCCGGTGTTTCTTGTTGCGCTTGGGTTTCTGCCTACTCACGTCGTCGCCTCCTTGAGTGCTGCGCGCAGTACGTCGTTTGAATATCCGGCTTGCTGCAGGGTCGTTGCCAGCAGCCATTCAGCGAATCCGGCGTCTACCGCCTCTCCCGTCTCCAGCATCTGCTCTGCCAGCAGGGCGCCGAACGGTTCGGCGATGTCGTAGGCGAACACGCCGTTGTGCAGATTGTGCTCGCTCAGGTAGTCGCCCACCTGGTCAACCAACATGGCGTGGCGCAGCAACTCGTCCATGAACCCGATGTGGCCGCTGAAGCCGTCCATGTCGGGGTAGATGTAACTGCTGCCACTGTTCTTCGCCCAAGAGCGCATTTCTGCGTCGGCCCCGATACTCATGAACGCAACAGTTTCCGGAGTAGGATGGGTTCGCTCCCACTGCGTGTAGGCCGGCAGGTCGAAGTAATCCGTCGCTTCCAGCGTCTCGACCACGGTGATCTTGTTACCGGTGATCTTGTTGTAAATGTCGACACAGTCGGACAAACTCAGCGAGTCGGTGATTGGGTCTGGCAGGCAGAACGTTGTTTCCGGATCGTTGAAGCGACCGTACAGCGTCCAGTATTGCCGCACCCCCTGGCCGGCATCGGACAAGCCGCCCATCGACACAGGGTTAATTTCTTCGCCGTTGTCTTCAACAAGGCGGATTTCATAGTGTCGGTATTTCATTTCACGCTCCTAAATCCCGCAGATCATGGCCGGGTCCGGCCGGATCAATTTCTCGCCGTTGACCTCGATCAGCGAACCAAGTCGCTCGCAGCCGTTGACGAAAATAGTGGTGCCGTGGTCGTTAAAGACCGAGGTCAGTTCGTATTCGTTGTATTCCTCGTGCAGCAGTGATTTGAACTGCCGCTTGGCTTCCTGTGTGTCGCTGGCGGCGATAACGTGTGTGGTGTCATCGTGAGCACCCGGCACTCGGCCCCATAGCAGGTAGATGTTTGTGGTATGGGTCACGGTGCATACTCCTTGTCAGTGCGGCGGAAGTCGATTCGGTTGCCGACGGGTTTTTCGTATAGCAGGCCAAGCCGGAGTGCTTGTTCGAAGGCTTCGTTCAACCCGGTTACCAGTCCGAGCT
>CAYOYW010000059.1:0-3146 GCA_964408305.1 uncultured Candidatus Saccharibacteria bacterium
CCAGCATCTGGGCGAGTTCAGCGGGATTCATGTGGAGTCACCACCGGCAGGGGATCACGCCATCACGCGCGCGTTGAAGGTCCCAGATACCGGATCAACAGCCGCTGCTGTGATATTGGAGGCCCTGACTGTCACCGTTGTTCCAGACGGTGAGACGAACGCGTTATAGATGACGCCTGCCGGAACGTTCGAAGGCAACCCGAGAATCACGCACCTGCCTGCCGTCAACGTCACTCCACCAGGAGCCGCGATTGTCAGGTCGGCACTGGTTCCAGCTGGGATGGACGGGAAGTCCAGCGCTGCAGACATCGCGTAATAGCCATCTACCTGACAGTAGGTTGCGTCAGCGTAGTTGATGACTGCCGCCGTGACCGCAGTTGAGCACACAACCGCCGCGCCAGCGGAATCCACCAACGTCATCGTGCGAGAGCCTGACGCTGGGTAGTTGTCGATAGTTGAAACGATGCCGACCAAGTTGGCAGCGGCGGCGCCTGCGCCGACAACAGAAATCGCCGTTCCGATGGACACCTGTGCATTCAGCGTACCGGTGAACGTGATGACGTTCGATCCGACGGTCATGTTTCCCGTGACGCCAATCGACGCCGGGGTGCCGGTCGTTCCCTTACAGAGCCCGGCCTGAGCCTGGATCGCTCGGTATAGCACGGGGTTCGTTCCAGGGGCTGCGTACAGCGTGTCACCGCGCTTGTTATATGCCGCTGTGAGTGTCGAGTCCTGCCGAGAAACGGTCACACCATCAATGACATGGCGCGCTGATCCGTCATTTCGGTCTGCTGAATTGCGCTTGGTAGACGCAAACGGTACATACGATCGGACAAGCCCACCCTTCAGGGCAATCGCGGACGCTGCCGTTCCGTTCTGGTTGTTATACGCCTGACCGATTCCGAAGCAGGACAGGTCCCGAATCGACATGCTCATATCATTATTTCCTTGGCAGGAAATAACAATCGAGTCACGGGTGTTGGCCGCGACCGATGTGGACATGTCAATCGCAGTGCCGTCCAGCGTGAAGCTAACGTTTGAGCCCTCTGTCCCGGACATGTTGGTGTTGACTCGTGCATAGAACGTAGCAGGAGCCGTCATCCCTTTCGTTGCGTCCCGGGCCGGGTACTTATTGATCTCAACCCGGGTGTTTGAAATCTCAATATTGCCCTTGTTTGCAGCAACGCCGCTCGTGTCAATCGCCAGCACACCGTAGCCGCCAGTAGCCGATCCACCACGGGTCTCCATCGTGGTCGCGCCAGAATTGTCGTACGTATAGTCGTCGAGCGTGTAATGCCCCATGCCAAATGCAGCGGCACCGTGGTGATACATCAAATAGATGTTCCCGGAACCCGCGTCGGTCAGGTCGATAAACGTACCGGCATAGGCGTTGGCCGGAGATGTGGACAACTTGATGTTTTTGGCGTCCACGTACGTCGGCCAGTACACAGTGCCAGCGACCAGCGGTGAAGGCAGCGCTCCATCAGACCACAGCATGACGCAGTGGATACCGTTCGCGGTGGAAATAGTGTTGTCGTACCCGGTGCCGATCACTGCGGATGACAGCGTGGTGTCCTGGATCGTCGTGCCAACGCAGAAACCACGGCCGCCGTCGTTGTATGTGATCGTGTCCGTGCCGGTGGTTACTGCACTGACCGTAGCGTTCGCGACCCACAGACAGAATGCAATAGACCCCGAATAGCTCGCGCTGTACGTGATGGCATTTGTGCCCGCAAGAGCATCAGCACGGGTTCTGTACAGCACGATGGCTGATGAAGTTGATCCGACGCCGACGAAATACAGACCACCTTGATGCGCAAAGAGCAGGGCCAGCCCTGTATCCACCGCTGTCGGTGCGACGGCACCGAACCCGAATATCATCGCGGGCGTGCCTAGGATCGGCTCCGGCGACGACGTGATTGTCCATACCCCTGTTCCGGTGTTTAGAGCGCTCGCACGATAGTGCCCTGACGTTCGGTCTACAACAGAGGTAAGTACGCCTGAGCAGCGGAAATCAACACCCCATTTCCCAATGCCATCAAAACGGACGCGACGCATTCCGGCATTCAAGAAGTCAAAGCAGGACATGCCAGAAACACCGACAGTGGACGCGCCTCCTGCGTAGGCCGTTCCATCCATGTCGTAGCCCTGATCGACAGACACGTCGGAGTAGTGCACGGCGGGATACGTGAGCGTACCGGCCTGCAATGACATATTACGGGTGCCCCCGTAGGGTGTTGCGATAGTACGAGCGCCCGTAGAAATCGACGCTGGACCTGTGACGTAGATCAACGGCTCCGAATACCCATTGACATGCCGAACACGGGTCAGGCCGATACCCGCCCCCTCGAACGCCACGTCGATGTAATTGACAGGAGGTATGCGGGTGTAATACCAACCCTCGGGGAATAACACCCAGTTGATGTTCGTGCCAGCTTGCTTATTGTTCTTCGCGTAGGTCACGCACGCGGCGACAGCAACAGAGTCGTCGGTTCCAGTGGACCCGTTGTAATCGCCCTTCGCGCCCCAGTGCCGCACGTTGTATTGGTCTGTGCGCGTGAAGATGCGCAGCCACCGACCGCCTCCGACTGCGGGCTGAATAACTGCCCCGCCATCGTCTGCCGAGGAGGATGCGGCAGAATATAAAAACAACCCACCGCCGCCATCGTTCGCCGAATAGTACCCGTTTACCACAGCAACAGAGCCATCACTGGGGGACGACACTGATCGTAGGGCGGCGATGTTCACGGCATACGTGAGTGCGGCCCCCGATCCCATCGAAGGGAACGTGATAGTTCCCGTGCCGTCGTTGTAGGTGCCCCCCGCAGCCGCCACCATGGCGCCGAATACGTCCTGGCTCGCCTCAGTGAACGCGCTGTCGTACTGCGCCGCACTGTTGGCGAGTCCCAGCGAGGCCTGCACAGCCGCCGCCAAGTCCGTGAGAGGCACACCTCCGGCTGGCAATGAGTACTTTGCGCCGATCGCGGTGGCCTGGGCGTCCGCCGTGTCCTTGAGGCTCTTGCCCATCGCGGCGGATAGAGCATTCGCTGTGCTGGTGCTGGTCAGGACGTTTTCGACGGCGACAGATCCGCCACCCCCTGACACCGGGGAGCCAGCCTTGTTCACCACCTGCCCGGCCGCATTCA
>CAYOYW010000060.1:0-3000 GCA_964408305.1 uncultured Candidatus Saccharibacteria bacterium
GTTCTATGTGGGGGCCACGCGGGCGACGCAGCGGTTGGTGATTGGGGCGAGTGGGCCCGGTAGTTTTTCGACTCGTTTTGGAGATGCTTAATGATTGCTGCTTTCTTGGATTTTATTAAGTCGGACCTAGGTGTTGCAATATCTTGGTTCTGTGGTGTTGCCGGGTTTGCATATGGGTTCTTTCAAAAGAAAGAGACTCAAAGGGTGCGTATGGAGATGAATGTCTTGATTAATCAACCAAAGATCAAGAGAACGTCAGAAAATCTTGAAGTTGTTGATGGCGGTGGGGATTCTGTTTCGCAGGTTGGTGACAAGAATATCTACACAAAAAATAACTCAGGCGGCATGAATATTAAGATGTGAGATTGGCATGAATAAGACTGTTGTCATTCAAAATAATGCCGGAAACGTTAATATTGGCGATTCTCCTGAGTATAGAATTAATTCTGTAATAAATGAGCTATTAATAGAGCTTGCGGCTACGCCATTTCGGTTTGAGCGCACAAATCGGAGGGTGCCGGTGGCGGCTGTTCGAAAGATTGAGCATAACAATGTTCGTACAAATAAGCATGTTATTCGTCAATATCTTGAGCATTCAGCGGCAATCGAGACTGCTTACGAACGCATCGATGCATTGACTCCTTTTGGGAGGGAGGTTGTTCTTCGTAATCTTAATGATCTTTACTATCAATGTTTGGATTTTTTAGGTATAGATTACTTTGAGAGTATTGATATATCAAAGATTCGTGAGAATTCGGATCAGATCCTTGACTTTGTGGTTAATCATCTAAAGAATTTTGCGTTTGAATCAAAGAATGTTCCTTCAATGAAGGAGCATGTCGTGCAGGGTGTTAGTGTAATTGTTGCACACGCCTTCCTTGAGTGCATTATTTTGGAGGTGCCGAACGATGCTGCCACTTCCGGGGTGTGATCCGAGAGTTAATATTGTTGTGCTTGGTGCGCGTCTTATAGATGAAATTCGCGCGGATAGCTATAGTGTAGAAAAGCTGTTATTCGAATTGCCGTCGAAATTAAAGGTTTCTACCGATCACATAATTTTGACGTTGGATTGGTTGTATGCAATTTCGGTCATTGATATGGATCAGGAGATGGTGAGGATTAAATGAAAATCAAGCATCTAAAAGTTGATGTGGATGGTGCCTCCATCAGAGATATAAAGTTTCATGATGGTCTCAACTTGGTGGTTAACCAGAGGGGTGTTGGTCGAACTGGAAATAGTATTGGTAAGACTACTTTGGCTAGATTGGTAGACTATTTGTTTGGAGGTGGCGTAGAGTCGATTTATATTGATGAGGAGTTTAAAAAGCCAAATCCTGAGATTGAGCTGCTCTTAAGTTCGTCTGATGTTGTTGTGAGTCTTTGCTTTATTGATCTTTCTGGAGCTGATTTTGAGATAGCTCGAAACGTCTGCATTGATAAGAAGCTTCGGAAATTTTGGATTCAGGGAAAGACTGTCGATGAGGTTGACTTCTTTGCCAGTGTGATGTCCCGAGTTCTAGATATCACTGGTAAGAGGCCTTCCATAAGATTTGTTGCGCCCAAATTTATAAGAGACTCCGGGCGCAAAATGTTGAACACCACACATTTTTTAGATAAACGTGCTTCGCCCAAGGATTACGCGGAGTTGTTTTTGTATTTGTTTGGCTTTGAGGATACTGCGCTGCTTGAAGAAAAGCGATTGGCAGTAAATGCTGTTTCTAAGGCCCAGAAGCGCGTCTCTACAATTAATGCTCTTGTGAAAGAGCAGAAGCCTGGCGCGGAGGTGGCGAAGTATCGAGCAAAGCTTAAGGTCTTAGAGGATGAGTTCTTGCGGTTTGACTACTCTCCTAAATTTGAGAATCCAGTTAGTCGTCTCTCTGAGATCCAGGTGAAGGAGGATGAGTTGGTTGGCATGGCTCTTGATGTATCCGCAAAGATCTCGAATGTAGAGCGCACTCTTGAAATTTTGGGTGGTGCTGAGAATGGCTATTTGTCAGAGCAGGTTCGCGCAATTTACTCGTATGTGGGAGTTGCCATTGAAGGGCCAATAAGAGATCTTAAGCAGGTATTGGGTTTTCATGCGGAGCTTGTTGAGGCGAAAAAGGCCTATCTTGGAATCGATTTGCCTACGCTATATGCGCGAAAGAATGCGCTGGAATCTGAAATCTCTTCCCTGACTGAAGCTAAGCTAGAGGTCTTCTCGGACATGCGCTCAGAGGAGAGCATCTCGCGAATAACTCAGAGACTAAAAGAATTGGGTGATCTAAAAATTGAGTTGGGTCGGGTTGAAGGTTTGTTGGAACAACAGAAAAAGACAGCAGCAGATTTGCTTCTCGCTCAAGAGCTATATGCTGAGTTACTGCTGAGCATCTCTCAGAATTTAGATTTGGTTCATAGGTTTCATCGGGTTTTCAATCGCTATTTTGCCTATGTATCGAAAGCGATTCACGGGGAGATTTATAGTTTCGATTTTAGATTTGATGAAGAGACTGGCGTCTGCTCGCTAGATGTTGTTAGTGGATCCTCTAATCCTGAGGGTGGAAAGAAGAAGGCGGAGGTTATCGCTTTTGATTTAGCCTACATTCTGACGGTGAATAGATTTGGCTTGGTTCGGCCAAAGTTTGTCTTTCACGATAGTATCGAAGATATCGATACAAGGCAGATTCAACTGATTTTTAAGGTGGCGCAGAGACTGCCTGGCCAGCAAATTGTCTCTATGTTGGTCGATAAATTCGATCCGCTTGAATATGCAAAATATTCTGACGCTCAGATTTTGGAATTGTCGGAGTTCGACAAGTTTTTCAAGGTGAGCTAAAAAAAGGCTGGCACCAAGTGTATTGGTGCCGGCTTCTTCGCCAACTAACTTTCTTGTAGGCTCTATTTCCCCCAAGAATCCTTCAACCCCGTCACCCGGTTGAACACCACTTTCCCGCCCACGCCGTGGTGGTTCTTCGTCGTTTCGTGTGGAACTTGACAGCGAGAATCCATCGTAGTGGAGCC
>CAYOYW010000061.1:0-2999 GCA_964408305.1 uncultured Candidatus Saccharibacteria bacterium
TCGAGCCCGGCTGGCAGCAGGCGCGGATGGACAACTTCCAGGCGGTCATGCTCGGTCGCCCGGTCGACGAGGACCTGACCGACGACGGCTGGACCCACGACTATGCCGCGGTCAACAACCCGCCCCGCAAGCGGCCCGACGAGAGCTTCCCCGAGTACCTCCAGCGGGCGGAGGCGATCGACTACGAGATCATGGACGCCCACCGACGCCGGGTCGAGGCGCTCGTCGAGGACCCCGCCGTCGCCGAGGTCCTCAAGCCCTACTACCGGTACCTGTGCAAGCGGCCGTGCTTCCACGACGAGTACCTGTCCGTCTTCAACCGGCCCAACGTCACCCTCGTCGACTGCCCCGCAGGCGTCGAGCGCATCACCGAGCGCGGCGCCATCGTGGGCGACACCACCTACGACCTCGACGTGCTCGTGTACGCCACCGGCTTCGAGGCCGAGATGACACCCCTGCACCGGCGGGCCGGCCACGACATCGTCGGGCGCGACGGCGTCACCCTCGCCGAGCACTGGGCCGACGGCGCCGCCACGCTCCACGGGATGATGGTGCACGGCTTCCCGAACCTGTTCGCCATGCCCGCGCCCGGCCAGCAGGCGGTCGTCACGGTCAACTACACCCAGCTCGCGGTGCTCGGCGCCGAGGTCGTCGGCCGCACGATCGCGGCGCTGGCCGAGCGGGGCGTCGAGCGCTTCGAGGTGACCGCCGAGGCAGAGGCCGCGTGGACCGAGTCCGTGGTCTCGACGTTCGTGGACCCCTCGATCGTGATGTCGGCGTGCACGCCGTCGCGCATCAACAACGAGGGCCACCCCGAGCTGATCAACCCGCGCAACGCCAACTACGGCCGGGGCCTCGGCGACTGGTTCGGGTACCGGGACCTCCTCCACGCCTGGCTCGACGCGGGCGACTTCGCCGGGCTCGACCTCTCGTGAGCAGCGCCACGCCGGGCGGGCGACGGGTCGTCCTCGTCACGGGGGGTGGCGGTGGCATCGGCGCGGCCGTGGCCGAGGAGCTCGGCCGGCGGGGCGACCACGTCGTCACCGTGGATCCCCTGGTGTCGGTCGACGGCACCGAGACGCTGCCGGACCCCGAGGAGACGACGGCCGGGCGGATCGTGGCCGCGGGCGGCAGCGCCGAGGCCTCGCACGCCTCGGTGACCGACCGTGACGCGATGCAGGACCTCGCTGCCCGCCTGATGGCCGAGCACGGCCGGATCGACGGGGTGGTCAACGTGGCCGGCATCACCCGGCCCACCGGTGTCGCGTCGGGCACCGACGAGGACTGGCAGGCCGTGCTGGCCGTGCACCTCGACGGGTACCGCACGGTCCTGGAGGCGGTGCTGCCCCACATGGCCGCGGCCGGGCACGGCCGCATCGTGGGCGTCACCTCCGGGTCGGGCTGGCGGGCCGCCGACGCGGGCGCGTACAGCGCGGCCAAGCGGGCGGTCGCCGCCCTCACCTGGCAGCTCGGAGCGATCGCACCGGCCGGGGTGGCGGTCAACGCCATCTCCCCCATCGCCATGACCCGGATGGTCACCGCGGCCCTGGCCCGAGCCGGCGGTGGCGCGGCGCCCGCCGCCCAACCCGGCGGGTCGGCCAAGACCGGCGGCCTCTCGCTCGGCGGCATGCCAGCACCGGCCGAGTTGGCCCCGCTCACTGCGCACCTCGCCGGCGCAGCCTGCACCCTGCGGGGCCGGATCCTGTTCGCCGGGGGCTCGGAGGCCGCGCTCGTGGAGCCGCCCCGCCTGCTCGAGGTGGTGCGCACCGATGCCGCCGCGTCGCTCGAGGCTGCGCTGGCCATCGCCGAGTCGGCCTTCGTGGCCGCCGAGGCGGCCCAGGCCACCGGCGGCGGGGCCAACCCCCGGTACGCGGAGGCGCTGGCCGCCACGCCCGAGGCCGCCACCGACACCTGGCGGGTCCTGGTGGTGGCGGAGCGACCGGAGCTCGTGCACGCCACCACCTCCCGGCTCGAGGCCGCGGGCGCCAACGTCACCGTCGGGCGCGAGCTCGCCGACCTCGCCCCCGACCTCGACGCGGTGATCGTCGAGGCGGCGGCCACGCCGGTCCAGGGCGACGGCTGGGAGGCGGTCCTCGCCTCCCACGCCGGGCTCGCCGGCGAGCTCCACGACGATGCCGCCTGGCTGCGCGCCGCCGCGGAGGTCGCCGCCACGGGCGACCGGCCCATGCGCGTGGTGACGCTCGTCGATGCGGCCGACGCCGGCGGCGCCAGCCGGGCCCAGGCCATCGCCCAGCTGAGCCGCGCCACCCGGCGCGCCACCCAGGACCGGGTGGCCGCGTTCGCCGTCGCCCTCGAGGACGCCGCCGACACCGAGGTCGCATCGGCGCTCGCCGCCCGGCTCGCCACCACGGCCGATCCCACGCTGGCCGGGGCCGAGCTCGCCGTCGGCCAGGGGTGGCTCGGGCTGCGCAGCCATCCCCGCCCCGCGGCCAGCATCGTGCTCGGCGCGGGGGCCATCCCCCCGTGGTTCGACGGCGCGATCCAGGATGCGGGCCGATGACCACCCGCCCCGAGCGCATCGTCGACGCCCACGTCCACCTGTGGGACCCGGCCCGCACCGACTGGTACCCGTACCTGGGCGGCGGCCGGGACCTGGGCATGGGCGACGTGTCCGGGATGGCCCGTCGGTTCACCCCCGACGCCTACGCGGCCGAGGCCGCTGGCTGGCCGGTGGACAAGCTGATCAACGTGGCCGCGGCGACCGGTCGCCACTCGGTGGCCGAGACCCTCGCGCTCGACGCGGCGGCCGACGCCGACCCCGGCGGGCAGCCGGCGGCGATCGTCGGCGGCCTCCCGCACGCCGACACCGCGGCTGAGGCGATCGCCCTGCTCGACGAGCAGCTCGCGGCGAGCCGCCTGCGCGGCGTGCGCCCGATGTCGCCCACCGCGCCACCGGTGCCCGACGACGACGTGCTCCGTGCGCTCGTCGAGCGCAACCTCGTGTTCGACCTCATGGCCCGCACCCCGCAGCTCGCCGA
>CAYOYW010000062.1:0-2952 GCA_964408305.1 uncultured Candidatus Saccharibacteria bacterium
ATCTAAAAGGGGTTGGTAGATTGCCAAGTGCTGAGGCAAATGGGGTAAAGGATAAAATAGTTGTTTCTGCAAAACCTCACCAAGGTTGGAGCCAGTGTACGGCTTTTCACCCATTAACATTTCATAGAATAGAATACCTAAAGCATATAAATCAGATTGAATGCTAGCAGGATCGCCAGCCACCCGCTCCGGGCTAACATAAAAGGGAGTGCAGTAGATTTGAGCTTCTTGCAAAAAACCGCTGCTGAGCATCACACTACTTTCAATCCCATAATCTAAGAGCACTGGTGTACTATCATCACGCATGACAATATTAGAAGCCTTTAAATCGCGATGCAGCATCCCTAAAGAATGGATTACCCCAAGAGACTCGGTGATTTGCTTAAACCAACTGATTAAATTAGCTAATGCTAGATAAGCATGCTGGGTGAGTAATGCACGTAACGTTTGCCCGTGTACATACTCCATAATAATTACCACAGCATTGCAGGAAACCCCTACATCCAGAAGATGCACTAGCCCCGGATATTGTAAAGCCGTCAGCAACTTAGCATCTTGCAGAAAGCTACCAAAAGCATAATTGTCGACACCACTCACATCAAACTTAAAGCGCTTAATCACTGCTTGTTGATGCTGACGATTTTCCGCTAAAAAAATAACCGAGTTTTCACTATTGTGAATCAACTCTTGAAACTGCCATTGCGGTAAATTGAGCGGATAGCGTTGGAGGGCACGTCCTATCTCCAGTAAATTATCTAAACGAGCAGCCAATTGGCTAGGTGAGGCATCCAAAGGCAAAGCTACATCTGCACCTGCCCAGACTGCGTTATGTTCCCGATCTCGGTTGTCAGTCAGAACGATAACCAGCGGCAAACCTGCTCGTGTGCGTTGAACCCTACGTAACCAAGTTAGATCTGGCTCCACCGTTTCTGCCGCAACAATCACTAAGTCATAGTTTTGCCAAACCAAGTGCTGGAGTGCATTAACATCAATTTCAGGAAATAACCGTTCTAGAGAAGCCGTGGGGAAACGCTTGCGTAGCATGAGTTCAAGGTCTAAACGTACCGGTGATTGACTCTCGACCAGTAAAAATGTTAGGGCAGTTTTGCCGACAACTCGCTCCGCTTCGGCGGAAAGTTGATAGTCCACTTAAAACTCCACGCAATAGTTAATTGGCATTTGAATTCTTGGTTTAGGTGAGTTTAGGTCAGTAGAATTGATTTTTCCCAATAAATCCTACAAAAGGAGAAAATGTCAGGCTGACTCTTAATTGACAGTCATTATGCTTTACCGCATAATTCCGCGCCTTTATATAACCCTAGCAGAATAGGGTATTAATTCTGCGTCCTTGCTTCACTGTGCATTAATTTGCTAGCAGGAGGCTGTTTAATCCAAAAGGAGACTTCATGCGTCATTATGAAATTGTCTTCCTCGTCCATCCGGATCAGAGCGAGCAAGTTCCAGCAATGATCGAGCGTTATCGTACGCTGATCAATGAAAACCAAGGTAGTATTCATCGTTTAGAAGATTGGGGTCGCCGTCAATTGGCTTATCCCATCAACAAAATTCATAAAGCACACTATGTCATGATGAATGTTGAATGTGATGGCAAAACTTTAGATGAATTGGAAAGTATTTTCCGTTTCAACGATGCCATTCTGCGTACACTCACCATCCGTCGTGATGGCCCTATCACTGAAGCCTCGCCTTTAAGCAAAGAAAACGAAGGTAAGAGCAAGCGTCCACCACGTCGTGAAGAAGTGGAATTAGACGATGCTGATCTTGATGAAGCTGACGACGAATAATTGTAGGGATCATTAATTATGTCACGTTTTTTCCGCCGTAAAAAATATTGTCGTTTCACCGCCGAAGGCATTGCTGAAGTCGATTATAAAGACCTCGATACCTTAAAGGGCTTTATTACTGAGACAGGCAAAATTGTACCTAGCCGTATTACTGGAACTAAAGCGCCTTATCAGCGTCAATTAGCAGCCGCGATTAAACGCGCCCGTTTCCTTGCACTGATGCCTTATACCGATCAGCACAAGTAATTTTAGCGTCTGACCGTGCTCGTTACGGTCACTCGTTAAGAGCAGGAGATAGCATGGCTGCATTCATTATGTCAGGGCCACTTCAAGCAATTGGTTTTGCCTTAGTGTTTGCTTTACTTGCAATGTTTCTGCCATTTTTAGGTTTACTGAGTAATGCGGCAATAGGTTTAGTCACCTTACGCATGGGTTGGCGACGCGGTGTCATGCTTGCGTTGGCCGTCAGTATCGGTTTAGGGCTAGTTGCTCTCTTATTACAAGGCAATGTTTTCGGCAGCTTATTTTCAAGTTTGTTGCAATCACTCTTGGTTGTAGCCTTGGCAATTTATTTAGCCAGCACTGCCTCTTGGCCAAATCTGTTGCAGATTATTTTTGGTCTAGCAGCAAGCTTAGTAGTACTTTTCCACTTGAGTGTGACTGACCCGGTTAGCTTCTGGAAGAATGCCTTACAAGCTTTGGTCGATTTTGAGCAACTGCAAGCCAGTTTGGTTGATATTAAATTGGACGATTTACTCAACCAAATCGCTAAGCACATGACTGGGCTGTTTGCAGCGTCGATGAGTTTAGCCTTTACCTTATCGCTCATGCTGGCACGCCACTGGCAAGCTAGTTTATATAATCCGGGTGGCTTCAAGGAAGAAATGTATAGCTTACGACTGAATAAGTTCGTAGCCCTCTCCCTCAGTGGAATCATTATGCTTGCCCTTGTTAGCCGCTCAGCCTTATTGATCGACTTAATTTTTGTGGGGCTTGGATTATTTTTATTCCAAGGTATCGCGTTGGTTCACAGTGTACGCGTGCAGTTAAATGTTCACCGTACTTGGCTATTAGCGCTTTATATTCCCTTGGCTCTATTGCCGGTGCAAACTGGTTTGTTAGTAGCCGTGTTTGGTATGGTCGATAC
>CAYOYW010000063.1:0-2916 GCA_964408305.1 uncultured Candidatus Saccharibacteria bacterium
CTGCGGCGCCGCGCCCGGCGACCGCCTGGGTCCAGCCGCGCCTTGGCATCGGCCCATCCGACGCCAGACCGCCCTGACGCGCGGCCTCCTCCCGCCGCGCCCAGCGCCGGCGCCGCAGCCCCCGTGCGCGCCGAAAGAAAGGGGAATTATGTACTTGACTCCCTCGGCCAAAATCCCCATATTTGATGAGCGTTTCGGGGGATTTCACATTGTCCAGATCGACCATTTCCCTGTACCAACTTTCCCAGATGTACCCGAACGAGGAAGCCGCTCGGGCCTACATGGAGAAGCGCAGGTGGCCGAAGGGAGCGATTTGCCCGCACTGTGACGAGGCCAAGCGGATAACCGCTCGCCCGAATGGCTTCTATCGCTGCAACGCGTGCAAGAAGGACTTCACGGTTCGCACGGCCACGATTTTTGAGCGGTCGCATATCCCACTCGATAAGTGGATTCTCGCGATGTACTTGCTCATGACCGCGCGCAAGGGCGTGTCGAGCCTCCAACTCGCGAAAGAGATCGGCATCACGCAGAAGTCGGCGTGGTTTATGCTCGGTCGTATTCGCGAAGCGTGCGGCAACGACCCGACTGTGTTGAGCGGCATCGTCGAGATCGATGAGACGTACATCGGCGGCAAAGAGAAAAACAAGCATTCCGACAAGAAACTCAATCGCGGCCGCGGCGCGGTCGGCAAGACGCCCGTCCTCGGCATGCGTGAGCGGGGCGGTCGCACGAAGGCGCGGCCCGTTAGCCGCACGGACGCGGCCACGTTGCACCCGGAGATTCACGCGAGCGTGCATACCGGCTCAACGCTCCATACCGACGAGCATGGCGGCTATTTGGGCCTCGGAAGCATGTTCTACAATCACGAACGAATCGACCACGCGGCAGGGGAATACGTGCGGGACGGTGTGACCACCAACAGCATCGAAAGCGTGTGGGCGGTCATGAAGCGCGGCCTGCATGGCGTTTACCACCACGCCAGCAGCAAGCATTTGCATCGGTATGTCAACGAGTTTACCTTCCGCCTCAATGATGGTGATGTGAAGCGCCACACGTTGGAGCGTCTTGACAGCCTCGTTTCCGCGTCGGTTGGTCCGCGCCTCACATATAGGAACCTAACCGCATGCCCGGCGGACCGAAAGAACTAGACGAGATTACGGACCGCATTTTCGCGTATCGCCCGGTTCCGAGAAAGCGCGCCTCCGCGCCGGTTCAATCGTCGCTCCTTTCGACCGAACAAGGCATCATCGCGCTTGCGCTCGCGTTGGGCGCTGACACCGTTGGCGCGCTCACGCCGCAAGAGCGCGCGCTGACCAAGTCACTCCCGGAAGTTTCAGCGACAGATCTGAACGCGTTGCGCAGCAAAATCCGTGACGGCGGCGATCCTCTCGGTGAAGCGTTCTGTGCGATCCGCAGTGCCGACGTTCGCCGTGAAAGCGGCGCTGTCTATACGCCGCTCAAGATCGTCGAGGCAATGATCGGATGGGCAGCGACCGTTGCCGTTCCCGACCGCGTTGTCGACCCGGGTGCCGGGTCGGGGCGCTTTCTGATCGAAGCCGGACGGCAGTTCAGGAAGGCTTCGCTTGTCGCGGTAGAGACTGATCCGCTCGCCGCGATCATGACGCGCGCCAATCTCGCGGCGGTGGGCATGGCAGAGCGCGCTTCTGTGATGCTGACTGACTTCAGAAAGGCAACGCTCCCGTTCATCGCCGGTCGAACGCTCTACATCGGCAACCCGCCTTACGTCCGCCATCACCTGATCGACGCCACATGGAAGCAATGGCTCAAGGAGCAAGCCGCCGAATTGAAGCTATCGGCCAGCACGCTCGCCGGGCTACATGTCTATTTCTTCCTCGCAATTGCGCGTTGGGCGAAGCCGGGCGACTACGGTGCATTGATTACTGCCGCCGAATGGCTTGACGTGAATTACGGCCAGCTTGTCCGCGATCTCTTCCTTGATCGTCTGGGTGGCCAAGCGGTCTATCTGATCGAGCCCAGCGCTGAGCCGTTTCCTGGTACGCAGAGCACGGCGGCGGTCACTACCTTCACAGTGAACGGGAAGCCGCCTTCGGCGCGCCTCGCCCGCATAGACAAGCTTGACGATCTTGACCACCTATCGGGCGGTCGCCGTGTGAGCCGCGAGCGATTGATTGCCGAGCCGCGATGGTCGCACTTCACGCGCAAGGCGCGCGAGATTCCGAGCGGTTACGTCGAACTAGGCGAATTGTGCAAGGTGCATCGCGGTCAGGTCACGGGCTCAAATCGTGTCTGGATTGAGGGTGAGCACAGTAAGGGTTTGCCCGACGATGTTCTGTTTCCGACCGTCACGAAGGCGGTTGAACTTATCCGCGCTGGCGCTGTCCTAACCAACGCCGCCAATCTTCGCCGTGTAATCGATCTTCCGCCCGACCTGTCCGCATTGTCGGAGAAGAAGCATAACGCGATCCAGAGGTTCCTAGAGTTGGCCGAGGAAATGGGGGCAAGGTCGAGTTTCACGGCGAAGCATCGTAAAGCGTGGTGGTCTGTCGGTCTGCGCCAGCCAGCACCAGTGCTCGCAACATACATGGCGCGGCGCTCGCCCGCCTTTGTGCTGAACAAGGCGGCGGCGCGGCATCTGAACATCGCACATGGGCTTTATCCGCGTGATCCGATGTCGGAGAAGATGTTGCGAGGTTTGGTGAAGTATCTCAGCGGCGCGTCGATGATGGACCTTGGCCGCGTCTATGCCGGCGGTTTAACGAAATTCGAGCCGCGCGAGATGGAACGAATCCCCGTTCCCGCGCCCGACGCGCTCACCCAGATCGGCGCGTGATAAAGCCGCCGGTCTGGAGCGGGGATCAACTGAACGCCGACAAAACGGCGGGTGAGGAGGGCGGGGGTCATCGGTTCGCGAACGCCAGCAGCACGTCGGCGTGG
>CAYOYW010000064.1:0-2868 GCA_964408305.1 uncultured Candidatus Saccharibacteria bacterium
CTATCAATAATTTTTGTTACTTCTTCTATTGGGTAGGCACCTGCGATTACTGACCGCTTTCCATTCTTTCCGATAGCAACACTAAATGGTGTTCCTTGGGCGCCATAGCTTTGTGCTTCAACTGATTGTTCTCTTACAATTTTTTCTGTTTCTTTACTTGCAATACATTTTGCAAACATATCTGGGGCAATCCCTTCTTTTACTGCAAGAGAAGAAAGAATTCCTGCGCTCTTTTCTGGTGCAATAGTAATGTCTATTATTTGATCAAGGTAGTTCCAAAATGCACTGTTTCCACCGAGAGATCCAACACAAGCAAGTGCTTTTGCTTCATTTTCTGCGTCAGGGTGAATATTGAGGGGGAAGTATCGATAGACCCACGCAACTTTTGTTCCGTATTTTTCTGTTACTTCTTTCATTGTTGTATGAAATTTTTGACAGAATGGGCAATCGCTATCTGAATACTCAACAATAACAACAGAAGCTTTTGTGATGTCTCCTCGAACATAGTCAGTACTTCTCACTGCGACAGCATCAGCTGATTGCTCAGAGTTTTTTTGTTGCTCTGCTGACTCTTTTTTTATGACTGCGCCATTTTTTATTGGTGTTTTTCCTGAAAAAAGAATAGCAACACCGATGACTACTGCGGCAGTTACAATAGCAGCGGGCATACTAATTGCAAACGATTTTTTTTCTGTTTTTTCTGGTATCTGTTGTTCTTGTATTTCCATATACCCCACAGTATACACCACAGAGCTATCCTATTGAAAAAACCCTTAAAATATGGTATTTTATGGTTCTCTATGCCTCTCTCGGAAATCATTATGTATATCATTGTTTTTCTTGCGGTCTATGTGCAGATCTTCTTTTTGGTGACTTTTTTTGAACGAAGAAAACATTTAAATGCTATTCACCAAGAAGAAACACCAAATCTTTCGTACTACCCAAGTGTTGCGGTGATTGTTCCTTGCTGGAACGAAGAAAAAACAGTGCACGGCACTATTGAGTCGCTTCTTGCACTCGACTATCCAAAAGACAAACTTGAAATACTTGTCGTTGATGATGGTTCAACAGATACTACTTGGGAAGAAATTTTAAAATATAAAGACCACCCTCAGGTAAAAATTTTTCAAAAAGAAAATGGTGGTAAGCATACTGCGGTGAATTTTGGTATTGATCATACAAATGCGGATTTTATTTCTTGTCTCGATGCGGACTCATTTGTTGCACATGATGCGCTTAAGCGAATGATTAATCTTTTTCAAAAGAAACCAGAAGTGATGGCTGTTGCTCCCTCACTTATCATTCACAAGCCAAAAAATATTTTGCAGTACGCTCAAAAAGTTGAGTACAACATGAGTACTTACAACAAGCGAATGCTCGCGTATCTTGGTGCTATTCATGTGACACCTGGACCGTTTTCTGTATTTCGAAAAGAAGTTTTTGAGAAGATAGGAAAGTTTCGAAAGGCGCATAACACCGAAGACCAAGAAATTGCGTATCGTATGCAAGAACACCATATGAAAATAGATCATTGTCACACCGCGTATGTGTACACTGCTTCACCAGATACTGTAAAAAAGCTTTATAAACAAAGGCTTAGATGGATTTATGGGTTTATTCAAAACACGATTGATTATCGAAGACTCATCTTCAAAACAAAATATGGAAACTTCTCTTTTTTCACGCTTCCTTCAGGTATCATTTCTATCGTTGCTGTTGTGTATCTCTCATTTGCGCTTTTCTATAACTTTATTATTTTTACTATTAAAAAAATAACTGAAATATCTATCAAGGGCGTTGACGCAAGTTTTTCTCCTCACATTGATTGGTTTTTTATTAACGCAAAAACAATTGTTTTTGTTTCTGTTGTTCTCTATGGACTTGTTATTTTTTCTATCATTATCGGAACAAAATTGACAAAGCAAAAGCGAGGACTCAACTGGCACATTATTCCATACCTCCTCATTTACAGTGTTATTGCACCGTTCTGGCTTCTGAAGGCTGTTTGGAATACAATAACAGGACGAAAACAGCCAAAGTGGCGATAATTATACTATGAAAAACTTTAGAAAATATTTTTATGTCTTCCTAATCACCTGCGGTATTTTTGCTGTTGCGTGGTACTTGAGCTCCTTTGTAAATAATAAAAAACTTGAGGAAATAAAAACAATCCAAAATAAGATATCTATCGATATTCTCTCATCTGAAACACAGTTTGCGCTTCTTGAGGAACTCTCTTGCCAGGATGTTGACCGCTCGGTGCTCTCTGCTGAGATTGCAACAATTGCAGATAAAATCAGTTACAGTGAACAAAATGTTGGCGCAAAAGAGGAGATAGAACTACTTAAAAAACAGTACACAATACTTCAAGTGAAAGACTTTTTGCTCTCAAAAAAGATTGCACAACGCTGTGGGCAAAAAATTGCAACAGTCTTTTATTTCTACGGAAGCAAAGATTCGTGCAGTGACTGCGTAAAACAAGGGTATGTACTTGATGCACTTCGAGCAAAGTACCCCGCACTCAGAGTATACTCATTTGATTACAACCTTGACCTCTCAACGATCAAGGCACTTACCTCAATTTACAAAGTACAAGACACACTTCCGGGACTTGTTGTCCAAGGGAAAACAAGTAGTGGCTTTAAAACGCTCGAAGAAATAGAAAAATTACTCCCAAAAGAGCTTATAAATCAAGCAAAAAAGAAATAATACGCACCTTAAAATAGTTTTTCACAATTGCGCACTATATGTATGTGCACGATGCGCCCCTTCCGTGTTACAATATAAGCACCAAATTGATGAAACAGCGTATTATTTTTCAGAGCAAACGCCGAGTACATCAAAAGCGCAATTTTGTGCTTACTTTTT
>CAYOYW010000065.1:0-2856 GCA_964408305.1 uncultured Candidatus Saccharibacteria bacterium
CGCCGTCGCCGGCACGCTCGTGGTGCTGCTGGTCGGTGCGGTCGTGGACACGTGGGCGGGGCTCGGCTACGTGGCCGAGCTGCTGCGTGCTGTGCGGGGTGTCGAATGAGCCGCCCGCACATCGGCCAGTACGCCCCGCTGCCGCGCCCGACGGCCCGCCGGCTGTCCGACCTGCACCCGTATGCGCGGCTCAGCGTGCCGCGTGATCCAGATCGCGTTGTCGGTGTTGGGCTCGGCGTCGTCACGGTGGTGTTGGTCGCGGCGCTGCTGGCCGGGGTGATCGCGCTGTGACCCGCCAGCCGATCCGCATTCGCGCCTCGTCGTTCGGTTCGCTGTTCGACTGCCCAGCCCGCTGGACCGCCATCCACCTGGAAGGCCGCCGCACGCCGAGCAGTCCGGCTGCAGCGATCGGCACAGCGATCCACGCCGGCACGGCCGTCTTCGACACCGAGCGCGTGGCCGGACAGGCGCCGAGCGTGAACGCTGCGAAAGACGCCGCGCTCGAGTCGATCATGCGCCCGACTGCGGACATCGCATGGGACGGCGACACACCAGCATCGGCTGCGGACGTTGCCGCTTCGCTTGTTGGCCGCTACTGCGAGCTCGAGGCGCCAAAGCACGAATACGCCGCCGTCGAGGCCACGATCGAATCGCTCGTCATCACCGATCTCGGGATCGAGCTGACCGGCACAACCGACCGCATCGAGCGCCATCCGGACGGCGGGCTCGGCATCGCCGACATCAAGTCCGGAAAGACAGCGGTGCGCGCCGACGGGCGCGTGGACACGAAGGGCCACGGCGCGCAGATGGGCGTCTACGAGCTGGTTGCTGGCGCGGCCATCGGCGAGCCCATGACCGCGCCGGCGCGAATCATCGGCCTTCAGACGAATAAGACGCCGGAGAAGCAGCGCATCGGAACCGGCGAGATCGTCGGCGCGCGCGAAGTCTTGATCGGCGACGACACCAGCCCAGGCCTGCTCCTGCTGGCCTCGCGGATCGTGCATGGCGACATCCCGGCATGGGGCAACCCGAAGTCGATGATGTGCGCGCCGAAGTACTGCCCGAACTTCAATACCTGTTTCTTCCGTCGATAGGAGACGACCACCATGAGCACAGCCACCATGGCCGAGCTGCGCGCCATCCAGGCGCCGCAGCCGCGCGAGGCCACACTTCCCGCAGTGCGCGCCGGGTTCTTCGACCTGCAGTCGTTCGAGCTGATCCAGCGCGTATCGAAGGCGTTCGCGACTTCCGAGCTGGTGCCCAAGGCGTACCAGGGCAACGTCGCGAACTGCATGATCGCGCTGAACCTCGCGCAGCGGCTCGGCGCGGACCCGCTGATGGTCATGCAGAACCTCGTGATCGTGCACGGCCGGCCGACCTGGAGCGCGCAATTCCTGATCGCCACCGCGAACATGTGCGGCCGATTCACCGCGCTGCGCTTCGAGTTCTTCGGCGACCGCGGGAAGGACTCGTGGGGCTGCCGCGCGTGGGCGAACGAGAAATCCACCGGCGAGAAGCTGGTCGGATCCGACGTGTCGATCGCGATCGCGAAGTCGGAAGGCTGGTACTCGAAGAACGGATCGAAGTGGCAATCGATCCCGCAGCAAATGCTGATGTACCGGGCAGGCGCCTGGTGGGTGCGCGCTTATGCGCCGGAGCTTTCGATGGGCCTGATGACGGCCGACGAAGCCGGCGACGTGATCGAGCTGACGCAGGGCGCCGACGGCACCTACACCGTCACGACCGAGGACATCGCGCAGGCGGTCCGCCACGAGCAGCAGGACAAGCATCAGCCCGCCGACGCCACGCCCGCCCCCACCTACGCCCAAGTCCGCGACGCAATCGAGCGCGCGACCGACACCGACGCGCTCGACGTGGCAGCCGACCTCATCGGCGCCGTCGCCGACGAGCAGCAGCGCGCCGAGCTGGTCGAGGTGCTGAACGAGCGCCGCGCGAAGGTCGGTGGCTGATATGGGGCGCGGGCCAAGATCAAAGCCGAGTGCGCATGCCGCCGTTCTGAACATCGAAGAGGCGGCGCACTACTGCGGCATGCGCACCACGTCCTTCTGGGAGGCGCGTCGCCAACCCGGGTTCCCTGAGCCCATCCTGCTGACGGAGCGTCTCAAGGGCTACCGGCGCGCGGACCTCGACAAATGGATCGAGTCGCGGATCGCGAGCAACGTCAAGAAGAGCCGCTAATTCAACCACGGAGAGCACATGCCCGCCCCCACTCGCATCTACGTCGTCACGAACCGCGGCGACGACACCCAGCGCCTCGTGCGCGCCACCACGCCGGCCCAGGCGATCCGTCACGTGGTGCGCGACACCTTCGGCGCCGCCGTGGCCGCGCAGGACACCCTGGTCGACCTTCTGCAGTCCGGCGTCACGGTCGAGGACGCGACCGCAGAGCCGGAGACAGCTGAGGCGACGCAGAACTGAGCACGCCCCACCCGGGGCCATGTAGCGCCGGCGCGGCGGACAGCGCAGAGCCGACAGGCGCGGCCGGTGGAAGCCCGGCACCAACACCACACGCGAGGACACGATGATGAAGAAGTCGATCTCCCCCGAAGCCCAGGCCGTCATGGGCATGACCGCCGAGACCATCGGCCGCGACCTGGTGGTGGCGGACTGAGCATGACCATCGCAGACCAGATCCTCGCCGCGGTCGCCGGTCGGCAGACCGGCCTAGCGATGATGCTCGGCAACGCCCACCTCGCCATGCACATGGGGCCCGACGAGGAAATGGCGCAGCCGCTGCACGAGCCGATCGTGCTCTCGGTCTGCGAGACGTGCGCCGTTTGGCGTGACCTACCGGTGGCGGCGCTTGCCGAGATCCGCGGAACGGAGGTGAAGCGA
>CAYOYW010000066.1:0-2855 GCA_964408305.1 uncultured Candidatus Saccharibacteria bacterium
ACTGTGAACTGCGCGCGCTTTCCGCGCTTCTCAGTGAGCGCAATCGTCATCGGACGCGCAATGTCTGCATGGCTGATGCGAATGCCGCCGACAGGATCGCCGCCGAACTTGATCGACGCCTCTCTGTAGAGCGTAACGCGCTTGCCGACGTAGGCCGCGCCGTCGCTGCCCCACATCGCAACGAGCACACGGCGCATGCTCTTGCTCGGCTTGTACGGCCTGCCATTGTCACCGTCGTAGTTGATCGAAACCGGCTGCTCTGCGCTGCCTTCGCGCACTGCCGAGATTCGGATTGTGCGCGGACCTGCGATGAGGTCGTCGGCATTGAGTTGGTCGGACTTCGGAATGATTGTGCTGGAAAGGTCCATTTTCGTTTCGCGCTCCTCACGCGCTCGCCGAGATTTCGTCCATCTCTCGCGACGCTGCCCACGGCGACGGGCCGAGCGTCAGGACTTTGTCGGTGTAACTCGGCCACACTCCGCGCGCGACGCACTCGCACCAGGTATCCCACGCGCGCCCGAGCTTGCTGCGGCCGATCTGGCGGAACATGCCGTCGAGTTCGACGGCGACGACTGAGTAAGGCTCGCTCGTCTCGACGAAGAGCAGCCGCGAAGTAACGCGACCCTTGAGTTCCGGCATGACACTTTCGAGTAGCCACTCGTAGCACGCCATCTGCATCTCGTAGTGCATTTCGTAGATACGGCGCTCGAGCTGATCCGGCGACGCATCGGCGCACGTCTTCACGTCCCAAATTCGCGCCGTCATGCTGTCGCGGTTGATGTAGAGCCGATCAACCATGCCGCGCGCGTAGACTCGACCTTCGCCTTTGAGGTTGGCGAAGTCGGCGACGATCACTTGCTCGCTTGTGCCGCAGTTGAACAGCGCGGCTTCGTCAGCCGGTAGCTGTGCGCGAAACGCAGCTTCGACCATGATCGCGCGCTCCATGTCCTTGGCGAGCACTGGCAGCTTCCCGGCTTCGCGCGCTATCTCGCGGACGGCTTTCGCTTCCTTCGTGCGCCAATCGTCAGCCTGCACGGTCACGACATCGGCGCCTTTGCCAAGGATGAGCCCGTGCACGAGCGAGCCGAAGTCCATCGCGTCGGTCGCGTCGGATTTCTTCGCGCCGAGTCGCGGGTGGCGCAAGTAGGCATGCGCTGGCGACTGATCGAGCAAGACCTTGCCGATCGAAGCCGAGAACGACGGCGACGGGCACGGGTCGGCGTGATAGCCGGCCTCGTTGATTTCGAGGAACGGCGACGCGGCGCGCAATGGATGGACGATGCCGAGGGCCTCGGAGAATGTCATGCGGCACCTCCAATCCAGCTCGGCACCGCATGCTTGAGCGTGCCGCCATCGATGCGCCGGCAGCCGACGCCTTCAACGTTGATCGGCATCAGCACGCCGAAAAAGTTGCCGGTTTGCCCGTGCAGGAAGATTTGCCCGGTGCCTCCGTACGTCGTGGCGAACATGCCTTCCGGGTCGCAGTCAGCGAACCCATCGGCGAGCTCGGCGTTGAAGGCGGCGTATTCAGCCTTCCCACGCGCAATGTCGAACACCTTGCGCCAGTCCGGGTAGTTGACTCGCGCCTCCAGGATCTCGACGGAGAGGCCGATGCCGAGGATGCGGACGGCCGAGGTGTCGACGTGGATCGTCGTCACGAGCGGGCCGAGATCGAGGCACGCCGAGAGGGCGGCGGCGAACGTAGCGGCATGGATGTTGACCGCGAACGGCATCGAATCGTGCGGCACGTCAGCCTTGAGGCGCAGCACGCCCATGCGTCGGCCGTCGGTCGCGATGGCGAGGAGTTGCTTGCCGTCGCTCTCGAATCGAAGGCACATGATCGAGCGGCGCGTTTCATCCACGCTGGCCAGCTTGGCGAGCGCGACGAGCTCGCGGGTTCCCATGGTTCCGGTGCTCATGCGGCCCCCTTCGTAGCTGCGGTGTTGAGTTCGATGCGGGCGCGCTCGTTCGCTTCAACGAGTTCAACGTTCTTCTTCGCGATGTGGGCGCGGATGACGGCCTCAGCGAGTTCCGGATTGACGTCGAAAATCCGATGCGAGTTCTCGCCAGACGGGACGCCGAGCTGAAGGTGTTGCCGCTGGCCAAACGCATCCTTGAGCGTCGGCGCGTACTTGCTGCGATCCGCAAACGGTTTCGCGCGCTCGGCCGCCATGTCGGCCAGCAGCTTCTCTGCCGATGCGATCTCGCGGTAGGCGCTCCAGATTGCGGCAGCGGTTTCTTGTGAGATCATGCGGCCTCCTTCCCGTCGCCGCCGATGACGTTGCCGTCGATGCGGACGACGTTTTTGGCGCTGCGGATTTCGTATGAAAGACCGTCGAGCCCCGGCGTGTTCGGAATCTCGTTGCGCGTGACGACCACGAGCACCGGCGTCTTGGTCTTGCACCATAGCTCAACCTCCTTGAGCAGCTTCGCCGGAACCGTCTCGAGCGTCTCGCCGACGGTTTGCACCGGCAGCTTGCGACCGCGCACGGAGGCGTTGAAGTCGTACGCGGCTTTCTCGATACGCTCGCCAGTCGAGAGCGGCGAGGCTTCTTCCGGGATCTGCAAAACCCAGGCTGCGAACTCTTCGCCCTCGGGCATCTTGCGCAGCGGGTCGCTGAGCAGGACGACGAATTGCTTCTTCTGCGGCGGCGGCTTGTCCTCGGTAGCTTCCGGCTCGGGAAGCATGTCATGCAGTCGCCGAATGAGCTTGGCCAGCTCCTCGGGCGGAACCTGCACGCTGCGGCCGGCGTCGGCCACGAGCGTCTTGACTTTCTCAACGTCGATCTTCATGGGATGTGTGTCGTTCTTCTTTTTGAGCCTCGGCGTTACCGCGCCGGGGCTTTTTGTTGGGT
>CAYOYW010000067.1:0-2847 GCA_964408305.1 uncultured Candidatus Saccharibacteria bacterium
GAACCTAGGTGTTTCCCCCACCAGAGGTGGGGGTTTTATACATTGCAGAATAATGCGTATTATTGTTTCGCCTCCCACCAATTCTCCCCTACTCCAATATCCACATTGAGAGCGATCGGGCCAAGTTCAGTATAAGCAAGAGTCTCTTGGAGTTTCTCACAGAAAGCATCCGCCTGGAATCGTGGAACCTCAAAGACGATCTCATCATGAATATTCATCACCATTTTTACTTCATCAAAGAGCTCTCGAATCAACCGATCCGCCTTGATAAGTGAAAGTTTTAGAACATCTGCCCCTGTTCCCTGAATGGGCATATTCATAGCTTCTCGCTCAGCAGCACTTCGTAGCATCTTATTGGAGTCATTAATCCCATCAATCCAACGTCTGCGACCGAAAAATGTCTCTGCATATCATTTAGAGCGAACTCATTCGAGTAATGTCTCATAATATGCCCCAACTCATGGATATGCATCATAGAAAGCCTTGATAAAACTATCTGCGTCTTTGCGTGATAGCCCTGTTGTCTTCATCAGGCCAAAACCTGATACACCATAGATAACACCAAAATTCACCGCCTTTGCAATACGACGCTCATCTCATGA
Source organism: uncultured Candidatus Saccharibacteria bacterium (assembly GCA_964408305.1). Classification (GTDB taxonomy): domain Bacteria; phylum Patescibacteriota; class Minisyncoccia; order Phycocordibacterales; family UBA9973; genus UBA4124. Next base: position 603 of record CAYOYW010000067.1, read on the forward strand.
TATATTCGTATGACCAAAGAGAAACTCTGCTGTCCTCTGATGAATATCACCTCATGCAAGAAATGCATCCTGAAAAGCCTGATCACCGGAGAGATTTGCAAGAATCTTGAGTTCCATTTGAGAGAAATCTACCACCACATAGACCGTGTGCGAATCTTCCGGTCGAAATGCTCGACGTAAAATCTCACTTCCTTCACCATGTGCTGGAATATTCTGTAAGTTCGGGTCTTCACATGCAATACGCCCCGTCGCTGCACCGATCTGAATATAGGTTGGATGAATACGATTGGTCCGAGGAGAGATGCTTCGTGGGAGCACATCAAAGTAGGTTGTCTGCAATTTCGTTAGCGTACGGTACTCAAGAAGAGGCAAGATAATAGGATGTTTGTCTTGGAGGAATTCCAATACCTCAGCATCCACAGAATAGCCAGTCTTGTTTTTCTTGCCTGATTGGAGTCAGAGTTTCTCGAAGAGGATAATTTGGAGTTGTTTTGAAGACGAGATGTTAAATTCTTCTCATGCAGAGAAAAATATCGTCTTCTTGAGATCTTCTATTCTTCGACGAAGATTGACTGACTCCGTATCGAGTAAGGAACGATCTAGGAATACTCCACCTGCTTCCATACGTGCGAGCACTGGCGCGAGCTCATGTTCGAGATCAAATATTGCCTTCATTGCCTCTCGATCACTCGAGTTATCTTTATCAAAAAGAAGATGAAAATATTCAGAGTCCAGAGCAAGAATATTCTCTGGAAGCGTCATATCAATATCTGAGAGGTTAATCCCAGATTGAGAGAGTATCTCTTCGAATGAATGTCTCTCTGATCTCGGGCGCGCATACGCCATAATTGCCGTAAAAATCGATCGATCTTGGTACATAGGGAGAATTTCTCCTATTGTATCAAAAGTTTGCTACTTCACAATTATGAACGAAAATTTGCTCAAAATGAAAAGATAGGTTAGAATTCATCCAAGAATATCTATGACTTGATCAAAACAACCGCTCAAAGACTCCACAAGCCCTCAAAATGAGGAGTTTTTGAAGTTGCAAAAAGACAATGAAATTTTGCTTGAACGCATCACAGTCCTCGAACATATGTTGGCGGAAGCTCGTCGATGGATGGAGAGAGAGGTACAGACACGAACCAAAGAAATTCAAACAAAACTTGCCACCAAGAGCACTATCCAAGCACTCAACGAAGTATTTGCCTCCAATAGTTGAGACCAAGATACACAATGAGTAGCAGTCAATCTCATTCGAGAATATTTTGGCTCCTACCTTGATACTCTCCCACACCAATTCTTTGCTTATCTCATCGAAGCAGAACGGCTCTATTATATTCTCACTACTGAGCGTGGATTTAGTGATGGACTCCCCATTATATCTGTCCTTACGAAGGCATATGATTGTCTCATCCATGAAATTATCACCAAGTCTTTTGTCAAATACGCACGTGATCGACTCCGATGAGAAGTCCCGCCAAAATTCAATGATCCACTTGAGCGAGCACTCATCGCTATGATTGGTAAAAACTATACCCTCTCCATTGGTAGGCTTACACCACTCCTCTCACGGATTCGAGACCATCGTGAGAACGGAGTCACCCTTCTCCCTTATACACAAATATTCGCTGATTGGATCAAATGAAATGAATCTCTCGAAAAAAATCTTCTCTCAGAACCCCTCAGAAAGAAACTTGTTAGACTTAACGAGAGCGAAATATTCGGGGAAAAACGCCATCGCTCTAGTATCAATCACGATGAAGTACGTGAAGCACGCAGCCTCCTACTTGGGAATTATGAGAACCAACAAAGTATATTAATGTTACTCGTGAAGATTGGGAAATAATGAAATACATGAAACTTAAGGAAAGCACCAGATCCTCTAACCCCTACCTGTATAAGGAATGACAAATAATTTTATGTCATCCTCGCGTAGGCGGGGATCTACCATCCTCTGTATTCCATCCTTCCAAATCTATACCACAACATAAATCCAAAACTCATCCACTCAAAATACACACCGTCTCGTGTGTATTTTTGTATTCTGTGCAAAAGTGTGATGTAATAGCAAACAGAATTTTTAGTAATGTTCCTATGCCTTTCTTTTCATGTGGTCGTTCTCTTAAGATGATTTCTTTGTGATCATCTTCTTCTACTAAAGGTGCTTCACCTTTCAAGAGCACTTCTTGATTCACCCTCACCGAACTCATAGTAGTTATTACCATACTCTCTATACTCTCAG
>CAYOYW010000068.1:0-2837 GCA_964408305.1 uncultured Candidatus Saccharibacteria bacterium
CAGACGGGATTAGCGAAGCATTGCCTGAAGAATCCTGGCGCTTAGAAAACTTACGGCGTAGCCTATTAGACGTTTACGCGACTTGGGGCTACCAAATGGTGATACCCCCTCTAGTGGAGTATATGCAGTCGCTGAATACCGGCATCGGCTCAAACCTAGATCTACAAACGTTTAAAGTCACGGATCAACTCACTGGGCTCACCATGGGTTTTCGGGCTGACATGACACCACAAATTGCGCGCATTGATGCACACAAATTAAAAACTGAGCATCCCAATCGTTTGTGCTATATCGGTAGTGTCTTACGTACCCGTGCTTTCAACGAAGATGGTTCACGTTCCCCCTTACAAGTAGGAGCAGAACTATTCGGACATGCTGGTGAGGATAGTGATTTTGAAATCATTGCCTTATTACTCACCACCCTTAAACACTGCCAAGTGCCTGCTATTACCCTCGATATTGGGCATGTCAATATTTTCCGCAGTCTTGCAGCTCAAGCGGGTTTAAGTACATCGCAAGAAAAAGTCTTTTTTGACATGCTTGAGCGTAAATCTTTACCAGATATTGAAGCTTGGCTCGCGGCTGCGAATTTACCAGCTCCTGAAACCGAAATGCTGAGACAGTTGCCACGTTTGTATGGTAAAGCAGATATTTTAGACTACGCTGCAGAGGTTTTAAGTACCGCAAATCAGCAAGTTAAAGAGGCGATCCAGTATCTCAACTCCCTTGTCAAACGCATTCAACATGAGTTTCCTGACTGTCATATTCATGTCGACTTGACGGAACTATCAGGTTACGACTATCACACGGGCATAGTGTATGCGGTCTATGCTGAAGGGAGTGGCCGCGAGATTGCACGTGGTGGGCGTTATGATGGCATTGGCAAACTATTTGGCCGTGTGCGCCCTGCCACCGGATTCAGTACCGATTTACGGATTCTAACCCGCTATTGGCAAGCTTCACCACGGCAGCCAAGTAAAATTTTTGCACCGGCCGATACTGATCCTAGTTTAAACAGCACCATCCAACAATTACGTTCTCAAGGGCAGTGGGTAGTACGTCAACTGCAAGGTGATACCGTGAAAACCCCGCAGGATGCAGGCTGCGGACAACAATTAATTAAGCACGGCAACGAATGGATTATTACGGAAGTTTAAAGCGAGAAAGTCATGGGTAAAATCGTTGTTGTTCTAGGCACCCAATGGGGTGACGAAGGCAAAGGTAAAATAGTCGACTTACTAACTGAAAATGCAGCCGCAGTGGTGCGTTTTCAAGGGGGTCACAATGCAGGGCATACTTTAGTCATCAATGGTGAAAAAACCGTATTGCACCTGATTCCATCAGGCATCCTGCGTGACAATGTGGAATGTATGATCGGCAATGGTGTAGTGCTTTCTCCAGAAGCGCTAATGAAAGAAGTGAACACTTTAGAAGCCAAAGGCATTGCGGTACGCAACCACTTACGCATTTCTGAAGCTTGCCAATTGATTCTCCCCTATCATATCGCCTCAGATTTAGCGCGTGAACGTGCACGTGGTAATCAAGCGATTGGTACAACTGGACGTGGCATTGGTCCTGCGTATGAAGATAAGATTTCTCGCCGTGGCTTACGGGTTGGTGATCTATTCCAACCTACCGAATTTGAAGCCAAACTGCGCTTTATTCTCGACTTCCATAATTTCACTCTGAAAAACTATTACCATGCGGATGAAGTCGACTTCCAGCAGACTTTAGATAATGCTTTAGCGATGACTGAAATCTTGCGGCCAATGATTACCGATGTTCCGCATCGGATTGCAGAACTGCGTAAAGCGGGCAAAGATATTATGTTAGAAGGTGCGCAAGGGACTTTATTAGATATTGATCATGGCACTTATCCTTATGTGACCTCCTCAAATACTACCGCAGGTGGTGCTTGTACAGGGGCTGGAATTGGTCCACGGAATATTGATTACATCCTAGGGATCACTAAGGCTTACACCACGCGAGTGGGTTCAGGCCCTTTCCCGACTGAGCTTTTTGATGAGGTAGGTAAATATTTAGGCCAAAAAGGCAATGAGTTTGGTGCAACTACCGGTCGTCCGCGTCGTTGTGGTTGGTTTGATGCAGTCGTCTTACGGCGTGCAATGGAAATTAATAGCATCAGTGGCTTGTGTATCACTAAGCTGGATGTATTAGATGGCTTAGAGACTGTCAAACTCTGCACGGGCTATAGCTTGGATGGTAAAACCTATGAGGTTCCTCCTGTCATCACTGAAGAGTTTGCGCGCTGCCAGCCGATTTATGAAGAAATGCCGGGTTGGAGCGAATCAACCTTTGGTTTAACTCGTTATGAGCAATTACCCGCCAATGCCAAAGCTTATTTAAAACGTTTAGAAGAGGTCGTACAAACCCCAGTGGATATTATTTCTACTGGCCCTGATCGTGAACAAACCATTGTTTTAAGACATCCTTACGCGGCTTAAATAAAAAAACCCACCCCTTATTAAAGAGGTGGGGATTGAAGCCACATGAGGCGTGTGGCGTGGTCTGCACCGTTCTGACATTCTGTTCTGAGCATTACTTTGCAGCTCTTGTGCCAAACTCATAACTCACTATTTATAAAGTACTTTTTATCAAGCTGCTTAATTATCAATAAAACTTATCTAGACGAATTAAGACAAGTTTGCCAATAATCTGTCAGTTTGAGACACTAGGCTAAACCCTATGTCAGTTAGGCATAGAAAACTTAAGGCCATTTATCACCAACGGTTTAAATTGCCTTGAACGCGTGCGTATACTATTGCGACAAATCAAAATCATGGCAGATTCTATGCAAGAAACTTTTTTAAATGATC
>CAYOYW010000069.1:0-2773 GCA_964408305.1 uncultured Candidatus Saccharibacteria bacterium
CGAGAGCATCTCAGAGGCGAGCATTGATCCTATCATCAAAACCACATTCATGAAAGTATCCACAAGCCTCCGTATGCGCTGGGATAGATTGCTCGATCGTTGTAACGCTCGCTCATTCACCGAGTGCACTTGCGATCCAGAGTGTGGAATATCCGTTTGCGGTGCCAATCTCGAGTACACGTTGTGGCGTGAGGGCTCGAGTCATATCGTACAAATATCTCCCCATTTCTGGAGAGATATTTGGAACCTTGCGCTCAAGACTCTTGGATTTGAGGGAGGAGAGATAGGCGAGTAGGGTGGATGTTAAAGTCATACAAAGTGTTTTTTGTGAGTATAACTTGATTTATGATGAGGGCAAGGCTTTAAGGATGAATATTTTTATCAAAGAGGTCATTTACTAATTTATCCAGCTCGGCTTTACTTTTACTATCCTCAGCAATAAATTTTTTACCACTAAGAGCACTGATAACAGCCGCCCTGAGAATCGCTTTCTTTTTATTTTTATCTGTTTCTGTAGTAAATTCAGATGGTATGGTAATGCTAATCTCTTCTTCATTGCTATGTTTTTCTCTCTTGATGGTAAATATTTCCTTATCTTTTGCTTTAATTTCATTCAGTGTTCCTATTGATGTACCCACGTCTTTGAGAAGTTCTCATAGTTCTTTTCCTCAGAGTTTGAATTTTCTAACAAATTCCAGCGAAGAAGTTCCTGCATCAATTTTTCCATTTTTTCTGAGAACATCTGCGATTTCCTCAAGGCTTTTATCAAAATTCGCATCATCAAATTTGAGATCAGGTTTTCCAAGTCACTTTGCCCAAAGCGCAAGATTCTTTCTCATAGGTTCTGATTTCATATCTGTTGAGGTAAAATCTGCATTCGCAAATGAACCAGAAACTCAAAGTGCCTTCACTATATCTCCGCCAACATCAGCCATGGTTTGATTGAGTTTTTCGAATTTTCCGTCTTCAAAGCCAAGAGCTCGCCGCATATCTGCTTCTTTGAGTGATTCAATTTTCCCCATCTGCCCTTCCAATATACTTGGTATTTTTTTGAAAGATCCAACAGAAAGTGGTATTTTGTTGCCATCTTTTCCGGTCACACTTCCAACAGGTATAAAGTTCGGTAATTTTTTTGCCATTCCGGCTGCTTCACCACCAAGTTTTTCAATTCCCTCAACTGCCGCCCCTGCAACCTTGGATGTTTTGATCGCTGCCATAACTGCCATCCAGAGAATCACAACGCCAAATATCGGCGTGATGAGTCATGAGAGTACATTGAAGAGGGCTGCTTTTAGATTATCTGCTTTTACAGGTTGACCATCAACACCTACACCATTTGAGTTGTCCTCTGACATTTTAATATCTATAGTAGTCCCAAAAAATTTTATGCTTCAACTATTTGCTGTATTATCGACTACTTTGATATAATCTGATTCTATTCAAGTTTTGGCGGTTGTTGCTTGCTCCATATGACTCTTGAATGTCATAATAAACATGAATCCAAACCCCAGTGCGGCAGAGACAACGACTGGTACCATAGCGAGTCCGATAAATTCTTTGAAGTCGAATTTTGAGAGAGCATTATCTTTATCGATTTTATCTGAGAGAAAATATCGAAGTGCAAAGAGTGGACTAAATATTGCATACATCCACATCTTGATAACTCGCGTGAAGAGTACAAGCACGAGGGCGATGAGAATGACTACAAATACCACTGCAAATATAACACTCATCATGAGTTGGATGCCAATCTTCCCAATACTGGTAGCAATAATAGCTGCTTGGAGCATAGCACTTTTAGTTGCATTGTCTCAAGCGGTATAGTCTGGGTCTGTATCTATAAGCGTATGAGCTTGAGCGAGTGTACCTGTACTATTAAGTGTACCTTTAAACTCATCAAGCTGATTGAACTTAAATATATTGTAGGCATACATTGGAATAATACCATAAGCCCCGTCTGATTGAAGAAAATATTCTGCTAAATCTATTTCGGGTTCCTTTGGATCATCACAATGCCAAATTTTTTTATCATCCTTATTAACATTAAAATTGAGAGTGCAATGTTCTGTCATTTTTACTTTTGCGGTATTCAGCGAACTATTTTGCAGAATAATATCTGCAGGCATTCTCAGTACGAGAGCAGTCATATAGGATGATACTGAGAGAGTTGCTGATACGATCCACCAGGTGAATGGCACCATAATAACCCCGATGATAAATCGTGGGAGCATTTTCTTGATCGCATAGCTGTCTGATTGTCCGAATATATTCGCAATGGCTACTACGATCAGCATCGCTGCGAATACGACATAGACGGTGTTCGATACAAATATCCAGAGTGAATGAAGTACTGGTCTCAAATGGATAAAATCACCAAAAGTCCAATCAGGTGACAAGAGCCAACTCGAGAGCATTGAAAAAGGAACATAGATCAAAGAAACAAGTCCAATAGCGGTATTGAGGACGTTAATAAGAGTGAGATCTGAAGCTTTCATTGCTTCTGGTTTTGATTGATCCACGGAATCTGCTGCAAATGCAGTGCTACCAATATTGAATGTTGCGCGAGTGATGGATGTTGCCGCAATATCAGTATTTTGGACATCTGTTTTTGCATACTGTACGCTCAATTGTGCACAAAATATGAAACATGCCACTATCACGAGCGTTACATATCGAAGAAAATGAGCGTTGAAAATTGATCGGAAGAGATGCATAGGAAAAACTTTCCTCCAGTGTCTCATATTTTGTTCGTTTCATCAATATACTCGCCTTG
>CAYOYW010000070.1:0-2744 GCA_964408305.1 uncultured Candidatus Saccharibacteria bacterium
TGTAGCTTTGGAGCCAAGTAAGCGGAAGTTGCATAAGGATAAAAAATTCTATATGTTTGTATATTAGTTACAAAGCGCAGCTTGGCAATCCATTTGTATATAAAAAATTTGCCCAAAATGGTAAAAATAGGGTAAACTAGAAAAAAATATGAAATTTATACTTCTTCGTCTTTGACATATCTTCTGCTGAATATGCTCCATGGTTGGTTTGCTGAGTTTGAGTGTTGCTCAGGCTGCTGATACGTATCTTGGTATTTCTAAAGAGAATCTTCGTAGTGGCAATATTACCACGGACGATATACCGAAAGTAATCGTCTCACTCATCAATATTGTCCTTGCTCTTGCTGGTACTATTAGTCTCATCATGATTATCTACGGAGCATTTCAGATGGTGATGGGTTCGTATGAGCAGAATGTGAAATGAGGAAAACAAACCATTACCTATGCACTCATCGGTCTTGTAATCAGTGCGTCTTCATGGTTCATTATCAAATTTGTATTTACCAGCTTTGTATAGTATGTTTGCATGGCAAGTTGTTAGCAAAGAACATCGTTCATCCCAATGGTATATGGTTGGTTGAGCACTTATCCTCGCACTAGTACTATGGGGGATATTTATGGGTATGTACGTGCTCTCGGTTGTTGCACTTCTGCTCGCGGGTGTTGCGGTATTTGCCAACAATAATACTCCCGATACGACAGAAGTTGTGATTGATGAAAATGGTGTCATGATTGGGCAATCATTTTATGATTGGACTCAGGTATCTGCTTATGCGATGCAACATGATAATGGTCGAGCAATACTTCTTCGTCTCTATTTCCGCTCTGCGAATGTCCTCTTTGCTACTCGAGATATCGATCTCGATCCGAATATTCCCGCAAAAGAAATTGATAATTTTCTCTCACAAATTCTTGAGAGACGAGAGGTGAAGGATGTGGGATTTTTTGAGAAGATGGTGAGAGGGTGGTAATTACTTGCTTCATTTTTTACTCTTGATACATCATTGTTCCATTAACATTTTTCCATGTCCCTGTAGATGCTTTTAATGGGGATTTTATCTTGGAGCATTGAAAGGTAGTGCGGTAGTTATTTGATATTTTATTAAGTTGTGTTGTATATATTTTATACTGACTCCTTTCGTTAACAATCTCATTAGCAATGCTTTGGTATCAAGATTGATTAAGTGTATGAATTCACGTAAGAAAAGTATCAAGTCACTCAAACTGAATATATGAACCATACATAGCTGATATAGTAAGTATTTTTTTAATTGTCAGATCCTTGCTATCTTGTGACGAATGAAGATCTGAACATTGTGAATACTCAAACCATTCTTTTGCATAGTCTTTATACTGAGTATCTTGATATATTCTATTATCGGTATCTCTACTTGCTCTATCCTGTATTTCGGGAAAGAGTCAGTAGAGCTCACTTGCGGCTGAGACTTTGTATGGCATAAAACCAAGTTTCTTTGGTATTATTATTTTGCAAAATAAATCTTGCTCTTGTCTGGATAGCCCCTGAAGATTTGACCTCCAGGATGCATTACCTTCTTCCTTTCAAAGCGTGATCTGTAAACATTGATGAAACATGAAAGCCTCCAACGTAACTTTGTCTATTATATCATTAGCTTTGCATGTTTGCTTATACCATGGCGCGTTATTAGAGTACATACCAAGACTTGTTGTTTGTACAATATTGCACTGTCATTTATCTTTGATCCAAAAACTCTGTGGAGATCCGGCCGAATCGGACCCAAATGCAAGCGTGAGGAGGATAATTGATAGAACAGGTGAACATAACACTCCAATTCAGAATATTTTCCCAATAGTTTTTATAAGACCCATCGTTCCATTTTTTTTGAACTCTGTATATAGCCAATATAAACTACTTAAGAAGATAAAAATTCCAACGGATAGAAGTGCTCAATAAACTAAAAATGTGATATAACTTGAGATCTGATAAAATCATGCAAAACCAAGAAATGATGTGGGTATAATTATATACCAAGGGCTTATAATATGTTTCTCCTTTAATTCATTTGATTGAACTTGTAATAATCGTCAACAGTTAGTACATGTACCAGATTTTCACTCCTGATCATCAGCGATATTATATTCTTTCTGACATCAATCACAGATAACTTTTATCATAATTTTTGGATAAAGATAGTAGTAGGATACTATGTTTTCTAGATAAAAATGCAAATTAATACAGGCAAGTAAAAGTGTCTTGAATCCCCCAAGAAGTATATCTCATTAAAAATACTTTTTAATTCTTAATACAAATATCCCTCAACTTGAGGGATATTTGTATTATTTTCCATTCTTCTTTCGTTCTGTTTCAGTGAGCCACTTCTTACGAAGTCGGAGTGAGATAGGAGTGATTTCTACGTATTCATCTGATTGAACATAGTCGAGACAATCTTCGAGAGTCATCTGACGAATTGGAGTGAGGCGGATTGCTTCATCTGCGCCACTTGCACGCATATTGGTAAGCTGCTTGTTCTTCGTTGGATTTACCACGAGATCACCACCTTTGAGATGTTCACCGAGGATCATTCCTTCATAGACTTCTGTTCCTGGTTCGATCAGGATTGGTCCACGTTCTTGGAGATTCCAGAGTGAGTAAGCCATAGCCGTACCTGGACATCCTGAGATCATCGATCCTACATCACGTTTTGCGATTTCTCCCTTGTACTCATCATAGTGTGAGAATGAAGAGTAGATGATACCTTCACCCT
>CAYOYW010000071.1:0-2659 GCA_964408305.1 uncultured Candidatus Saccharibacteria bacterium
AGCTAAGGCAGCCATTACTGAGCCTTTAATTCAGGCAGGTTATCACTACGAACCGGCTTTATTGGATGAACTACTGAAAGATTTATTAAGTCGTGACTTAAGTCGCGATGCTTCAAGCCTCGCCAAAGGTATACAAGCGGATAGCGTGGAACCGCCCTATTTGCAGATTGTATGTTCACAACTTTGGGAGCTAGATAAACAGGATCCAGCTAGAACCTTACGCCTAGCTACCTACCGCAAGGCAGGTGGTGCGAAAGGTCTATTAGAAAACTATGTGAATTATGTCCTAAAAAGCTTTTCAGACCGCGAAAAGCAAGTCACTTCTAAAGCCTTTGATCATTTGATTAGTCGACGCGGCACTAAGATGGCACATACGCCAGAGGACTTAGCGGAACTGGTCAATCTCAAACCCTCAGAGCTGGCCAATGTGATGGACAAGCTTGAAAAAGCCCGCATTCTGCGCCGCCAGCAACGCGATCAACAAGTCTGGTATGAGCTTTATCATGATATGTTTTCCGGTGGGATTGAAGCTTGGAATACGGCTTGGAAAAATCATATGCGTTTACGGCGTACTTTGATTGGAACGGCTGCCTCTCTAGCGACTTTGGCTGCGATTTACTTCGGCGTCGTAGGCTATTTACAAGCTACCAGTAAACATTTGCGTTTAGGGAATAAAGCTAGTGATCGCGTCGAAATCTATACTGGTTCTAGCAAATTCCCTGATCCGTTTGGGCAACAACATTATGTGAGTGAAACAGTCTTTGAACGTAACCAATTGGAATTAGATAAGCGCTATCCTAAACGCGATATTCCTGATTATCCATTGGTAGTACGTGATTTAATTGGCAGTCAGCCAATTGAAAGCCGTATTAATACTTATATTAGCAACGGTGACTTCTGTCAGTTTTCCGATTTACTCACTCAAGTTCTCCCTATAGAAAAACCTGCGCCCGGTTGTAAGCCAACTCATACGCGCCCTATCCCTACGCAGACCAATAACCAAGCTACTGACTCTAAAGCTCCAAAATTTGCTACTAATCCGGAAGTAGATGGGATGATGCAAATAATGCTACAGCACATTGCTAGCATGAAAACTGCTTGGGCTTTTGAACAAACACATGCAATCGCTAAACTGTTTGAAAATAATCCGAGTGGCCTGCCGATGCCCGATATGGGTCCCTTTTATTCCCAACCCTTGCAATACACGCCAGAAGAAATACTGGCTCAGGGTTTCCTACAAAGAGCCTTGGTGTTTCTTGATCCTCGTTATTTAGAGGCGAGTTTGAATTGGGTGTTGCATCCTAATCAGTTTCAAGTAGCTGCTCTCATGCGTCCAGTTGAACTGGTGAATATGCTGATAGAAACTGGCAATCCTGATACTAATGCCATGCTCATGAACGTGATGCAAGCTATGCAGCTCAAACCGCGACTGCTAGCAGCTCTCAATAGTGACAACCCACAAACTCGCGAAGTAGCCGTTATCTTAATAGGGCAAACGAAAGATGCTAATTTCTCAACAGCGCTCAGCAAACTTCTCTTAGATAAAGTCCCTAGTATTCGTCAAGCAGCACTGAAGAGTCTGTTTCAGATTGATTTTGACCACGCTTTACCAGTAGCAACTGAGCTTATCAATGCACGCAATCAGCCTCTAGATGTGCGTATCACTATCATCAGTCAATTAGGCAATAGTCACTCACTTAAAGCTGCTCCACTGTTACTCACACGTTTTCAAGATACAAATGAACGTGAAGAAATTCGTCAGATGGCAGCCTCTTCTTTAGGAGTTTTAGGAGCCACTGAAGCTATTCCAGTATTTCGTCACGTCCTTAATGATCAAAATGAGCGCACTGAGGCGCGTATTGGTGCAATCGAGGGACTCAAAGCTTTAAATGATCTGGCTAGTATTGATCTTTTGTTAAATCGTCTACAAGACGCCGAAGAGCGCACTGATGTTCGCAGTACTTGTGCAACGACCTTAGGTGACTTAGCTGCTAACCAGTCTGTGCCGCTTTTATTAGAGCTTATTGAGCATCCTAACACGGATGAAAACCTCAAGTATTCAGCAATTAGTGCTTTAGCCAATTTACAAGATCCTAATATTATTCCACGCCTAACAGCGTATTTGAAAACCTTGCCAGCGACTACTAGTTTGGCTATGCAACTTTCGTTTACTTTAGATAACCTAAGCCAGCCAATCGAGCCAGCAGGTTTTAAGAGTACCATCTACTCATCGTTCATGAATGCAGCTAATCCTCAATTATTAAACGATTTTGGGTTAGTAGCATCCATTCCCCAGTATGAACCCATCCATAAACTTACTAATAGCTTAGACCCTAGTGTGAATAGCCAACTCCTTGGCAGCTATACTCAACGCCAAGCCTTGCTGACTGCCATGAGCTTAAGTGATGGCAACCGCAATCCAGCCTTACTACGCCTTGCTATCGATACGCATATGAGCACAAGCATTCGCGTACAAGCTTTGTTATCCATGCAGTCCGCCCCCTATAATCAAACGATTAGTCAAGCTTTAGTAACTTTAACTCAAGACTCTAATAATTTAATTCGTATGCAAAGCATCGATACCTTATTAAAGGTCTTAGAAGGTGAAGACTTACTGCCGTGGTTAAAAACTCCGCGCCTTTCCTACACTAGTTTGTTG
>CAYOYW010000072.1:0-2632 GCA_964408305.1 uncultured Candidatus Saccharibacteria bacterium
CGTCGGTGAAGATCTCCAAGACGCCCTTCCGGGTGTTCGTCGACCTCACCGGCCGATCGCTGCGCGTCGAGGACGGCGCCAAGACGGTCATGGACGCCCCGATCGCGATCGGCACCACCGCGAACCCGACCCCCACCGGCGCCACCTACGTCACCGAGCTGATCCGCAACACCCAGCCGGGCGGCGCTTACGGGCCCTACGCCTACGGGTTGGCGCTGCACTCGAACACGCTCACCGAGTTCGGCGGCGGCGACGGCCAGGTCGGCATCCACGGCACCAACGCCCCATCCAAGATCGGCCAGGCCGTCTCGCACGGCTGCGTGCGCCTCCGCAACGACGACATCCGCAAGGTCGTCGACCTCGGCCTGCCGCTGGGCGTCCCGGTCTTCATCACCTGAGCTGGTGACCGCCGAGGCCCTGCCGGCCTTCCCCTACCACCTCGACCCCGTCGCCACCGGCGCGATCGAGCGCCTGCCGGGCACCTGCCGCTGCTGCGGCCAGGCGCGGGGTTGGCTGCTCTCCACCACCCCCTACGCCGTCGAGGACCTGCGCGAGGCACTGTGCCCGTGGTGCGTCGCCGACGGCTCGGCCGCCGCCCGGTTCGACGCCAGCTTCAACGACCTGTCCGACTCCGAGGTGCCGCCCGAGGTCCCCGCCGAGGTGGTGGTCGAGATCGAGCAGCGGACCCCGGGCTTCGCCGCGTGGCAGCCCGAGCAGTGGCGGTTCCACTGCGGTGACGGCGCCGCCTTCGTGGCCGCCGTCGGCTGGCCCGAGCTCGCCGACCTCCCCGATGCCATCGCCTCGGTCCGCGCCGACATCGCCACGTGGGGCTGGCCCGAGGACCAGATCGACGCCTTCCTCGAGGCCCTCGACGTCGACGGCTCCCCCACCGCCTACCTCTTCCGCTGCCGCCGCTGCGGCACCCACCTCGCCTACGCCGACATGGACTGAGCCAGGTCCGTGCGTCGCGGCCCCGGCGCCGGTCACGCACCTTGCGCGGGCCTCACCGTCAGAGGAGGCGCTTGAACCCGACGTGAGATCGGGTGAACCCGTGGCGCTCGTAGAAGCGGTGGGCGTCAGGGCGGGCGACGTTGCTCGTGAGCTGGACGCGGTAGCAGCGGGCCGCGGCCGCGTGCTCGCAGGCCGCCTCGATGAGCAGCCCACCGATGCCGCTCCCCCGCTGATCCGGGTGGACGTGCATCGACTCGATCTCGGCGCACCACCCGCCCGCGTGCTGGATGTGTCGGAACACGATCACCTGGCACGTGCCGACGACCGCACCATCGACCTCGGCCACCAGCACGATCGACGGGGTGGGGTCGGCCGCGATCTCGACGAGGGCCGCACGGGCGCCGGCCACCTCGTCACCGCCGGGCGGTGCCGCATCCCCATCGGCACCGACGCGGCCGTGCGCGATCAGCTCGAGCAGGCGGGCGGCATCGTCGGGACGGGCGGCACGGATGGTGACGGTCGACGGGGGCACGGCAGCTCCTGGCGGACGGGACGCGCCGACCGTACCGCCCACCTCGGCCCGATTCAGAGGCCATAGATAGATCGTACTACGATCTATCTATGGCCTCCCCGAGCCCTCCAATCGATCCCAGCATCCACATCCCACGCCGCCTGATCGGGCGGGTGGTGATCGTCGGCGTGCTGGGTGGGGCGGTGGGCGCGGCCTACGTCACCGCCCTCGGCAACCTCACCGACCGCATCGGCCCGGTGGGCGCCAGCCCCGCCGCGACCACCGCGACGCTGGTCCTCGCCGGCATGGCGACCTCCCTGCTGATCCGGCTCCTCGGCGATCCAGGCGACGTGGAGCTCCTCGTGGACGGGATCCACGTCGAAGGCGGCGCCCGCGACGTGCGTGCCCTGCGCTCGCTCATCCCGGTCTCGCTGGTGGGCATCGCCGCGGGCGGCGCGCTCGGCCCCGAGGCTCCCCTCGTGCAGACGGCCGGCACCCTCGGCACCCTTGCGGGCGAGCACGCACCCGATCCCCTGCCGGTCCACCACGTGCGGATCCTGGCGATCACGGGGATGGCCGCCGCCTTCGCCGTGCTGCTCGGTGCACCGCTCGGCTCGGCGGTGTTCGCCCTCGAGATCCTCCACCGCCAGGGCCTCGAGTACTAGGAGGCACTGCTGCCGTCGGTCACCGGTGCGATCGTGGGGTTCGTGGTGTCGATCGGCGTCCGCGGCCTGGGCTACGGACCGGCCTTCCGCCTGCACGCGAGCGGCAGCGGCACGGTCGCCGACCTCGCCGCTGCCGCCGGGGTCGCGGTCGTGGGGGCGGCGGTCGCCGCGTGCTTCGTCGGCCTCGTGCACGGCGCCCGGCGCCTCGTGGCCGGGGTGCCCGGCTGGGTGCGGCCCCCCATCGGCGGGCTCATCGTCGGGCTCCTCGCCTGGTGGTCCGCCGGTGCGCTCACCTTTGGCGAGGCCCAGCTGGGGTGGATCTCGAGCGGCCGACTCGCGGTCGGCGTGCTCGCCGCTGCCCTGGTCGCCAAGCTCGGGGCGAGCGCAGCGTGCGTGGCGACCGGGTGGCGGGGCGGGTTCATCATCCCCCTCTTCTTCGCCGGCGCCGCTGCCGCCGGCCTGGTGCACCACGCCGTCCCGAGCGCCGATCTCGGCGTCATCACCG
>CAYOYW010000073.1:0-2622 GCA_964408305.1 uncultured Candidatus Saccharibacteria bacterium
CGGCATGGCCTCCTCGCTGGGGGCGGTGCTCACCCCCTCCATGTGCCACTTCACCTTGGCGATCCCGAGGGGTCCTCGAAGGAAAACCACGTCTTGCATCACGGTGGCCGGCCCTGCCCCGGCTTTCTTCCGGTCGGTGCAGTGCTCCACCACGTCGCCAGGACGCAGCCCGCGGGCCCGTAGCCCCGCGATCGGCCACTCCAGCAGCATCTCGAGCGTGGCCTTGTGGGAGCGCCCCAGCGGCCGGATCTCGTCCACCTCCCTGATGTAGCGCCGGATCAGGTCCCCGACCGTAGGCCCAGCCCCCTCCCGCTCCATCTTGGCCGGGTCCTGAAGCTGCCCCTCGATCTTCGCCATCCAGGCCGCTGCGAGGGCCCTGCGCGTGAACGTCCGCGCCTTGGAATAGACTATCCGCCCGGCACGCTTGCGTCGCACCAGCGCCTTCCAGCGCGGCCCCTTGGGGCCTTTGATCTGGATGATCGTCCCCACCCTCTCCTCCGGTGTACCAGGTGCACCGCAGAGTACACCGGGAGGTAGAAAACGGGCGGAAACGGGACGAAACGGTAAAGAATGCAGCGCAGCACGAAGCCGCGCTAAGTGCCTGAAAGTGCGGTAACTACCTGTGGAATATAGGGATCATCGGATCTGCGTTGCACCCATGATGGACTGGACGGACTTCCGTGGGGCCGCAGCCTGCCGGGTACACTTCCGAGAACACCGGGGCAGCGTCCGCTACGCAGCTACCGCCCCATGCGGAGGTTCTAGAGCAGCGCCGCCTCGGCCTACCTGACCGGCTGCGCCTTCGCGAGGAGTTCGGTCTTCGCCTCGCTCCCGCGGCTGGACCCGAAGTAGTACGCGAGCACCTGCTCGGCCTTCGCGGAGAGGTAGCCCACCAGCGTGCCGGCGAGCGCCGACTCGACCTTGGCGTACCCGAGGAGTGCCGCGCCCACCATGGCGATGAACGATCCCACAATCGTGAAGGCCAGGATCTTGTTGGTGCTGTCCTTGGTCTGGACCTCCCGACCGCGCGCGGAGTCCCGGTCCTTGAATTCCAACTCGGCGTAGCGGAACCCCCGCTCCTTCTCCTCGTTCTGGTACTGCAGTTCGAGCGCCTTGATCTGCGCCACCTGCTCGGCCGTCATCTGTCCGTTCTGGATGACGGCCGCGATCTTGTCCTGCGTGGCCTCCGAGAGGCCGAGGATGCCGCCCAGGGCCGACACCGCGGCGCCGGCAAGCGGCCCACCGAGGGCCGACGCAACGGTCGGGGCGAGGGTCTTCAGGATGTCGGTGAAGTTCATGCTGCCTCCTTGATGGCCTGCTCGGTCTTGTCGAAGAGCCGGGCGAACCATCCCCGGCCGTAGGTCTTGTCGTTGGGGTTGAGCGCGAACACCATCGCCCGCTCGACGAAGAGCAGGCGGAGCACGTCACGCACCGGATGGCGCTTGACGGCATCAATAGTCTTCGGCCCGATGTTCCCGTCCCGAAGCGCCCCGACCGCTCCCTGCAGAGCCATCGCCGCCGTCGGGACGCCACTGTTGACCGCGAAGTCGAACAGGAACTCATCCAGCGGTTGCGGAAGATCATCGGCGCGGAGTCGGTTCCAGTAATCGGCCAGGTAGATCGCCTTGGCGTCATCGACCGAAATGCTGGCGATGTTCAGGTGCGGATAGGCGCGCTTGGAGATGCCGAACTTTGTCTCTCCGCCAGGGTCGCGTGGGTCATTGGCGTATCCGCCCTCGTGCCCGATGACGCGCTCGAATGCGACCTCAAAACGGGTCACGCCAGCCACCACGCAAGCCCGCAGAGCAGCAGCAGGAAGCCGACCCAAAGTCCGAGGACGTAGGGGCGAATACGCTCCCGTTCCTGCCTTGGCGGAATCGGCGGCCAGGTCTCGTCAGGGTCCACGGCACGCCTTTATCATCTCGGGGCACACCGACTCGTCGCACTTCGCGATCCCCGTCCCCGCTGCAGCATGTTCAGGATGCCTGCACAGGCGCACGGTTAACTCCCTGCTTCCCCCGTACCTGCAGATATCCGCGAACGTCTGGAACTGGACCTCGCGACGGTGCCCGTTCAGCACGCCGATGGTCTTGTCCGCGAACCACTCTTCGCGCCGCATCGATACGGTCTGCTCCAGGCGATCAATCGACGCCCGCAACTGCGCCTCGGCGTGCTGCATCTTCGGGCGCCTACGGTCGTTTATCACTGGCAACGTCTGGTTCCTCCGATCCTCCAGATGAAAGATAGAACGCACCAGGTCAACCATGCTTCGGCGCATTCTTGCCCTCCTCGACGAGATCCGCCCAGCGATTCAGCACGGTGGCAAGTTGCGTTCTGGACTCCATGTCCTTGTCGGCCCGGTCCATGAACCACTTCGCCAGCTTCCAGATGATCCACGCCTCCGCCACCGAGATGAGGAGGAAGGCGATGGTGGCCGGGTCCTTGAAGGCCCCGAAGAGCCCGGCGATGGCCGTCAGCAGCGCGTCCATTTCACGCCAGCCCCTCGCGTTGCGCGGCACCGGAGCAATGCCCGGGATCGATCCTGTTCAAGACCCCGCACATCCATCGGCAAAAGCGGCAGCCAGACCGGCGAGACCCGCACTCCGCGCTTACCGTGTACCG
>CAYOYW010000074.1:0-2608 GCA_964408305.1 uncultured Candidatus Saccharibacteria bacterium
AGGGTTGAGAGACTTCACCAGCACGCCGAGCATCGTCACGATCACGCTGTCGAACCACCATGCGTCGACGGCGGATGACGACAACTACGCGCGCGCGTTCGACGCCGCGCGCGGCCTGAAGAACCGGAAGCAACGACGGCAAGCTGCTGCGATCGCGCGAAGCGAGCGACGCCGCGCGAAGCGCCGAGGTGAGCGATGAGCGCGCTCTCGGGCCTGCCGCCGAAGCTCCGCGCCGACGCACGCGAGGTCGAGCTGCGACGGACCGAAGCCGTCCGCCGGCACATCGCCAAGCGCGATCGGCGCGAGCGCATCGCCGATGCCCTGCACTCTGGTGCCGTGATCGCCGTGGTGACGGTGCTGCTCGTGCTCCTCTGGCTCGCCGCCGGGGGCTGTGTCGCGACGCCTGCGTGGGGCCCGGGATGACCGAGCCCGCGCCGTGCTCCCGCTGCGCAGGTACCGGCCGACACCTCGCCGAGCCGGACGACCCGTGCCCGGCGTGCGGCGGTGACGGCTCGCAAGTCGCCGAGCTCGCGCGCGCGGCCGACCTCGAGCGAGCCCTTCGGCACAACGACGTCGCGCGGCGCATCGTCACCGAGCACCTGCATCACGCCGAGCACGAGGTCACCGCGCGGAAGCGCCAGCTCGCGGAGCTCGACGCCGAGCGAGAGAGGCTGACGAACGCCCTCCCAGGCAGCCCTCCCGCGTCGCGCGCGCCGTAACCCGTCGACAGGACAGGCGCTTCACGGAAAGCGACACGCATCGTATTACGGTGCTTGACGACGTAATACGGCGGCGCTATACGTATACCCATGACGACGACGCGAGACACTCGGAACGGCAACACCCTCCGCATCATCGAGACGGCGCCCGAGACCTTCCGCCTGGAGCTGTGGGTCCCCGCTGAGGGGCGCACGGTCCTCGGGGTGGCCCGGGTCGTGAGCGGGACCAAGGCCCTCCGCAAGACGGCCACGGAGATGGCGAAGAGCTGAGGAGCGGCGACGGGGGCGGGTTGGGAGCCCGCCCCTCGAGTGCTCGCACTTCGCACACGGCAGAGGGGACGCAGCGATGACGACGAACGGCGCGACGGTGAAGGTGCTCGGGACGACGGACAAGATCGGCACCTGTGACTGCTGCGAGCGCACCGACCTGAAGAAGACGGTCATGCTGGATCTCGGCAACGGCTTGGTCCACTTCGGCGTTGGGTGCGCCGCGCGCGCGTTGAAGATGGACGAGAAGGACGTGCGCAAGGCGGCCTCGAGCGCCGATCGGGAGACCAAGGCAGCGGCCAAGAAGGCCACCCGGGCGGCGAACATGGCGGCCTTCGAAGAGAAGCTGCGCGCGCGTCAGGAGGCGTGCCGGCGCGCGCGCCTGGGCGGCAAGCACATCGCCTGCTAGCTCACGCCGAAGTGGCCCCTGTGGCCGTCGATCAGGGGTGCCCGTGGGGGGCACCCCCCGGGCACGACAAAGGAGACCGAGACCATGATCACCGACACCGCTGAGGCCGCGCGATGACCGCGAAGAAGAGCACCACCCCCAAGCCGAGCACGGCGCGCGAGCACATCGTGCCGGTGCGCTTCAACGCCGACGAGCTCGCGACGTTCCACGCGCGCGCCAAGACCGCGGGGCTCGATCCATCAACGCACCTCCGAGCCCTCGCGCTGCGCCCAGAGACCGATCCCGCCGCTGTCGCCGCGGTTGCGCGCCGAGTCGCGCGCGCGGCCCTGCTCGTGACGGAGCGGGCTGAACTGCTCGGCGCCGCCGTCGACGAACTCGAGGCAGCCCGTCGCGCGCTCGAATCCGTGCTCCCCGAGTGACGGACCCCGGTGGACCCTTGAATCGGTCTCCCCATCCTGACGTGTCGTCGGCACCCGGCTACGGTCGCGGCATGCCCGCGACGCGCCTCACCGACCTTCGCACTCGAGCTCAGATCCGCGCCGAGTGCGCCGCGGGGCGCCGCGTCCTCGCGACGTGCTCCGTGTGCGGCACCGAGCACGAGCACCGTGTGATCGAGGCGAAGACCAGCGGCGCCGGCGCCGAAGTGCTGATCGTACCGCTCGCGCAGGGCGACTCACCGCGCTTCTTCTGCGGGCCCGAGCGGCGCGTGCGCGTGGAGCTGAACGGATGATAGATGCTCAGGGACTCGGTCCGCGCGGGCCCTGGAATCTGAGCAGCGCGAACTCCTGCTCGGTCAGACACATCTTTCGGCTCGACGTCAGGATGTACGTCGCGGTCGACTCGTCGCAGTAGCCGCCGTTGGCGCGCTGGGCCGCGCTCTTGAACGTCTCGATGCTGGTGACGGCGAACCCGTTCACGAGCTGGGGAGCATGACCCACCGCCGATCCCGCTCCCTCGCGCTCGCGCACCAGATCGCCCGCGATCTCGCAGCCGCCGAGCTCCGCCGACGTCGCGCCGACTGCGCGCGCCCGGAGCTGCTCGTCCGTTGGCCGGACGCGGCCGGACGGACGCCGGACGCCGTCCTCCCTTCGAAGCGTCACGTCGCCCGCGCGTAGCCTCGCGAGCCCGTTGGAGGCTACGCGGCGGCGACGCGCAAGCCAGACGACCCCGTAAGCCCTCGACGGCACAGGCGTGATGTGGAAAGCACACGGCC
>CAYOYW010000075.1:0-2573 GCA_964408305.1 uncultured Candidatus Saccharibacteria bacterium
TCGGACGAAGTGTCGGTTCTCGACCGCGGCATGCTCGTCGCGAACGGCCCGGCGCGCGCGTGCGGCGTCACCGGGAAGCAGGCGCAGACGTGGCTCGTGACGCCGGCCGGGCGGGCGGCGCTGGGAGGGCAGGCGTGATCCGCCGCCGCGTCCCGCTCCGCCGCCGGGGCAACAAGTACGGCGCCCGCGTGACCTACGTGGACGGCATCCGCATGGGCAGCGTGCTGGAGGCCGACTACTACCGCCACCTCCAGCTGCTGGAGAAGGCCGGCGAGATCCGCGACCTCCAGGACCACCCGCGCTACGAACTCAGCTGCCCCGGCGATGGGTACGTCGCCGACGCGACGTACGTGGAGGTCGCGACCGGGCTGCGCATCACGGCCGACGCGAAGGGCGGCGCCACGAAGGGCGGGCGGTTCCCGGGCGTCTGCGTGCGCTGGCGCTACTGGATGGATCATCCGCTGGTCGTGGTGGAGCGGCGCGGGAGCGGCTTCGTCGAGACCAAGCGGATCCTGCCGAAGCCGCTCCCCGCGGGGTGGCGCGGGCACGCGACGCAGCCGGCGCGGGGAGCCGAGGACGCGGCATGACGACGCCCGCAACTGAGTTGCGGCGCTGAGGGGAGGACGAGACGTGGACGAGACAAAGGCCCGAGAGATCGTGACCGCGGCGATCCGCACGTGGCGTCGCGACTGGGATGTGACCGACGATGCCGCCTGCGACGTGTTGGACGGCAGGCTCGGCGAGGCGCTCGCCGACGCGCTCGATGACGTCGAGGTCTGGATCCCCGAGGCGCCCAGCTTCCCGGGCACGTACGCCAACTGCGACGACGCCACGGGCCAGGGGAAGATCCGTGGGCTCGGGTTGCAGCCGTCGACGCTGCTCGCCGACCGGGCGCTGCACTTCGCCACGCGCGAGGCGTGCGAGCGGTGGTGCCGCGCCAACCCCGATCCGGTCTTCGTGCCGCGCGCGCACGTCTTCACGGGGCCGCGGACGGTCGCGCGCGTCCGCGCGCAAGTCGCCGCCGAGCGCGCCGGAATGGAGGCCTGACGTGGACGCAGCCGACGCATCGCGGTGGAACCGGGAGACCCCGCCACCGCCCGGGGGCCTCGACACGACCGACGACTACGACGCGCAGATCGCGCTGGTCGCCGAGATGGTCACGGCGCAGCGCGCGTCGGCGTGGGAGACGGGCGACCGCCTGCTGCACCTTCGCGACTGCGTGCGCGCCGACGCCGCCCGCCGGGGCCTGAGCCCCACGCGGGAGGAGGGCCTGTGGCGCGCCGTGCGGAAGCGGTGCGCGAGCCTGTGCCACCAGGGCGACGGGTACATGAAGGCGCTCGTGCAGATGTCGGGCACGTTCGGGACGGAGCAGCGGTACGGGAACGTGTCGCAGGCGCTGTACCGGGCCTGCATCGCCGCGGGGCGCCGCCTGTGGCCCGCGACGGGCGACGACGCCGCCGACGAGCAGATGCGCGGCGCGAAGGCCCGCGAGGTGCTCGACATGGCCCGCGCCCGCGGCTGGCACGTCGCGGACGTGCAGCAGGTCGGGAAGGCCGACACGGGGCCGCGGCTCAAGCTGACGGCCACGTGCGGGACCTGCGGTGCCGTGGTCCGCATCGTGGTGTCGGACAGCAGCATCACGGTCGGGTTGCCCGCGGTGCCGTGCCCGGTCTGCACGGCGCGGGCGTGGGTGGACGGCGATACGGACGCGGCGGCGCTGGCGAAGCTCGGGTGCCTGGAGGCGGCGGCATGACACCCGAGGAGCACGCGCTGCTGCTGCTCATCGCGGCGCTGTCGTGCTGGCGTGAGGCGGACTCCCTGGAGGCGGACGGCGGCACGATCGGCGTCGCGTTCTGGAGGTGGCTGGGGGTGTGCGTCGGGGCGGTCGGCGGCTGCGAAGCCATCGGGCGGTTGCTCGCATGACGGCGCTCCTCGCCTTCTGCGGCCTCGCCATCGTGCTCGCGCGCCTGCGGTGCCGCGCGTGACGCGCCCCGGCTTCCTCCTCGCCATCGAGGGCGGCGACGGCGTGGGTAAGTCCACCGTGGCCGCCCACGTCGCGGACCGCCTGCTCGACGACGGCCACGACGTCGTGCTGACCGGCGAGCCCGGCACGGGCGGTATCGGCCGCCTGATTCGCGCGTGCCTCGCCGACGAGGCCCACACGAGCCCGCGCGCGCTGCTGGGGCTCTACCTCGCCGCGCGCGCCCAGCACGTGGACACGTTGCTCCGCCCCGCGCTCGCCGCCGGCAAGGTCGTCGTCTGCGACCGCTACGTGGCGAGCACCATCGCGTACCAGGGGGCCGGCGCGCAGGTCTACCCGGGGCCGGTGATCGCGCACCTCGACGAGCTGCTCGGCAGCGACGGCGTGCTGCCCGACCTGACGATCCTCCTCGATCTGCCGGCGCTGGCGTCGGCGGCTCGGGTGCGCCGCCGCGGGGGGCAGCCGGATCACTTCGAGCGGCAGGACGTGGCGTGGCGCACGCGCGTTCGCGAGGCGTACCGCGCCATGGCGGCGGAGGACCCGCAGGGCTGGGTCACGGGCGTAATTCCGAAGAATTGGGAATTCCGCCTCT
>CAYOYW010000076.1:0-2555 GCA_964408305.1 uncultured Candidatus Saccharibacteria bacterium
CGTCATGCTCGAGACGAGTACCGGGACAAATAGCTTCAACCAGATGATTGTCTGCCTCACTGAGGGGCTGTTTGACCACTGGGCGCAGGTACCCCTCGGCATTGAGGACGATGTCTACTTTTCCGTCTGCCAGGGCGCCCTTGCAGGCGCCGCAACCAGTACACAATTTGGCATCGACAATGCGGCTAATGGCATTTTTTTCAGACATGGCGGAGCTTTCCTAGCTGCTGGGCGACATAGGCGACATAAGTTTCGATTTTTTGTTGTGCGAGCTGGTTGCCTTTGTCGACCGCCAGTTTCAGTTGATCACGCTGCTCCAGAGACTGAATGATGCGCTGCATCAATTTTTCAGCGCTTTCAGCCAGGCAATCACCCATGTGGGTGTAGCCCAGCGAGCCAAACAAGCCGTTGAATTTACGACTGTAAGCCAGCGGAAAAACCGGCACACCGCTGGAAAAAGCGCCTATGCAGGCATGCATGCGGGCACCGACAAAAAAGTCCATGGACGAGATATAACTTTTGGCGGCCACTGGCGAGGCAAACGAAGGTACCAGTACTGTTTGCGGAAATTCCTGATGCAATTGGCGGCTGGCAACCAGATCATCGTCGTTGGCAAGGCTGGCGGCAGTGGCAGAAAAAGGCGCTACGTGCGAGACCAGATGGACTTCACAATCTCCACGCTGCAACAAATTGCTGATCAGCTTGCGGGTAAATTCGGCATAGTTGAATGTGAGGCCAAATTCGTTTTTTCCGGTATAGCCACCGTTAAACAGCAGGCCGGATACGTTCAAGCCAAAACGAATCTTGCTGCCTTGCGACGCTGGCATTTTTTCAAATGGCAGCTTAAACGCCACGTCTATGGCTTCAGCGGCATTATCAATGTGATTATCACTGAGATAGCTGCGCGACAAGCCATCACGTGCAAACACCCTGGCCATGCGACGCAGTGTGAAATTGGCGATTCGTTTTGCCCAAGGTTTGGCAAATGGGCCGATAGTCTGAGGGCTCATTACGATTGGCACGCCCTGCGCAACAGCGGCCAGCTTGGTGGCAATCAGATAGCTGAATCGTTTAGCGCCATAAATATCGGAAAAACTGTCGCCTTCGCCAATGTCAAAAATAATATCGCAGCTGCGCATTACCCCTAGAAAGCGGCTCTGCCCCTTGATCAGGCGCCCAAGCGAAGCGTCCTCACTAGCAACAATTCTCGCTTTTTGCGGAAAGTCGTAGGTTTCCGGGGCCATCCAGCCAAGCATGGCATATTCAACCTCAACACCGGCTCGAGCGGCGGCTTCGTCAATAATTGCCATTTGTGAAAACGTCAATGCCCCCACTCCAAGGTTGGTGGAGCTGATTGAATGCCATAAAAGCCCAACTCTAATCATGACTAATTTCCGTTAAATAATGAATTTTCTGCTATTCGTCGGTTCACGATCTTGCGAGCGAAGTTGCGCCTGGCCATAAATATCTAGCAGTCGAATAGGCATAAATAGCAACCAGCAGCGCCGAGCCTAGTGCCAGACAATATGGAATGGCGACCACGCCGAATTGCTTGCCCACGAAATATGCAAGAGGAACAGTAATAGCCAAGCTAATGAGGTTTCCAATTACTCGCATATGCTGACGACCAACAGCCGTTAGAAAAATACCGAACGCAGATGCACTGAAACGCACAACGAGATAGAAGGAAAAGCTAAAAATCAAACCTTCTACGCCAGGAAATTTATCACGATACAAATCCCTAGCAATTAATCCGGCTGATAGATTCAACAAGATTGAAAAGCCAAAGGCGAATAAAATAAACACTGAAAGTAGGAAGTAGATTTCTCGTTGCTTGTTTAACGACCTGACAATGCGAGGAATAAATACGCCAGAAAATACCTGGGCAAATACAAAGAAACCGGTCACCAATTTACTAACAGCCTGGTAGCTGCCTACCGCAGAGAGTCCACCAATCTGACGCACAACAACCACATCAAAACCGGTCGAAAGAATGGTAACCAAGCTATCGGCAGCAAAACTAAGTGATGCTTGCATTTCCGCCAAAATGGAGGAACTAGCCTTAGTATGTAACCCGGCCTTTGCTATTGCTCGATTCAGTTGCCAATAGCCCAACAGGCGACAAAGTAAGTA
The DNA here is from genome assembly GCA_964408305.1 of uncultured Candidatus Saccharibacteria bacterium. Classification (GTDB taxonomy): domain Bacteria; phylum Patescibacteriota; class Minisyncoccia; order Phycocordibacterales; family UBA9973; genus UBA4124. The sequence goes on from CAYOYW010000076.1 coordinate 2,134, forward strand.
GGCAATGGCAGCAAATATTACACCCCACCGGGCACATCCAATCACTGCAATGGCTGTAAGCAGGTTGTTAGTTGAGGAAATACGGCTCTCTTGCTGAAATCTCCCTATGGCACGTAGCGCGTTAGAGCAATATTCACCCGCAGTTGCCGTGAGCATGGTCAAAATCAGGACGATAGCAACGTTCGCTTCGTTACGATAAAAGAGGCCAATTACAATCAAGCTCAAAAGGAGCAGTAGCAAACTGACTACGAACCTCAATTTGGCAAGATTAGCGTATCGCGTAGCTGCTGCGTCGCCTGCAGCAGCCAGATCCCGCAAGATACGTGTCGAGCAGCCAAAATCCCCGATGACCGCAATAATGGTTGCGACACCAACCCAATAAGAAAACAAGCCAAATTCAACCGGCGGCAAAAAACGACCAA
>CAYOYW010000077.1:0-2550 GCA_964408305.1 uncultured Candidatus Saccharibacteria bacterium
GCACCTGGACCGTGCTGCCCTTTGCCAACCACACCGAAACCCCCATGGCCGGCAGCCGGGCGCAGGCCATCGCCCAGTCGCTGCTGCTGGCCCGTGCGGGCAAGGTGCAGCCAGCGCCCACCAACACCGAGCAAGAGGCCTTGTTCGACGCAGCCGACGCCAGCCGGCGCCAGCAGGCCCTTGAATGGGCACGCAGCCAGAAAGTGCGCTACGCACTGACCGGCACCGTGGAAGAGTGGCGCTACAAAGTGGGCGTAGACGGCGAACCCGCAGCCGGGGTGACGCTGCAGATCATCGACGTGGCCACGGGCGAGATACTCTGGAGCGGCTCGGGCGGCAAGAGCGGCTGGAGCCGCGAAGCCCTGTCCGCCGTGGCGCACAAGCTCATCCGCGACCTGATCGATGCAGGCCTTGCGGGCACCCGCTGATCCCTCCACCAACCGCATGCAGGACTCCATCCTTCCCCCCGAGGACGCTTCGGGCAAGCGCTCCGTGCCAGAGGCCCCCATGCGCAAGCTGTGGCCCCTGCACCTGCTGGGCAAGCTCACGCAGACGCGGCAGCGCCCTGCAGTGCTTGCCGCAGAAACACTGCTGCTGCCGCTCATCGCCATGGCGCTGGGCCTGGCGTGGAGTCCACAAGATCCGCTGTGGACAGGCTCTGCATTTCCCTGGGCATGGCTGGCGCCGGTCGTGCTGGCACTGCGCTACGGCCCCTTGTCCGGGTTGGGCGGTGCAGCCATATTGCTGCTGGGGTGGCTGGCCCTGAACATCGGGCATTGGGATCAGTTTCCACAGGTTCACTTCCTGGGGGGCCTGATCCTGGTGATGATCGTGGGTGAATTCTCCAGCCTGTGGCAGGCCCGGGCCCGGCGCAGCGAAACCCTGCAGCTGTACCTGGACCAGCGGCTGGAACACCTGGTGCGCCAGCACTACCTGCTGCGCCTGTCGCACGACAGGCTGGAGCAGGAGCTGATCGGCCGCCCCATGTCCATGCGCGACGCGCTGGCCACGCTGCAGGCCCTGGGCGCCGAAGGCTCCAACAATGCAACCGGCGCCCAGGCGCTGCTGCGCCTGCTGGCACAGTATTGCCAGCTGGAATCCGCAGGTGTTTACGCCGTCCACGAAGACCTTGCCGATGCCCAGTGCCTGGCCGCGTTGGGCAGCCCGCCCCCCCTGCTCGCGCAAGACCCGCTGGTGCGCCAGGCCCTGGAAACGCACCGGCTGTGCCACATCAGCCAGGCACTGGCGGGCGGGCAGACCTCGCATTACCTTGCGGTGGCGCCGCTGCTCGACCTGGCAGGCGAGGTCTATGGGCTGCTGGCCATCACCGAAATGCCGTTCTTTGCCTTGCAGACGGAGAACCTGCAAACCATCAACCTGCTGCTGGGGTACTACACCGACGGGCTGTCCATGCAGGCCCTGGCACAGCCCATCATGGCGCGATTGCCCAATTGCCCGCCGGCCTTTGCCTTTGAGGCACAGCGCCTGGCCCACATGCAGCAAAGCACACAGGTCAGCAGCATCGTGGTGGTGCTGGAATGCCTGCCCCGCGCCGTGGAACAGGACGTGCCGGCCCAGATCCACCGCTTCAAGCGCGAATTGGACGAAATCTGGGAAATCCCTGGCGCGCAGCGCACCTTGCTGGCCATCCTCATGCCCCTGGGCAATGCGGCCACGGCCGAGGGCTACATCGCACGCCTGGAAACCTGGCTTCAGCAGAAAAGCGGCCAGGGCATGGCACAGGCCGGTATCTTTCCGCAGGTCATGCCGCTGGACGCACAGTCCCCCGTGACCACGCTGCAACGCCTGCACGCAATGGCCCATGCTTAATCCCAAGCTCGGATTGTCGGCCCTGCTGCTGGAAGTGGGCGCCTGGAGCGGCCCGCTGTTGCAGGGCTATTCGGACCATGCGCTGGCAAGCTACCTGCTGCTGCACGCCGTGGCCTGCGCACTGCTGGCGCTGTTCCTGCTGCCGCTGCTGCCCAGCGAGCGCGCGCGCCCGCGCGTGCCAGCGCTGCTGCTGATCGTGGCTTGCAGCTATGCCGTGCCGGTGGCCGGTTTCCTGGGCGTGGTGGTGGGCGCGCTGTCGTTGCACTACCTGGGCCGCACCCATGTGGGGGCGGATTTTGAATCCGTGCAGTTGCCTGAATTTGACCTGCACCAGCACCGCCAGGGCAATTTCCGCCATGCGGGCTTGCGCTCGTTCCTGGGCAACAGCGGCGCCCCCATCCAGGCGCGCATGCGCGCCATGGTGGCCCTGCAGTATGTGTCGGGCCGCACTGCATCGCCCCTGCTGCGCTCGGTGCTCAGCGACCCCAGCGAAGACCTGCGCCTGCTGGCCTACGGCATGCTCGATTCGCTGGAAAAGCGCATCAACCAAGCCATTGACCAGGAACTGTCGGCATTGCAGGCCGATGGTTCAGCGTCCGATGCCCCTGTCGATGACGCAGCCCGACAGGAATCCCTGCGCCGCCTGTCTGATCTGTACTGGGAACTGGTGTACCAGGAACTGGTGCAGGGCGACCTGCGCGAGCACGCCATCCGCGAATC